>JAKSBN010000158.1 GCA_022361175.1 Pseudomonadota bacterium | reverse complement strand
TCCCGTCTCGATCAGGTCGGCGGCCTCCTTCCAGCCCATGTGGGTCAGCATCATGACGCCGGACAGGATCACCGAGCTGGGGTTCACCTTGTCCTGGCCCGCGTACTTGGGAGCGGTGCCGTGGGTGGCCTCGAAGATGCCGTGGCCGGTCTGGTAGTTGATGTTGGCGCCGGGCGCGATGCCGATGCCGCCCACCTGGGCCGCCAGGGCGTCCGAGAGGTAGTCGCCGTTCAGGTTCATGGTGGCGATCACGTCGAACTCGCGCGGGCGCGTCAGCACCTGCTGGAGCGTGATGTCCGCGATGGCGTCCTTCACCAGGATCTGGCCCGCGGGCGGCTTGCCGTCGCAGTCGTCCCAGCCCACGGCCTTGCCGGCGTACTCGCGCCGCACGAGCTCGTAGCCCCAGTCGCGGAAGGCGCCCTCCGTGAACTTCATGATGTTGCCCTTGTGCACCAGCGTGACGCTCTCGCGGCCATTGGCGATGGCGTAGTCGATCGCGGCGCGCACCAGGCGTTCGGTGCCTTCGCGCGAGACGGGCTTGATGCCGATCCCCGAGCTGTCGGGGAACCGGATCTTCTCGACGCCCATCTCCTGCTGCAGGAAGCGGATGACCTTCTGGGCCTCCGGCGACTCGGCCTTCCACTCCACCCCCGCGTAGATGTCCTCGGAGTTCTCGCGAAAGATGACCATGTCCACGTCTTCCGGCGTGCGCACGGGACTGGGCACGCCCGGATACCAGCGCACCGGACGCAGGCAGACGTAGAGATCGAGGATCTGGCGCAGGGCCACGTTCAGGCTGCGGATGCCGCCGCCCACGGGCGTCGTCAGCGGTCCCTTGATGCCGACCAGGTACTCGCGAAACGCGTCCAGCGTGGCGTCCGGCAGCCAACTGCCGGTCTGGTCGAAGGCCTTCTGGCCGGCGAGCACCTCGAACCAGGCGATCTTGCGCTCGCCCCCGTAGGCCTTCTCGACCGCCGCGTCGAAGACGCGCACGGAAGCGGCCCAGATGTCCGGCCCGGTGCCGTCCCCTTCGATGAAGGGCACGATCGGGCGGGCGGGCACGTTCAGCTCGCCGCCGGAGCCCAGCGTGATCTTCTCCCCATCGGTCGGGGGCGTCGTCGAAATGTCGGTGGTCGTCATGGCGCTGGTGTTGTAAGGCATCCCGCCGGCTTGCGCCATGCACTGCCGCGTTTCGCGGCGGGCGTCGTGGCGGGGGCGGCACGGGTGGGCCGAAGCCCGCCGCGCCGGCCGCTTGCGGGCCGGCTCTCCGGACCGCGCACTCCCCAGAGGGATCCGGCGAGCTGCGCTCAGTCCTCCAGGCGCGCTGCGGAGCCGACTCGGTTGCGGCCCCGGGACTTGGCCCAGTACATGGCCTTGTCGGCACTGTCGAGAATCGGGTCCCGCTGGCGTCCGTGCTCCGGGAAGGTGGCGACGCCGATGCTGACGGTCAGCCGCAACGTGGCGTCGCGCCCCGCTTCGAACACGTGCTCTTCCACCGTGCGGCGAATCCGCTCCGCGATCACCAGCGCTTCCTCGTGCCCCGTGTCGACCAGGATGATCGTGAACTCGTCGCCGCCGTAGCGGGCCAGCACGTCGACCTGCCGCACGCACTGCAGCAAGAGCTGCGACAGCTCGCGCAGCGTCTGGGATCCCACCAGGTGCCCGAAGCGATCGTTCACCAGCTTGAACCGGTCCAGATCCAGGAACAACACCGAGAGCTCCTGCTTGTAGCGCTCGGCGCGCCGGATCTCGTTCTCGGTCGCGCCCAACAGGTAGCGGGCGTTGTAGACCTCGGTGACGTCGTCGTGGAAGGCGCGCTCCTTCGCCTGGTGGTAGCGCTCGGCGTTGCGCAGGGCGGCCGCGGCGTAGCCGCGCACGATGGCGGCCCGCTCGAACTCGTCGGATTCGAAGCGGCGACCGTCCTCGAAGATCCACAGGATGCCCGCTTCCCCCTCGCGTCCCTGGATCGGGACCGCCATCAGCGTCTGGGCGGGAAGCCCCACGCTGCGAAGCGCCTCGTGCACGGGGCTGCGGTCCACCAGCTCGATGCGGTCGAGAGACTCCACGTCGACGGGTTTGTCCTCGACCAGGATCTGACGCAAGTCGCGGGCCTCGGCTTCGGACAGGCCCCGGAACGCCACCGCGTCCTGAGCCGGCAAGGACGTCCGGTGAAAAACGGCCAGTCCGCGCAGCCGCGAGAGGCAGTTCAGCAACAGGTCGAGCGCGGCCGCGTAGACCTCGCCGGGCTCCAGCACGCTGGTCAGGCTGTTGCAGGCCTCCACCGTGCGCATGGCGTCGCGCAGGCGGCGGTTCTCCTCCAAGAGCCGGCGCCGCGAGAGCGTCTGCTCGATGACCCGCTCCAGCTGCTCCGCGTGGATCGGCTTCATCATGTAGTCGGTGGCGCCCATGCGCAGGGCTTGGACGGCCGTGTCCACCGTCGGGCTCGCGGTCAACAGGATGACGTCGGTCCCGGGGTGTTCGCGGCGAATGCGCTCGAGCAGTTCGACGCCCGACATGCCCGGCATGGTGATGTCGGAGACGACGATGTCGGCCGGCTCCTGCTGCAGGGAGGCCAGAGCCGCCGCCCCGTGCTCGCAGCATTCCACGCGCACCGAGGAAGCCAACGCTTCCCTGGCCATCTCGCGATCGAAGCGACTGTCGTCGACGATCAGAACTTTCGCATCCGCGAACTCGGCCACCGCGCCATCCCGCCCCGAAAGGGGTGACTCAGGTTCTGCAAGCCAACCTACGCCATCGGACACTGCAGTTGCCGGCTTGAGATGCGGCGTGGCCTAGTGGGGCAAACACACCCCGCCCCGCGGGTCAGCCACTCTCGGCCGAGGTGCTGGCGCGCACCGCTTCGGACAGCACGGGTTCCCAGCGCATCCCCGCGTCCTGGCTGCGGAGGATCATCCCCGTCTGGCCGACGATGAAGCCCACCCGGCCACCGGGCGCGAAGCTCACGTCGCGCATGAAGGTGAAGATGTCGGGAAACCGATCGTCGCCGCCCGGCGACCAGGTCTGGCCGCCGTCCTCGGAAAAGCGCGCCAGTCCCTTCTCGCCCACCGCCACGGCCCGGCCGCCGCTGGCGGCCACGGAGAAGAGCGCCTGTTTGCGGTCCGTGTCGCGGTACAGCCAGCTGCGGCCTCCGTCCGCGCTCTGGAGGATCACGCCCCCCAGCCCCGCGATCAGCCCCTCCTTCGCGTTCGCGAAGCGGATGGTGAAGAGATACGGGTTCTGGATCACCCGCACCCGGACGCCCGGCAGGCCCTTGTCGCGGCCGTCCAGGTAGCGGCTCAGGAACTCGGGGTCGTCCTCCAGGAAGTCCTCGTAGTCCCACGGCGGCTGGCCGCGCATGCGCAGCCGGTCCGAGTTGATGCCCGCGTCCTCCAGCACGGAGCGCACTTCCTGCGCGCGCGCCTCCATGATCTCGAACAGCTCGGTCGGGTCTTCGCCACGGCCGAAGTTGCGGATCTCGCGCGCGTTGCTCACCGGCTCCACGGCCACGTTCAGATGGGCCGAGTCGGCGACCGAGGCCGCGAACGCTTCCAGCTGGGGCACCGCATCCGCGGGGATGTCGGTCACGTTGTACTCGAACTCGATGGGCGGCACCTCGACCGAGCCCTCGATCTTGGCCCGCTCCCAGGTGGCGCCCAGGTCGTCGGAGAAGAAGATGTAGCCGAACTCTCCGATCAACCAGCAGTGGCGCTCCGGCGGCCGGAGACAGGTGACCGAGTTGAGCGAGACGTCCTCGTACACCTTCTCGCCGCGGCGCACCTTGTCCTGCTCGACCGGAGCCAGCCACACGAACTGGGGGTGCTGCTCGTCGATGGTGAGCGAGTGGTCGACCCAGGTCTTGCCGCCGTCCTCGGTCTTGATGCGCGAGCCCCAGACGCCGACGGCCCAAGCCGTCTGCGCGTCGAGCGCGTAGACGCCGAAGAGGTCCGAGCCCTCGCCGACCTTGAGGTTGTCCTGGGCCGTCCAGGTCTGGCCCCCGTCCTCCGTTCGCAGCACCAGGCCGCGCTGGCCCACGGCCCATCCGACCTTGCCGTCGGCCATCGAGACGTTGTAGAGCGATGCCAGGGTGTTCGTCTCGCCCTTGCGCCAGGAGTTGCCCCCGTCCGCCGTCCAGTAGGCCGCGCCGTAGTAGCCGACGGCCACGGCGTGCTGGTCGTCCGCCGCCGAGACGGAGAAGAGGTGATCGAGGATGTCGATCTCCCCTTCGCCGTAGGGATTCTCCAGGTGCACCTGGTGACACCCGCAGAGCCCGAGTGCGAAGGCGGCGAACAGAAGACCGAGCGCGCGCGTCGATCGAAGCATGGTACGAGATCCCTCTCCAGTGCCCGAACCGCTGGGCTCGAGCTCTCGCTGACGGCTCCCGTCCCTCCCCGCTCGAAAGACGCCGGTGCGCGTTCTCGCGCGCCCGGCGACGGGCCGGGGGGGAGCCCGAAACAAGGCAGGGGCCGGGGCCATGGGCCCCGGCCCCGCACGTGGCCTGCGACGCCGCTAGCGGCCCTTGGTGAGCCGGCCGACGTCGATGTAGCGCCGCACCTTGCCCTTGCTCTTGTAGGGCGTGCCCTTGTTGTCCCAGAACTCGATGCGGTTGCCGGTTCCGGTCTGCACGTTGACGATCATGTCGCTGACGATCCGGTTGTCACGCGGCTTCTCGACACCCTCCCACCCGGGGTAGAAGTCGGGCGTCAGGTTGTCTTCGCTCCAGCGCTTGTTGTGCCAGATGATCTTCCAGAGCTCTTCTTTCTGGTCGTACGCGAAAGAGTAGAGCGCGTTCATCGCCTGCTTGTCGATGTAGATGTCCTTGTGGTGATACGGGTGGTCCGAGTTCTTCGGCGTCATCCGCACCTTCACCACCTTGCGCATCTCCCAGCGGTCGTCGGCGTACGAGAGGCCGTAGGGACCGAAGTTGTGGTCCTTGCTGTACGGGTAGGCCTTCACCTTCGAGTTCATCGGCGCCAGCATTTCCATCTCGCCGAGGCAGGTCCACTCGTACTGCGGCACGATGCCGGCGAAGCTACGCAGATCGTCGAAGGTGAAGTCGGTGCCGGACACCGAGTCGGTGCGCTGGGCCGACGAGATCCGGCGCACGCGGCGCAGGGTGGGTACGTACACCCAGGTGTCGTCGTTCTTGGCTTCCGAGCGGGCGGCGTCGGACGCCTTGTAGCGGTAGGTCATCACCATGATTCCGCGGGCGTCGAAAGGCGCGTTCACCTCGATACCGAACGCCGTCTTGCGCTTCTCGCCGCGGAACAGATCGCCCTTCGAAGCCGCGAGGATCTTCGGCTCGGGCCGGTGGGACAGCTGCACGGTCTTGGACGTGCCCTCGTAGTAGAGGGGCAGCTCCTCGCCGCGGTCCCAATAGGAGTAGTAGTACGCCGTGTCGGCACCGGCGCCCTCCCACTGGTAGTCGAAGTTCCACATGATCTTGGTGCCCGCCTGGGGATCGCCCTTGCAGTCGATCTGGTCCATCGGGAACGGCTGGCCGGCCGTGTAGTTCTCCAGGCTGCCGTCGGGGCCGATGCGCGCCTGGCCACCGTACTGCGCGGTGGCCGCCTTGTAGGCGTCCGAGCTGGAGTAGTCCCGGTAGAAGGGACCGATCTCCATCTGCATGCCCTCGTAGAAGAAGAAGTCCCGGTTGCTCCAGAACTCGTCCGGCAGGAAGGGACGGATGGCGTCGAGCCGATCCATCGTGATCACGTCGCCCTCCCGGAACGTCGGGGCGCCGCCGGCGTCTTCCTGCCCCTGCGCGCCGAGCGGTGCCAAGAGCGCCAGCGCGGTGACCCACGCCGTCCAGTTCCATCGAGATCGAAGCATTGCCTGTCTCCTTCCCGCCACGTGACCGGGGCAAGTGTGCAGCGCCGTCAGACCGACCGTCGGGGTAGACCGATCGTGAGCCGACGCAAGGGATCGTCCATTCCGTACGAGATCGATGCGGCCCGAAACCCGCTTCGACCCGACCTCGAGGAGCCAGCGAGGCTGTATCCCCGGGCGGGCCGAGATCCCCCAGCAGACCGTCAGCCCTTCATCTAGTCTACGGCCGCTCGCGTTGTCAACCCGACAACCTGCACGGAGGCGACGCAGTCCTTCATGCTCGAACAGCCCGAACGGGGGAAACCGAGCCAACCTGACGGGACGCCGAGTGCTCTGGCCTTCGCAGCACCGCCCCCGAAGGGGTCCGCTCGCGCTTCCACCGTTCCCCAGCCGGTTGGACGATCGGGGGGTGGGCTTCGTTTCAAGCTTCGGCGCCGTGGCGTCGAACCCGCCGTCCGGCTGGGCTTGTGGGGCCTCTCGACCGCGGTCGTGCTGGCCCTGGGCCGGCTGGGCGATGCCGTGGTCCCGGGCGGCGAACTCCGGCGCCAGCGGCGCTGGCAGGGCCGCAGCCAGCGCCTGGCGGGCGTCCTGGGCAGCCTGAAGGGTGCCTTCGTCAAGGCCGGTCAGTTCGCCTCGCTGCGCGTCGATCTGGTACCCGAGCCGGTGCGGGCCGCGCTGGGCTCGCTCCAGAACGACGCTCCCCCCCTCGCCTTCGAAGGCGTGAAGGCCTTCGTGGAGGCCGAACTGGGGGCGCCGCTGGAGCGGCACTTCCGGGAGTTTTCGTCAGAACCCCTGGGCGCGGCGTCCGTGGCCCAGGTCCACGCGGCGGTCCGCCACGACGGGAGCGGCGTCGCGGTGAAGATCCAGTACCCGTGGCTGCAGGCGGCCCTGCCCGCCGACGTCGCCCTCCTGCGCTTCGCCCTGCGGTTCTGGCAGCGACTGGCCGGGAGAGACGCCTTCGACGCCGAGCGACTGCTGGCCGAGTTCGCGTCGGGCCTGGCAGCGGAGCTCGACTTCGAGCAGGAAGCCGCCGCGTCGCGGGAGATCGCCGCGAATCTGGCCGGCGAGACCGGCATCGTGGTGCCGGCGGTCGTCCCGGAGCTCTCGACCGCGCGCGTCCTCACGATGGAGTACCGCCCGTGCGTGCCGGTGCTGGACGCGGCGGGCCTCGAGCGGCTGGGAGTGGCGCCGGAGCGGGTGCTGGAGATTCTCGCGCGCGCCTACGCGCGCCAGGTCTTCGTGGACGGGATCTTTCACGCCGACCCCCACCCCGGGAACCTCTTCGTGCTGGACGAGCCCGAAGCCGCGGAGACTCCCCGGGTCCTGGTGATCGACTTCGGGCTGGCCAAGCGGCTGGACCCGGTGCTGCGCTCCGAGCTGCGGCGCGCGCTGTACGCGCTCCTCAAGCGCGATGCCGCCACGTTCGTCGACGGCATGGACCGGCTGGGCATGATCCGTGCGGGCCACCGGGCCGGGGTGCACGAAGCGGTCGTCGCCATGCTGGCCCGCATCGGGTCCGAGGGCGGCGCGCTGGGGGTGACCGGCGCCGGCGTGCTGTCGCTCAAGGACGAGGCCAAGGCCCTGCTGGAGAAGACGCCGGGCATCCAGCTCCCGAGCGAGCTCTTGCTGTACGCGAAGACGCTCTCCTACCTGTTCGCCCTGGGCCAGAGCCTGGCCCCGGACGTCGACCTGATGCGCATCACCCTGCCGTCCCTGCTGCGCTTCCTGGCCGAGAAGGACGAGCCCGGCAGCGCCTAGAGGCCCTCTAGTCCGAGTCGGTCGGGCGCGCCGCCAAGCGCAGACCCTGCAGCCGAATGAAGCCGGTGGCGTCCGCCTGATCGTAGGCGCCGGCGTCCTCCTCGAAGGTGGCCAGCTCTTCGGAGTAGAGCGACACGGGCGACTGCCGTCCGGTGACCTGAAGGCCGCCCTTGTAGAGCTTGAGTCGGGCCTCGCCCGTCACGTTCTGCTGCGAGCGCAGGACGGCCGCGCGCAGGAAGTCGAACTCGGGAGAGAACCAGAAGCCGTTGTAGACCAGCTCGGCAAAGCGCGGGGACAGCCGGTCCCGCTCGTGCATCACCTCGCGATCCAGCGTGATGCTCTCGACGGCGCGGTGGGCCGCGTGCAGCAGCGTGCCGCCGGGCGTCTCGTACACGCCTCGGCACTTCAGCCCCACGAACCGGTTCTCCACCATGTCGACCCGGCCGATGCCGTGGCTGCCGGCCAACTGGTTCAGGCGCTGGAGCAGCGCGGCCGGCTCCAGGCGCTCCCCGTCCACCTGCACGGGGCAGCCCTCTTCGAAGCCGATCACCACCTCGGCGGGCACGTCGGGCGCCTCTTCCGGCGACTGGGTCAGGATGAACATCTCCTCTTCCGGCGCCCGCCAGGGATCCTCCAGGATGCCGCCCTCGAAGGAGCAGTGGAGCAGGTTGCGGTCGATGGAGTACGGCTTCTTGAGCGTGGCCGTCACCGGAATGCCGTGCTTCTCGGCGTAGGCCAGGCAGTCGGTGCGCGAGCGCAGGTCCCAGTCGCGCCAGGGCGCGATCACCTGCAGCTCCGGGGCGAGCGCCCGGAACGTGAGCTCGAAGCGCACCTGGTCGTTGCCCTTGCCCGTGGCGCCGTGGGCGACGGCGTCGCAGCCGGTCTCGCGGGCGACTTCGATGTGGTGCTTGGCGATCACGGGGCGGGCCAGCGCCGTGCCCAAGAGGTACACGCCCTCGTAGACGGCGTTGGCCTGCACGGCGGGGAAGACGTAGTCCCGCACGAATTCCTCGCGCAGGTCGCGGATCACGCAGTCGACGGCCCCCGTCGCCTTGGCCTTCTCCGGGAGACCGGAGAGCTCTTCTTCCTGGCCGACGTCGGCGCAGTAGGCGACGACCTCGCAGTCGTACTGCTCGATCAGCCAGCGCAGGATCACGGACGTATCGAGACCACCGCTGTAGGCCAGGCACACCCGGCGAACGGACTTGGGGGCGGACATGAGCCATCTCCTCTGACTCTCGTAGGGGCGCCGGAGTGTAGCCGTCCCGACGGGCTTTTCAGCCGCGGCGGGGGCCGTGGGCGGCCCGGAGGCGTCCGGTCGGAGTGGGGCCGTCAGGCCGGGCGGAAGTGGAAGTGGGTGCAGCGACCGAGGGCGCCGTCCACGGTGACCTGCAGCTCGCCGCCGATGGCCTGGACGGCCTTCTCCAACTCGGGGAGCGCCAGCGAGCTGGGCTCGGCGTCGAGGGGATGGGACGCGTCAGGCGGATCCACCAGCGCGATGACCAGCCGCGCGTCGGCGCCGGAGCCGGCGAGACGACCCGACAGCGTGTAGCCCGTGCCCGCGTCCGCCCTGGCCACCCGCTCCCGCAAGAGCCGCAGGAGCAGGGCCTCCAAACGAGCCCCGTCGGCCACCACGCCGGGTAGCTCGGGCGGCGCCAGCAAGTGGATCGCCACGCCGCGTTCCTCGCACTCCGCCGTGAGATCGGCCGCCACCTCGCGCAGCACGCGCGCCGAATCGACGTGGTCTCCGTGACCGCCGTGGCCGCCGCTCGACTCGGAGCCCTTGAGCGCCGCTTCGAGCTCGCGCACCCACTTCTTGGCGCGCTCGAGGGCTCGCAGCCCCTGCTCGATGGAGTGCCGATAGCGCTCGTCGCGCCGCCCCCCGGTCTGGTCCAGGAGTTCTTCGAGACACCCTCCCAGATCCTCGAGCGGCGCCTCGAGTTCGCGCTTGAGCGTGGTGGCCCGCTCCGCCATCTCGGGCTCCGGCGTCAGCAGCACGATGACGCCGACGCGATCGGTGGCGGCTTCGATCGGTGCAGCCTGAGCCAGGAAGGCCCCGTTGCCCTGGCGCATGCGGAATGCGACGCGCTCGCCGCGCTGGCAGACGTCGGCCACGGCCAACAGCATGGCCTCGCGGCCCCCGCCCTCGAAGAGCGCCGAGAGCGGTTCGCC
The DNA here is from genome assembly GCA_022361175.1 of Pseudomonadota bacterium. Taxonomy (GTDB): domain Bacteria; phylum Myxococcota_A; class UBA9160; order UBA9160; family UBA4427; genus JAKSBN01. Next base: position 1,799 of record JAKSBN010000158.1, on the reverse strand, counting down.
GCGGGCGCCGTCGTCGCTGACGTCGAAGGCGTTCTCGAAGGCTGGATTCACGTAGACGACGCGGCCGTCCGGGTCGCCCACGATCACGGGCGCCGCCAGGAAGGCCAAGAGCGAGCGGCTGTCGCCCGTCACGCGGACACGCTCACGATCTCCTGGGCGATGAGCTCGCGCAGCGTGCGGAAGGCTTCGACGGGGTCGAGGCCCGACAGCGAGACCAGTTCGGTCATCGAGGTCGTCCCGTCGATCAGCGAAACCACGAACCCGGCGTGCTGAGGCAGTTCCAGGTCGCGGATGCGGTCCGCGTCCACGGCCAGCGTGGGCACTCCGCGCAGGCCGCCGAGAGCCTCGCGGTACTCGCGGTGCAGCCGACTCCGCAGCAGGTCGATGTACCCCTGCAATTCGCGGGCGCCCGGCTCGGCCACGGCCGCGTTCTGGAACAGCTCGAGCGCCTGCTCGAGCTCGCCGTCCGCCACCAGTCGGCGGCCCTCGGCGACGAACTCCTGAACCGCCGCCGACTTGGGCGGCCGGGTGCGCGAGCGCCGGTCGGCCGAGCGCATGTAGTCCCGCGCGTCCTCGTTCTTCGGGTCGAGCTCGAGCACCCGGGTCCAGCACTCGAACGCCTTCGACGGCTCGCCCATGCCGTAGTGGTCGAGTCCTTCGCGCAGGAGCGCTTCGATCTTGGCCTTCGAGGACTTCTTCTTCCACATGGCCTATCCCTTGAGTTCGACCTCGTAGAGCTCGTTCTCTTCGATGATCCGCTCGATCTCCTCTTCCGACAGCGTGCCGGTGGCATTCACGGTGATCGACTGCTCCTTGCCGGTCGCCAAATCACGCGCGGAGACCGAGACGATGCCGTTGGCGTCGATGTCGAACGAGACGTCGATCTCGGGCTCGCCCTTGGGCGCCGGGCGGATGCCTCCCAGCACGAACTCGCCCAGCAGGTCGTTTTCGGCCGCCGTCTCGCTCTCGCCCTGGAGGACCCGAATCTTCACGGCCGACTGGTTGTCGCGGGTGGTGGTGAAGATGTGGCCCTTCGAGACCGGCACCGTCGTATTGCGCTCGATCAGCTTGGCGAAGTGCCCACCGAGCGTGCCGATGCCGAGCGACAGCGGCGTCACGTCCAAGAGCAGCGTGTTCTGCTGGTCCTCCACCAGCGAGCCGCCGTGGAGCGCCGCGCCGATCGCCACCACCTCGTCGGGGTTGACCCCCTTGTGGGGCCGCTTGCCGAAGAACTCGGTGACCGTGTTCTGCACCAGCGGCATGCGCGTCTGGCCGCCGACGAGCACCACCTGATCGATGTCCCCCGGCGCGAGCCCGGAGTCGTTGACGCACTGCTCGACGCTCTTGAGCGTCGCGCGCACGATGTCGTCCACGAGCGACTCCAGGGTGGCGCGGTCCAGCTCGATGTTGAGATGCCGCGGACCTTCGGAGTCGCTGGCGATGAAGGGCAGGTTGATCTCCGTGGTCTCGCGCGCCGAGAGGTCGCACTTGGCCTTCTCGGCGGCGTCCTTCAGGCGCTGCAGGGCCATCGTGTCCTGGCGCAGATCGATGCCCTCGGACGCCTCGAACTGGTCCACCAGGTGAGCCACGATCCTGCGATCGAAGTCTTCACCGCCCAGGAACGTGTGGCCGTTCGTGGCCAGCACCTCGATCACGCCGTCGGAGATCTCCAGGACCGAGATGTCGAACGTGCCGCCGCCGAGATCGTAGACGGCGATCTTCTCGTCCTCCTGCTTGTTCATCCCGTAGGCCACCGCGGCGGCGGTGGGCTCGTTGATGATGCGAAGCACCTCGAGGCC
>JAKSBN010000200.1 GCA_022361175.1 Pseudomonadota bacterium | reverse complement strand
TCTTCGCGCCGCAGGTCCGGCTCGCCCGCGGCGGTGAGCTGTGCTCGCAGCCAGCCGGCCACGGGCGCCGGTGCGTCGTGGCGGGCCGCCCGCGCCAGGGCGATCCGGTCGGCGGGCGTCTCGGCGGTGGCGAGCAATGCGGCCCACGCCGGCGCGGCGGCGAAGCCCTCGCGCGTCTCCAGCGCGCGCACGACGCCCAGTCGCAGCCGGAAGGGAGCGCCCGGGTCTTTCGCGAACCGCGTGAACGCCGCCAGCGTGGGCGCATTCCAGGCGCCGCGCGGCGCGTTCCGCAGCCGCAGCAGCTCGGCCAGGGCGTCGTCCTCCAGGACCGTCGCGCCCGTGCGAAGCCCCTTCAGGAGTAGGGCCGCCAGCCGGTGCACGCCGGCGTTCGATTCGCGCCCGCCCGTCCGTTGCAGCCACCGCGCGTAGTCACGCGCCAGCATCAGCGTCGCGTCGCCCGACGCGCCGGCCAGCTTCCACTCCTCGCCGCGCTCCTGGAGCGAGTAGAGCGGCAGGAAGGGCGCCAGCGCGGCGAACTCGGGCCGCTCGGCGGTCGACTCCAGGAACACCAGCGCGCGGTCGCCCGCCGCGAAGGCGGGGAAGCCTTCGGCGTGGGGGAAGAACGCGAAGCGCTCGCCGGGATCGTCGCCCGCCAGCAGCTCGAGGCGACGGCAGCGAAAGACGTCCTGGTGATCGCTCCCGTCGGGAGCCCGCCACAGCACCGGCCCGCTCTCGAACTCCGCAACGACGACGCTGGCCGAGTGTTGGACGAACTGGCGCAGGGTGGCGCGGTCGAGCACCACGTGCGCCTGCGCAGCCGCGGCGGCCGTGACGAGCGCCAGCCCGACCGCCGCCGTCCGCGCGCATCGGCGGCGGCGCGTCAGTGCGGACCCACGGCGAGTTCGTCGAACATCTCGGCGAACGCGGACTGCAGCTGCCCGTCGGCCTTGGTACCGATGTTGTTGATGAAGACCGTGTCGCAGTCCAGGGTCTCGAAGACCGGGCAGTTCTCTTCCGTCCCCAGGAACACGTCCAGGAAGCAGAGCGCGCAGGAGGGATTGAACTTGTTGGCCTCCATCTGGTAGCCGATCTCGTCGTTGCCGAGCCCCGCGATGAAGCGGTGCTTGACGTCGCGCATCTGGGCCCGATAGAGGTCGCCGATCTGCGGATCGAGCTCGTTGGGCGTGATCGCCAGCTTGGCGTCGCCGATGCGGATCACCTGGGCCTCGGTCTCGAGGAACGACACCCCGTCCTCCGTCACGAATCCGCGCCGCCCGAAGACCCCCAGGCTGCTGAGCGCCAGGAAGAACGGGTTCTCCACCTCGACCAAGAGCGACCGGGTGGCGACCTCGATTTTCGGTTCGGCATCGAAGCCGCCCGGCTTGTCCAGCACGTGCGCGGCGCGGGCCGCCAGTCGACGTCCCATTTCGTCGGCGAACTCGAACGTGCGGCGCGGAAACAGCTCGCCCGTTTTGCGGTCGAGCATGTCCACGTCGAGCGGCCCCTGCAGCACGCCCAGATCGGCGCTCAGATAGATCGCCACGCCGCCGAAGCGCTCCTCCAGCGCCGCTCGCATGGCGTGCGGGAAGTCGGACGTCACCAGCGTGTTGCCCGAGCCGAGCGCCTCGGGATGGCTCGCGAAGTTCACCAAGGTGGCCAACACCTCGCCGAGTGCGCCGCCTTCGCCGCGCGTCCGCACCTGGAAGGCGGGGAGCCGCGGGTTCGTGACGGGCCCGTCGTCGCCGTCCACCTCGATCACCCCCAGGCCGAGCTCCGTAGCGTCGACGGTGAGCGCCTGCAGCACGCGACCGTCGGCCACCAGATCCGGCCACGGCGGCAGCGACAGATTGCGGGTGTCGCCGGTCGAGAACAGAATGGCCGCGTCCTCGAGGGCGTCGTCCGCCTCCTCGATGCACGCCACGACGCTGTCGTTCACGAAGTCCAAGTAGCCGAGGTCGACGCCGGAAGTCGTTTCGTTCGGCCCCCACAGCCCCATGGTGTCGGGGCCCTCGTGGTTGTGGGTGCTGGTGACGGTGATCGAGGTGAAGCCGCGCCCGGGATCGACCAGACTTCGAATCGTCTGGACCTCGTTGTAGAAGTACCCGACCAAGTCGAGCACCACGAGCGCGAGCTTCTGTCCGTCGTTCTCGAGCACCACGCCCCGCGCCCACACGGGATCGCGCACGCCGGTGGCGGGGCGATTGTTGCCGAAGCCGGCCAGGTAGATGGGGTCGCTGTGGTTCACGCCGACGACGGGCGTGATGTCGCGCCGACACGCCGCAGCCCGCAGACCCGGTCCGTCGGGCGGCTCGGTCTCGTCGCGAGGGCACTGGACGCCGGGAAGCGCCAGCAACGCGGCCGCGGCCAGTACGGCGGCGGCCCGGGGGCGGGCGACAGAGGATCGGGCCGTTCGCGGGAGCAGGTCGTGAGAACGCGCGTCAGGTTCGGGCATGCGGCCTCCTTCACCCCGTGGGCTCGATTCTACGTCGGCAGCAGAAGCGGTGGGGCTTTTTTGATCGCACGTTCGCACTGGCACGTGGTACATCAAGCGCCGGCGGAAGGAGGACCGGCGTGACGAGCCCCTGGATGCAGCGACGGTGCGTCGAGACGGATCGAGCCCGGGGTATCAGCGCGAGCACGGAGCCGGGCTGGGGAGGCCCGCTGCGGGCCGCGTTGCTGGCGATCGTCCTCGTGGCGACCGCACCGGCCGCGTGGGCCGGCAAGAGCCCGACGCCCTTCGCGCTGCCCGACGGGCCGGGGCCCTGGGCCGTGGGCCACACCACGCTCGAGGCAGTGGACGAGGCGCGCGGCGGGCGCACGCTGGTGCTCGACGTCTGGTACCCCGTCGAGCCGGGCGACGACGTGGGTGCACCGCCGGTCTACCCGTTCTCGTTCGTTCCCATCGTGTCGCCCGTCGCAGTCACGAACGCACCGCCGGCGAACGCCTCGTTCCCGCTGGTGGTCTTCTCGCACGGCAACGGCGGCATCCGCCACCAGTCGTTCTTCCTGACGGAGGCCCTGGCCAGTCACGGCTTTCGTGGTGGCGTCGCCCGACCACACGGGCAACACCCTCGACGATCAAGCGAACGGGACGGCGGTCCCATTCCTCGAGTCCTCCATCGACCGGCCGCGCGACATCTCTTTCGTGATCGACGAGATGATCGCCATGAGCCGCGATGCGTCGGATCCGCTCTACCGGCGCGTCAACCGCCACGCCATCGGCGTCACGGGGCACTCGTTCGGCGGCTTCACGAGCCTGGCCATGGCGGCGGGCTACGACGGCAGCGGGCTGCCTCCCATCCCGGACTTCCCCGTGTTCGAGCCCGATCCGCGCGTGCGTGCGATCGCGCCCATCGCCCCCGCCTCCGGACTCCTGAGTGACGCCGAGCTGGCCGGGATCGGAGTGCCGACCTTGGTCGTGGGCGGCACGCTGGACGTGACGACCCCCATCGACCCGCAGAGCACGCGCCCGTTCGCGCTCGTTGCCGGCGACCTCGTACGCGCCGATCTGACAGGGGCCGGCCACTTCTCCTTCACCAACACCTGCGACGTGGTCGACGTGTTGCTCGCCACGGGCGTGCCGCTGCCGATCGTCATCGACCTCTTGGGAAACGCGTACGAAGAGGGCTGCGCCCCGGAGCTCTTGCCCATCGACGAGGCGACGCGACTCACGACCCTCTACGTGGTGGCCTTCTTCCGGAAGGTGCTGGCATGGGAGGGGGAGTTCGGCTTCTTCCTCACCCCCAAGTACGCCGATCGCAACGAGCCCGACGTCACGGTGTTCGACAAGAAGGCCCCGCGACCGCCCAAACCGGGCAAATAGCCGCGCGGTCGAGCCGGTCCACCCGGCCGCGCCGAACCCGGGCCCTGCGATCGAAAAGAGAAGCGATTTCGAAGAGTTGATGGTCGGGCCGGCGAGATTCGAACTCGCGACCTCCTGAACCCCATTCAGGCGCGCTACCAAGCTGCGCTACGGCCCGACGTGGGGAGAATCGCGGGAAGCCGGGCCCGTGTCGAGGGGTTGGGCTGGATTTTCCCAGGCGGACCGCAGGCTTCCGTCAATCCGGCCCGGTGTCCAGCTCGGGCTTCTCGGGGTCCAGCAGGGGCCCGTCGTCCAGGTCTCCGACGCCCTCGCCGTCCAGCGGCGCGCCCATCCAGGACTCCTCGCGCCACACGGCCTGGACGCCCTCCGGCGCGTCGCGGCGCAGCAGCGCGGCCGCCTCCCGGTTCACCAGCCGCGGGATGCCGCCGCCGAGCGTGTGGATCTGCTCGATGGCCTCGCGGTCGAAGAGCTGCCGCTCGGCCGGCGGCGCGCCCGAGCGCTCGAGCTGTGAACGGAGGTAGAGCGCGGTCTCCGCTTCGGTCATGGGCGCGGCCAAGCGCACCACCACGGGCTCCGGCAGCATCGCGGCCAGCATGCGGCTGGCGGCCGCGTCCTCGTGGGCCGCGACCAGCACCCGCAGGCCCCCGTCCTCGCTCGCCGCCTCCGCGGCCAGCGCGCGGGTCGTCTCCGCGGGCATCGATGCGGCGTCGTCGATCACGAGGAGCAGCCCGGCCCCCTGGGAGCAGAGCGCTTCCGCGCGTCGTCGGAGCGAGTCCGCGGGGCCGGGCGCTTCGCCCAGGCCGCCGAGCGCCCAGCCGCACAGATCCTCGAAGGACATGGCGCCGTACGGCAGGTAGACGCCTGCGAACCGGTGGGACAGTCGCTGCAGGGCGAGCTGCAGCACCAGGGTCTTGCCGATGCCGGGTGGCCCCGTCACCGCGACCACCCGTCCCCCCGTCGCCAGCGCGGCTTGGGCCCGGCTGAGCGCGGCTTCGGTGGCATCGCGCGGCACGTAGGCGTCGACGGAGGCGGACTCGCCGAACGGCTCCGATCCGGCACCGGCGCCCGGATTCGCCGCGAGCGTGCCGCCCGCACCGCCATTGTCGCCTTGACCGCCGCCGTCTCGCATCTACTCTCTTCTCGTACCCGCGGGTCGTGCTCGGATCCCGGGGCCGTACGTCTTCTCGTAGCACCTTGTCGGGAGGAAGCCTTGGCCACTCAAGCGGCAGAAGCGCTGGTGAGCAAGCTGGTGGCGCGGGTGGTCGTGGGCGATCACCGCATGGCCGCCACCGATGATCCGGTTTTTCTCGGGTTCACGGGGCCGGGGGGACGGGAGTTCCGGTTGGCCCGGCCCCACGGCCGCTTCTTCCGGCGCGGGACCGAGGACGTCTTCGTGCTGGCGGCCCCCGACGACCCCGAGACCAACGTGGCCCACCCCGCGCTGAACGACCCCACGGCGCCCCCGCTCTCACTGGCGGATCTTCAGGGCGCCTATCTCCGCAAGGGATTCGAGCCCATTCCGAACGTGCGCGGACTGGGTGAAATGGACGACCGACTCCTGGTGGAACGCGTCGAGTTGGAGGTCCACACCGCCGCGCAGCCCAAGCCGGTGACCTGGCGCCGGTCCGGGCCGATCTGGCTCGGCCTCTTGTGCGGGCTCCGCCTCGAGCTGGCGCCGGCCGACGCCGCCCCGTGAGCACCTCGCCGCGGCGGTGGCGCTGGGGACTGCCGGTCCTGGCGTTCGCGCTCGGGGCCGGCGGCGATGCCTCGGCTCCCGGCGCCTACTGCCGCCTGCCCGAACCGGGCCAGGAGCCCGAGTGCCTGGCCCCGGCGAAGAGCCAGTACGGCGAGTTCTTCGCCGGCGTGGAAGCGGGCAACCCCGACGAAAGCGCCCTCGAGGACGTGGAGGAAGCCGTCGCCCGCGGCCTCGGCGAAGAGGCCTACTGGGCCCTGTCGTCGCTGGCCTATGGCTACTACCGGCTCTCCCAGCGGGCGGCGGCCGCCCCGGACGCCAATCCGCTCCTGGTGGCTCGCCTCGAGCGCTGGAACGCCATCCTCGCCCGCAGCTACCGCGAGGCCCCCGACGACTCCGCGTACCGGTCGGCCCTGCGCGAGGCCGCGGACGATCTCCACCAACGCGCGCCGGCCGTGCGGATCGAGTGTGCGGATGCCGAGGGGCAACCGGCGCCGTGCGGCGCCACGGAGGCGCTCCTGCGGGGTCTCGACGCCGCCGGCTCCCAGGTGGGCGTCCAGGGAGCGCTCCTGCGCGTGCTCGAGCGGCTCTTCGGAGGCGAGGAGACGCCGTGACGACGAGACTGAGCTTCTTCCAACGCCTCTGGGGCGTGTGCCGCCTCCACGCCGACACCTACGAGGAGATCGAAGCCGACCCGCCCGCGCTGCGCCAAGCCGCCGGCGTCATGGCCGTGGTCGTGCTCTGCACCGGGGTCGGGGCCTGGCTCGAAACGCAGACGTGGCGGACCGGCCCGAGTGACTCCGCCGCGCTGGCGCTCATCGTGGCCAGGACGCTCGAGCCACTGGTGCTGTGGCTGGGAGGCTCCGCCTTCGCCTACATGGTGGGCGCCACCTTCCTGCGCGGCCCCGAGACCGAGACCGACTACGCCGAGGTGCTTCGCACGGTGGGCTTTGCCTTTGCGCCCGGGGTGTTGTTCCTGTTCGGCTTCCTGTCGCCTGCCCCCCTCGGCCTGGCGATCCTGGGGATCGGGCGCGCCTGGGTCCTGGTCGCTTCCATCGTCGCCGTCCGCCAGGCCCTCGACTTCAGCACCTGGCGCGCCATCGGCACCTTCGGCGCCGCGTCCATCATCCTCTGGCTCGTGGTGTGGGGACTCGCCGTGGTCCCGCTTCCGGTGTAGACGTTCCCGCGGATCACGGTCGGAAAACGCGGGGCGGGTCGCGAAGCCCGCTTCCGATCCAGGGCACTCCGCCAAGGGGGCAGGTAGACGAATGGCTCGAGACCAACGGCAACGCGCGGCGCGGCGCGGTGTGTGGCTGGCCGCGACGCTCGTCGGCCTCTCGGGCCTGCTCGTCGGAGCGCGCTATGTGGGCCCCGCGAGGGACATCCCAGCCGGCACTGGGTACGCGGCGCACGACCTGTGCTCGCGCACGATGCACATGGGTCAGCCGCTGGAGCGGGTTCGGGAAGACTACGTCGCCCCGAAGGTGCGGCAGCTTCCGTACTTCTGGCAGATCGACTACCGGGCGGGCGAAGCGGTGCGCGTCTCCACTTGGCTCCCGACGCTCGAACGCGCACGGACGGCCATCTATCGCGAAGGACTGGGGTGCACGATGCTGCCGCCGGGGGCGCCGAGTCCGGAGCGGCTGCGATCTCAGCCGTTCGCACGCGCCGCGGCGGTCTCCACGTCTGATGCGCCCTGGCCGTACGGCGGAGGGAGGCCCAATCGCGACCCGCTGCCCGAGGGCTGGGGCGCGATCCTCGAGCGTCACGAGCGGATCATCTTCGATCGGACGCCCGGGGACGACGCGAGCACGCACACGACGGCGCTGCTGGTCGCCCACCGAGGGCACCTCATCCACGAGACCTACGGCGATGGGCTGGCGCGCGAGCAACCGCAGCTCGGCTGGTCGATGACCAAGACCCTGACGGCACTGGTCGCCGGCACGCTGGTGGGCGCGGAGAAGCTTTCACTCGATGCGCCCGTGGGGCTACCCCGCTGGGCGGGCACGGACAAGGCGGCCATCACGTGGCGACAGCTTCTCAACATGGCGCCCGGGCTCGAGTGGTCCGAGGGCTACGGCGGCAAGAGCCACGCCACCGACATGCTCTTCTCGCGGGCGGACCAGGCCGCTTATGCGGCAGACCTGCCGCTCGTCTCGAAGCCCGGGACGACGTTCATGTACTCCACGGGCACGTCCAACATCGCCATGCTTCGAATGCGTCAGCTGCTGGGCGGCACGCATCAGGCGATCTACGACCACTACCAGTCTCGGCTGTTCGCTCCCCTGGGCATCCGAGATGCCGTGATCGAGCCGGATGCCAGCGGGACACCGGTCGGCGGCGCCCGCGGCTTTCTGCGGCCCGTGGACTGGCTGAAGCTCGGCCAGCTGTTCCTGAACCGAGGCCGCTGGGAAGCAACCCAGGTCGTCCCCGCGAGCTTCATCGACTACCTGATGGCGCCCTCCCCCGCGAGCGACGGCTACGGCGGCTCCATCTGGCGGCGTCCCAACGAGCGGCACACCACGCCCGAACAGCGCGCGCGCCTGCCCGAAAACGCCATCTGGATGGCCGGGCACACGGGACAGTTCCTGCTGATCGCCCCCGACGAGCAACTACTGATCCTCCGCATGGGCGTCGCCATGCGAAAAGACATCGCCCGCCACCGCGTCTTCGAACTCTTCATCGACCTGCTAGAAACGGGAAACGGCAACCACCACGACGCCCCCCGCGCGAACGACACCGGCCCCCGCACCGAGGGGGTCGAGACGCGCCGCGAGCAAGGCGCGCAAGCGAAGCCGTAGCCCGCTACGGCGAGCGCCGCGCAACGCCGCTCGCGGCGATGGCTCGGCCCCCAGCGCTTCAGGCGAGCTCGAAACCAGACGCGCCGCGAGCAAGGGCGCAAGCGAAGCCGTAGCCCGCTACGGCGAGCGCCGCGCAACGCCGCTCGCGGCGATGGCTCGGCCCCCAGCGCTCGAGCAAGGC
>JAKSBN010000352.1 GCA_022361175.1 Pseudomonadota bacterium | reverse complement strand
GCACCGAGAAGCCGTCTACGAGCCGCTCGCAAGGCGCGCGAGGGAAGCATAGCCGTAGCTACGGTGACCGAGCGCAACGCAGCGAGCGGCTCGTAGGCGGCTTCGAATGCAGCCGAACTTCTGGAACGGGGCACTAGTGGCTGAACTGGAGCGCCACGCCGTAAAGCGAGGCGCGGAAGTCTCGCTCGCGGTGGGCCTGGAAGAGCGCTCCCGGGACGGCGGTCGGCGCGATGCCGTCCTGCTGGAAGTCCTGGACTTCGCTCTGCCAGTAGCGGTGGAAGAGGCGCAGGCCGAAGCCGCGCGGCAGCGCGAAGCGCAGGCTGGTCTCGAGTGTGTGATCGAGCTGGCGGAGAGTCGGCAGGCTATCCCCCGCCTGTGCCAGGGGCGTGCCCGGCGCCAACGCGGCCGCCGAGCGGAAGTCCGGATCGAGCCGCTCGCGCGACCACTGTAGGCGGTAGTCGAACTCGATCCAGAGCCACGGCAGCGCCTGCCACGCGCCGCCGGCACCCGCGGCCACCAGATACGTCTCCCCCCGCAGCGACCAGGCCGCCGCCAGCGGGAAGACGGGCCCACCCGCATTCGGATCCGACCCCGCCAGCCCGGCGTCGTTCACGCTGGCCTGACGGCGGCGGCGGGTCTCGAAGCCGCCGAAGCCGTGCGCCCGCAGCCGTGGGCTCGGCTGGTAGCTCCAGTCGAGGTGCGCGCTGCCGCTGCGCTCGTCCCGCAGGCCGAAATCGGTGTCGTAGTCGTCGTCGCGAAACCGGCCCTGCAGCGAGAGATCCAGGTCGGGGCGGAGCGCCAGGTGCAGCCGGGCCTGGAGATCGTGACGACGCCGGTCGCCCAGGTCGGAGATCCGCAGATCGGCCAGGTTGCGCGGCGGAACGAAGCCGAAGAGCGAGACGAAGCCCGGCAGGCTCGAGACGAAGTCCCCCTCGTTCGGTGAAGCGTCGTACCGGCTCCCAGTGCGGTCGGCGAACTCGTACGAGACGCGCAGCGTGGCCAGCCCCGCCAAGCGCGTCGAGACGGCGGTGCGGAAACGGTCCGTCTCGGTCCGGCGCCGCTCTCGGGAGGTGCGCAGCGAACGATCGCGCGTGTAGCCGGCCTCGAGCCGGGTGGCAGCGACGGGCGACCAGCGAACGGTCGCCCCCGCCTCCAGGCGATCGCGCGCATAGTCGCTGGCCCGGTAGCGCCAATCCTCGCCCGCCACGCCCGCCGTGAAGACCCGCGCAAACGGCGTCCCCGCCTCGAAGGCTCCGTCCAAGGCCACGTAGCCGATCTGGCCCGTCACGGGGTTGCGGGCGGTGTAGCGGGTGTCGTTGTCCTCGTCTTCGTAGCGGACCCGGGCTTCGACGCGCACGCGCCGATGGGGCCTCCAGGCGAGGCGCCCGCGCACGTCGAGTTGGTCGCGCTGTGCGTCGGCGCGTTCGCCGTCCGCGTCGTTCCAGAGATCCAGGTCCAGCTCGTTCAAGCCGGGGATCCCCACCACGACGTCATTGACTGTGGGCGCCAGCAGGGCCTGGTCCTGCCGTGCGCGGGACCAGGCGATGCTGGCCGAGGCGTGGACGCGACCCGGGAGCGCCAGCGCCGACTCCACGTGGACGCGATGCCAGTCGTTGTCCGGCGCCAACGCCAGGCGTCCGCGCTCGATGGGACCGCTGGAGACGCCGGGCAGCGCGAAGGGGTTCTCGAACGTCACGTCGCGGAAGCGGTTGCGAAAGAACGAACCCTCGTAGCCGGCCCGCCACTGCCAGCGTTCGCCGTTCGATTCGAGCCCCGCGGCGACCCGGTGGGTCCATTCGTCGATCGGCTGGGAGATCTCCACCACCCGCGCCGGCTCCGGACCGTTCTCGAACAGGAAGGCTCCCGAGAAGGGGCGCTCTCCGTCGCGCCGCGTCAGCCCGTACGTGCCGTAGAGCCGCAGCGCCGGGACCGGGAGCGCTTCCACCTCCAGGCCCGCCTCGTGCCGTTGGAAAGAGAGGGTTCGCTCGTCCAGCGGGGCGAAGGCGGCCTGCAGCGCGGCGTCCCCGTTCGCCCCCGGCGCCAGTCCGGGCGGCAGTCGCAGGCGGTCACTGCCATTGCCGCGAAACAGAATCCGCGCGTCGCGCGCCAGCGGCACCGGAGTTCCCTTCCAGAAGCCGCGCACCCGCAGCCACCCGAGGCGTCGCGCGTCTACCTCAGCGAAGCCGTCTTCGCGCCCCAGTCCGCCCCCCAGCGCCTCGACCAAGAGGCTCCGGCCGGGATCGAAGGCGCCCAGGCGCAGAAACTCCAGGGCCGCCTGGTCGTCGCGATCGGCGTAGCGCTCGAAGCGCGCCTCCCGCTCGGCGCCCGCACCGACCGTCCCCGCCAGCTCGAGCGAAATCCAGTGCTTTGACTCGCCCGACCGCGACGCGGTGCGCTCGAGGGCCCACGGATACGGATACAGAAAGCCCGCTGGTGAACGCAGACGCTCCGGCCGCAAAGCCGAGATGCCGAGCGGCTCGGCGAAGCGCGCGGGATCGCGCGCGCTGGGGTTTGCCTCGGTCGCGGGCGCGGCAGCCACGGCGAAAGCGGAAACCACCATCCCCACCGACACGGCGGCGGCGACGACCCTCATCGGTGGAACCGCGCGCCCGACGGGTGGTTCGAGCCGTGGATCTGTCCGTGGCAGTTGAGACACGAGCGGTTGGTCGCCCGCTCGTCGGGACTCACGCCTCCGAAGAGGTTCCCGCGCACCATGAGATCGTTCGGGTGCCCGAAACCGCCCGGCTGCGCGTGGCACTGCTGGCACAGGAACGGTGGGCGCGACACCAGCAGGTTCGGGTGGGGCGAACCGTGGGGCCGGTGGCAGTTGAGGCAGCTCTCGACCACGGGCGCGTGGTCCCACAGGAACGGCCCGCGCTTGTCGGCGTGGCACTCGAAGCACAACGCGTTCACGTCGTCGGCCCGCAGGAGGGCGTCGCTGGTCGCACCGTGCGGGTTGTGGCAGTCGGCGCAGTCGAGGGAACCTTCGTCGATGGGCATGTGACCACGCAGGCGCAGCGCTGCGCGCTGCTCGGCGTGGCACTGAAAGCAGGTCTCGTTGACGCTCTCGCGGGCCAAGAGCCCGCTCGGCGATTGCGCGGCCATGGGGTTGTGGCAGTCGCTGCAGGCCAGGCCCTGGGCCTCGTGCTCCGAGCCGTGCCAGTGGAGGCGCTCGCCGCCCACGTGGCACTGAAGGCACATGGCGTTCATGCCGGCGGTCGGTGTCGCGCTCTCGCGAGTGAAGGACACGATGCGTCCGGGGTCGGAAGGCGCGGCCACGTGCAGGCTGCCCGGCCCGTGACAGCTCTCACACGCCCGCGCCTCGAGCGGCGTCCGCGGTGCGTGCAAGAATCGGCGCGCGTGGATCGTCGTCTCCCAGTGCGACGACTCGACGGTGTGGCAAGCGACGCAGACCGCGTGACCGACGAACTCGGCGCCGTCTAGCGCCGGAAGTTCCGACGAGGACGACTGGGGCGCGTGCGCGGCGGGCGAACACGCGGTGGCGCTCGTCAGGATCGTCAGGATGAGAAGCCCCGAGAGCCGTCTCGGGGTCGCCCTGCGCATCGTCGACCGCTCCGCTCGGTTCAGACCCACAGGGACATACGACCGTCGATACCGGCGCGGATGACGTACGGATTTCGCGCACTTTCCGCGCCATTTCTCTCGGCAGGCGGCCACTTCCCCAACGACGGCGCGAGCGGGCACCCCTGGATCGCAAGCGCCGCATCGCATCAGGAGGTCAGAGATGATTCGTCAGAACTGGATTCACCAGAGCTGGAAACCCAAACACCGGGGGCGTTGCGGGCGCGTCGCCGGGTTCTCGCTTGCGCTCGCGTGTTGCTTCTTCTTCTTCGGCATCTCGACGGCGACGGCCCTGCCCGAGGACCAGGCGGTCTTCGAGGACTTCGAAGGGATCATCCCGAACACTGCGGTGGGTGAGGTCATCCTGCTGGGCGATCCCGGCGGCCAAGCCGCGCTCGGTGGCGACGCCTTCGCAGGACTCGTTGGTGACACGGTCCTCTACATCAACGGAAGCTTCCGTTCGTGGATGGTGACCGAGCTGGGCACGGGGACGATCGACTTCGACGTGCCGTCGATCACGGAGTTCTACGCCCGTGCGCACTCGTCTGCGAGCCCGGATGGCAACTTCATCGTCCGTGCGTTCAACGGCGCCACACTGGTCGGCACCGAGACGCTGACCAACGCCGACGGCTGGACGCTGCTCGGGTTCGACAACGTCACGCGCCTGGAGTTCCAGAACCTGGACGGCGGCTTCATGGCGGCCGTCGAGAACCTGGGCTTCACGCCGGTCCCCGAGCCGGGAAGCCTCGCGCTGTTGGGCTTGGGCCTGGCCGGGCTCGCCGCGCGCCGGCGCGCGTCGGCCTGAGACTCGCGCGTCCGGTGGACGAGGCGGTGAGCCGCAGCCGCCTCGTCCGCCGGATGCCTCCTCCGCCCGGGCGAGATCGCGCTAGCGACCCGCTCGCTCGCGCTCTTCCGCCACCACCTGCTGCTGCTCTTCCATCGCCGCGGCGTGCTCGCGATCGCCGAGGTCGCCGATCCCCCGGCGATCGATCTCCGCCACCCGCGCCGCGCGGCCGTAGAGAATCAGGCGGTCTCCAGCGCGGAGCAAGGTGTCGGGGGGCGGCGCGCCAATGAACTCGCCGCCCGGACATTCGATGCCCAGGATCAAGACGCCTTCGCGACTGAGGCGAGCTTCGCGCAGCGTGCGGCCGTCGAGCCAGTCGCCCGCCCCGATGCGCAGCTCGGAGACCCCGTAGTCTTCCCTCA
The DNA here is from genome assembly GCA_022361175.1 of Pseudomonadota bacterium. Taxonomy (GTDB): domain Bacteria; phylum Myxococcota_A; class UBA9160; order UBA9160; family UBA4427; genus JAKSBN01. The sequence continues at coordinate 12,717 of JAKSBN010000352.1, read as the reverse complement.
CGTGCAGCAAGGCGGCGTAGTCGCGCGCATCCAGCGTCGTGAAGCGGCGCAGCGCCCAGCTGATGATCCGGCCCAGGTAGCGATCCACCAGCGCACTGGAGGCGAGCAGCAGCAGGATCGCCAAGCCGCCCAGCAGCACCAGCAGCGGCCAGACTCCCGCCCGTCCTGCGGAGAGGTCGATCAGGGACAAGAGCAGCGCCGAGACGGCGGTGACGATGCCCACGTTGCCCACCAGCATCAGGAAGAAGACGATCCGCCGGCGGACCGGATGCCCCACGATGGCCTCGGACTCTTGGGTCGTGAAGCCGGCACCGGAAAAGGCCGAGCGCGCCTGGAAGCGTGCCGTCTCGCGGCCGAGGCCCGTGTGCACCAGCGCGACGGTCGCAATGCGCGTCACCAACAGGGACAGGGTCAGCACCACCAGGAAGGACAGGACCGCAACCATGCGACCTCCGGCTCACGACCTCGGGGCGTCGGCCGTATGGGCGATGCGCACCGGCAGCTCGGGGCTCGGCCCGTGTTCTGCGCTGGCCGATTCGCGCACCCGCTCGGTCCACGCCCCGTAGCGGGCCGCCAGAGGATAGGCCGTCACCCCGTGGAGCAGCGTGCTGAGAAGCACCGTCACGACGACGATCGCTTCGATTCGCCCTCCCTCCGCCAGGCCTCCTCCCTCCAGCACCAGCAACGCGAACAGAATCGACGCCAGGCCGCGAGGGCCGAACCAGCCCAGGAAGGCCAGGCTCGGCCACCGCAGGCCGCTGCCCAGGCACGCCAGCGCGACCGGGAGCATACGAACCAGCGTCAAACTCGCCAAGCCGTACAGCCAGACGGCGCCGTCGGCGTGGTGCAGGGCCGCGGGCACCATCACGGCCCCAAACACGAAGAAGACGAGCAGGGTCAAGAGCTGCCCTTCGGCTTCCCCGAACTCGTGGAGACAGGTGCAGACCGAGCGCGCCGCGTTGCCGAGCGCAAGCCCTGCGACGAAGGCGGCGATGAAGCCGTTCCCTCCCACGAGCTCCGACCCGGCGAAGGCCAGGAGGGCCAGACCGAGGGCCGACAGGCGTTGGAAGGGCGCATTGATCCAGCCGGCGGTCGTCCCTTTCTGCACCAAGCGCCCACCCACGACGCCGACGGCGACACCGACCGCGGGCCCCAACACGAGCTGCAGCGCGACGAAGCGAGCCCAGTGGCCGGCCTCGGCGGTGACGCCGGTCGCGCCCGCCAGCGACGCGAAGAAGAGCACGACCGGCAGCGCGATGCCGTCGTTCAGGCCGCTCGCCACGTTCAGGCTCTGGCGCATCCGAATCGGCACGCGGGGGCTGGAGACGACCGACTGGCCGAGCGCCGCATCGGTCGGCGCCAGGATGGCGGCCAAGAGGGCGGCGCCGGCCCACCCGAGCTGCGGAAACAAGCCGTAGGCCGCGGCGGCCCCCGCCGCGATGGTCAGCGGCAGCCCCAGCGCCAGCAGGCGCAGCGGCAGGCTCTCCTCGCGCCGGAGGCAGTCGAGATCGATCCGCGAAGCGTCCGTGAAGAGCACCAAGACCAGGGTCAGCTCCGCGAGGGCGTGGATCCCGGCGCCCTCGACGGGCAGCTCCAGCCAGCCGAGTCCGGCGCTCGACACGACGTACCCGAGAGCGGCGAAGAAGAGCGGCGGCGTGACGATGCTGCGCTCGGCCAAGCGCGAGAAGCCACCGAAGATCAGGAGGGCCGCGGCCAGGACGACGAGCAAGCTCGGCTCCACGGTGGCTACACCAGCTCGGGATCGGCGACGATCTCGACCAGGCTCGGGCCCTTGCAGGCGATGGCCTCGGCCAACGCCGCGTCCAAGGCGTCGGGGCTCTCGACGCGGAGTCCGGTCGCGCCGCAGAGGCGCGCGTACTCGGCGAAGCTCGGATTGTGAAGCGAGGTCTCCCACACCTCCCAATTCCCTGCGCGCTGTTCCTTGCTGATCTTGCCCAGCTCGTCGTTGCGCAGCAGCACGTGGGTGATGTCCATCTCGTACTTCACCGCGGTCAAGAGCTCGGCCATGTACTGGCCGAAGCCGCCGTCTCCGGAGATGGAGAGGACCTTGCGGCCGGCGAAGGCGGGATCCTCTTCCTGGGTCGCGGCCCAGGCGCCCAGAGCGGCCGGCAGCGAGAAGCCGATCGAGCCCAGGTAGCCCGACATCAGGACGGCGTGGCGTTCGCACTCGAAGTAGCGGCCGAACGAGTAGGTGTTGTTGCCGACGTCGACCGCCAGGATCGCGTCCTCGGGTGCGTGTCGCGTGAGCGCGGCAAAGAGGGCCGCCGAGGCGACGCCGCGACCCCGGTCGTCACGCGCGCGGCTCTCCTTCTCGGCCCGCCACATGCGCCAGCGCTCGGCTACCTGGGGCCGCTGATCTTCGGCCGCCACCGAGTCCGGCAGCCGTTCGCGCAGGGCCGCCACCGTGGCGGCGATCTCACCCCAGACCGGCACGTCGACGGCGTGGAACTTGCCCAGCGCCATGGCGTCGAAGTCCACCTGGATCGTCGGCTTCTTGGGGGTGATGCCCGTGTGGTTGCTGAAGCTGGCGCCCAGCACCACCAGCAGATCCGACTCGTTCATGAACCAGCTGGCGATGGGCGTGCCGCTGCGGCCGAGCACGCCACAGCCCAGTGGATGGAGATCCGAGATCAGCCCCTTGCCCTTGAAGGTGGTGACGACGGGGGCGTTCAGGCGCTCGGCCAACACCACCACGGCCGGCATGTCGAAGCGCGCGCCGTGGCCGACGATGAAGACCGGGCGGCGGGCGGCGGCGAGGCGTTCGACGGCGGCGGCCAGCGCTTCGGCGGGCGGCGAGATGGCCCGCGACGTGAGGCGTCCTTCCGGACCTCCGGCCGTCGCGCCCTCCGCGGCCGGCTGCGTCTGCACCTCGTCCGGAAAGATCAGGTGCGAGACGCCCCGGTTCAGAACGGCGCTCTTCACGGCCAGGTTGGCCAGCTCGGCGTGGCGGCTGGTGGAGAGCACCGGCTGCGACCACTGGGCCACCTTGCCGAAGGCGGCCTGCAGGTCCACCTCCTGGAACGCCCCGGGACCGAGCACCTGGGTGTCCACCTGGCCGGTGAGCGCCAGCACCGGCGAGCGATCGACGTTCGCGTCCCACAAACCGGTCAACAAGTTCGTGGCTCCAGGGCCGGCGATGGAGAGACACGCGGCAGGGCGACCCGTGAGCTTTCCGTAGGCCGAGCAGGCGAAGGAAGCGGCCCCTTCGTGCCGAATCCCGAAGTAGCGCAGCCGACCGCGTTCGACCTGGCGCCGCACGGCGTCCGCCAACCCGAGATTCGAATGGCCGACCATGCCGAAGACGGCCTTCACGCCCCACTCGGTGAGGGTCTCGGCCATGACGTCGGTCACGGTGGCGACGTGGGCCTCCGGGTCGGCGAGCGAGACGTAGATGCCGTCGCCGCGCACTTCGATGGGATACGTGTCGACGCAGTCGCCGTAGCCCTCGGGTGGCCGGCCCGTCGTCGGGTGGTAGTCCCAACCGTGCCAAGGGCAGCGCAGGAAGCCGTTCTCGATCGTGCCCTCGCCGAGGGGGCCGCCCTGGTGCGGGCACCGGTTCGCCAGCGCCGCGTACTCGCCCTCGTGGCGGGTCATGCAGACCGACTCGAGGCCGAGCACCACGACCTTCACGCGGCCCTCCGGCAGTTCGTCGTGCTCGAGCGCCTTGTACCAGCGCACTCCCGGGTTCGGATCGGTCGGGGTCATGGCTTCCTCGCGCTTCGGTTCAGCGGGCGGCGGTCAGGGCTTCGCGGCTGGCCGCCACGGCCGCGTCGACGAACGCGGCCGCACCCGCATGGGGGTCGTCGGATCGCGCCAGGAGTTCACTGCCCGACAGCACCGCCGCCGTGAACCCCTGGGTGTGCCAGTGACCGCCCGCCGACAGCCGCGGCAAGGCGTCGGGTGCGGGATACGGCCAGGGGGAGACGTAGAAGTAGGGCTCGGCGAAGGTCTCGTCGCCGGGCGACAGCCCGGCCCCCACCGTCTGGGTCGCCTGGCCGTCGTCGTCGCGCACCACGGCGATCAGGGTGGCCAGGTCGAAGTGATGGGGCCAACAGCGCACGGGCGAGGCCTCGGGCTCCCGGTGGGCCAGCGACTCGAGCACGGTGCTGGCCAGCGCGTACCAGAGCTCCAGCTCGCGGCGGCCGGCGCCGTTCTCGTCCTCGAAGGCGGCTCCGCGCGCGACGGGGTGATCCGGCAGCTCGTAGGGAGGGACGGCGAGGCCGCGGTCGGGAACCGGAACGCCGGCGGCCGCGGCCTCCTGGGCCAACCACGCGAGAGCGTCTTCGCGCGTCCGTCCCGCCAGCGCGGTCTCGGCCAGCGTGCGTCCTTCGGCGTCCAACAGGCGCAGCTCCAGCGGTGCCAGCGCTGTGCCGGCGCGCACGCCGTTGCCCGGCCCCACCGGGTGCCCAACGAGCACGCCCGCCTCGGCGTCCCAACCGAGATTCGGGTGGCTGTCGTCGGGCTGCGGCGGCAGCACGCTGCCGCCCAGCGCAGCGGCCAGCTGCGCCGCGTGGTGCAGGAGCACCCGCGCGGAGACCAAGTCGGTGGGCTTCCGAGCGCCCAGCGGCGTCGCTTCGGTCACGGCTCGAGTCCTCCGTAAGGCACCCGCGAAGCCGTTCGCACCAACGGGCGTTCGTCCCGCGCCAGCTTCGTGGGGCCCTGTTTCTGGCCGGTTTTGGCCCCAGGGGGTTTCCGGGCACCCGCTCTGGAGAGACGCGAAGCGAGGCCTGAAGTTACAGGGCAGCGTGCCAGCCGACGGCTCGGTTCGCCTTGTACTCCGATTCGGCGTCGGGCGTCAAACGGACGCGAGCGCGGTGTTCCGCGAACGGCGCACCTGGGCCGTTCAGCCATCGGGGATGGTGCGGAACGGGTTAGACTGGCCTCACGTCGGGGAGATCCACCCCGCGTCGGCGCCCTGCCAACCGACGCGTCTCCCCGCGCCGCGAACTCGCGTTTTCAAAGACAACGACGACCACCACGATGGGAAGGAGCCCCCCTTGAAGTATCGCCTGTTGGGTAAGAGTGGATTGCGCGTCTCGGAACTGGCCCTGGGTGCCATGACGTTCGGGACCGAGCAGTGGGGAGTGGACGAGGCCGAGAGCCGCCGCGTGTACGACGCCTTTCGAGCCGCCGGCGGCAACTTCATCGACACCGCCAACGTCTACAGCGCCGGGCGCAGCGAGAGCTTCCTCGGCGAGTTCATGCAGGAAGACCGCGAGCGCATCGTGCTGGCCACCAAGTACACGGGCGTCACGCGCTCGCGCGACGTCAATGCCGCCGGCAACAACCGCAAGAACATGATGGACTCCGTCCACGCCAGCCTGCGCCGGCTGCAGACGGACTACGTCGATCTCTTCTGGGTCCACGTGCGCGACTTCACCACGCCCATCGAGGAGGTGATGCGCGGGCTCGACGACCTGGTGCGCCAGGGCAAGGTGCTCTACGTGGGCATCTCGGACACCCCCGCCTGGGAGGTGGCCCGGGCCAACACCCTGGCCGAGCTCCGGGGCTGGACGCCCTTCGTCGGCCTGCAGATCCGCTACAGCCTGCTGGACCGCGCCGTCGAGCGCGAGCTGCTGCCCATGGCGCGCCAGCTCGACCTGGCCGTCACGCCGTGGGACACGCTCGGCTCGGGCGTCCTCACGGGCAAGTACAACCAGGATCCCGACACCAAGGGGCGCGCCGCCCTGCGCGGCCGCATCCGCGACCGCGACCTCACGATCGCCGCCGAGGTGGTGAAGGTGGCTGACGAGATCGGCCGCACCCCCGCCCAGGTCGCCCTCAACTGGGTGCGCGGCGGCGAGGGCGTGATCGTGCCGCTGGTGGGCGCCAAGACGCTCGATCAACTGAAGGACAACCTGGCGTGTCTCGAGTTCGAGCTGGACGACGCCCAGCGCGAACGCCTCTCCGAGGCCAGCCACATCGACCTGGGCTTCCCGCACGACTTCCTGGCCCAGTTCCGCTCGGACCGCATCGTGGACCACCGCGCCTAGACGAGCGCGAAGGAGGAGGCGTTGGTGACGATTCACCAACGCCTCCTCTCCCTCTACGCGACGGGACTTGCCACGGGCGCGGGCTCCCCGGTGGTGGCCTCGACGCGGGCGCCGCGCAGCATGGCCCAGCGGAAGACGACGGGGACGTAGTAGAGCGCCAGGATCGAGCAGCCCAGGACGCCGCCGGCGATGGCACAGGCCATCGGAGGCCAGAAGCGGCCGCCGAAGAGGATCAGCGGCAGGAAGCCGCCGATGGTGGTGAACGTGGTGGCCAGGATGTGGCGCGTCGCATGGATCACCACGTCGCCCGTCGCCTCCAACTCGCCGCGGCAGGCGCCGGGGCTGGCGCGCAGCGCCGTCAACACCACGATCGAGTCGTTGATGGCCAGCCCCACCAGCCCCATGGTGCCGACGATGGCCACGAAGCCCATGGGGTAGCCGAAGATCCAGACGCCCAAGAGCGCCAGCCCCACGCTCCAGAAGGCCACGGAGAAGATGATCCCGGCCAGCCGGAACGAGTCGAACGACAGGATGATGGCGCCGGCCATGATCACGAAGAGCGGCAGGGCGAAGGCCGCCAGCTTCTCCATGGCGTCGCTGCGCTGCTCGTTCTCGCCGCCGAACTCCAGCCGGTAGCCCTCGGGCACGGCGAACTCCGAAGCCTCGAGCCGGCGCCGGAAATCGGTGAGGGAATCGGCGATCAACGTGTAGGGCACCAGATAAGCCTGCACGGTGTTGATGCGCTCGCCGTCGCGGCGCGCGATGCCGGCCAGCTCGGGCCGCAGCTCCACCGCAGACAGCGCGGCCAGGGGAACGCCCGGCACCGTCCCCGCGGCACCCGTGCCCGCGCGGCCCGGCGCCAGCACCCGGCCGGCGGAGATGCCGGTGAGCGTGTCGCGATCCCGGTCGGCCACCCGCACGCGCACCGGGATCTCCTCGGTCGCCTCGATCACGCTGCCGCCGACGGCGCCCTCGAGCCGCGCGTTCAGCTGATCGGCGATGTCGGCCAGGCGCAGGCCCGCCAGCCGCACCTCGTCCTCGTCGGCCGCCACCACCAGCTTGGGTCGCCCGCCCTGCAGCGTGGCGTTGGTGTAGGTGACGTCGTCCGTACTCTGGAGGATCGAGCGCACCTCTTCGCCCAGGACGCGCAGCTCGTCCAGATCCGGCCCGACGATGCGCACCTCGATGGGCGCCTCGAAGGGCGGGCCCTGCTCGAAGGGCAGCGCCACCACCCGCGCCTGCGGAAACGCCGCGATCAGCTCCTGCTGCAGCCGCGGCAGCAGGTCTTCCGTGGCCGTGGGCGACTCGGTGGTCACGAAGGCCGACGCCAGGCTGGAGACGCCGTCGTTGTTGGAGAACATGTTGTAGAAGACGCGCGGCGCCGACTCGCCCACGAACCAGTGGCTCTCCACCACCTCGGGATGGGCGTGCACCAGCTCGCGCGCGCGCAGTGCCGCCCGGGTGCTCTCCTCCGCGGAGGTCTGAGAGGGCAGCACCAGCTGCACCTGGAACTGGTTGCGGTCGTTGGCGGGAAAGAACTGCTCTGAGAGCGTCTGGCCCGCCGCAAAGCCAAGGATCGGCAGCAGGACGGAGACGCCGACGCCGACGGCGGGCCGCTCCAGGCAGTAGTCGACGGTGCGGCGATAGAGCGCGCGCAGGCGGTCATTGGAGTAACCCTCGCGCCACCAGTGGGTCGACCTCATGCGATCGCGGTCGCGCGGCGTGAAGAAGCCGGCCAGCGCCGGGATCAACGTCATCGCCAGCAGGAACGAGCTGGTCACTGCGAGGCCCACGCCGATGGAGATCGGCCCCACGAACTCGCCCGCACCGCCGGGCATCAGCACGATGGGCAGGAACGCCAGCACGGTCGTCAGCGTGGAGGCCGAGAGCGGTACGAACAGGTGACGAACCGTGCCCGAGACCGCCGCGCCGGGGGTGAGCCCCTGACGCACCCGGGCGTTGTACTCGTCCACCACCACGATGGCGTTGTCGATCAGGAGGCCCAACGCCAGGATGAGCCCCGTGATCGACGTCTGGTGCAGCGGGACGCCCATCAGGTTGAGCTCGGCCAGCACCAGACACAGGGTGAGCGGCAGCGCCAGCGCCACCAACACCGCCGAGCGGGCGCCCATCATGAAGAAGAGGACGGCCACCACCATGCAGGCGCCCAGCACGAGATTGCCCACCAGCGTGCCCAGCCGCTCGTTGGTGTAGACGCTCTGGTCGAAGACCACCGAGAAGGCCACGCCGGTGGGCACGTCGGCCGCGAACTCGTCCAGCACCTTCCGGGCGTCTGCCGCCCACAGGTCCACCCGCCTCCCCGGCTCCATGGTCGTCGCCACGGCCACGCCGCGCTCGCCGCCCAGCAGCGCGATCGTCTGCGGCGGATCGAGCACCGTCTTCTCCACCCGCGCGATGTCACCGACGCGCAGCAGCCGGCCGTCCGCCTCCTCCCGCACCGGGATGCGGCGGATCCGCTCCAGCGTGCGGAGCTCGCCCGCCACCTCCAGCAGGAGGTCGTTCCGCTCGTGGCGAAGCTGGCCGGCGGGCCGCTTGGCGTCGGCCAGGGCGATGGCTTGCGACACTTCGGCGAAGGTGAGGTTCACGGCGGCCAGCGCCTGGGCGTCGATGGTGACGCGGATCTCCTCCTCCGCCTCGCCGAAGAGCTCCGTCTTCTTGGTGCCGGGCACGTTCCGCAGCCGGCTCTCGAGCTCTTCCGCCAGCCGCGAGAGGAGCGCCAGCTGCGGCTCGCCCGGTTGATCCCACACCAGCGAGGCCAAGAGCGTGATGGCCGTCGACGTGCGGTCTTCGAACTCCGGCGGGATCACGCCGGCCGGCAGCTCAGTCTCGGCGTCGGCGATCTTGTCGCGCACCTTGGACCAGATCTCGTCCACGTCGGCTTCTTCGTACTCGTCGCCCAGCTCGATGCTGATGACGGAGACCCCGGTGCGAGAGAGCGAGGAGATCTCCTCCACCTCGTGAAGCTCGCGCACCCGCGCCTCGATCTTCTCGCTGACGAGCGACTCGACCCGCTCGGCGCTGGCTCCCGGGAAGAAGGTGGTGATGGTGGCGAAGCGCCGGGCCAGGGTCGGGTCTTCCTGACGCGCCAGCGTGCGCAGCGCGGCCAGGCCGGCCACGGCGATGAGGCCCAGCGCCAAGATCGTGAGCCGCCGTCTGCGGTAGAAGAGATCGTCCACGGCGGCGCCTACTGGGCGACGACGTTGGCGGGGGAACCCTCGATCCGAACCCACTGACCGGGCACGAGGCGGTGGATGCCGGTGGCTACCACCTCCTCGCCGCCCCGCAGCGTGCCGCGTACGAAGACGCGGTCGGATTCGGCGTGCAGCACGTCCACCTGGCGGCGGTCGAGACGCCTCCGCGCCTCCGCGCCCGGCGGGCTCACCACGTAGGCCGACCACAAACCGCGACGGCTCTCGGCCAACGCCGTGAGCGGCAGCCAGAAGCCCTCGGCACCGACCCTCCGCTCGAGCTCGACGCGCGCCAGGGCGCCGTCGCGCACCGCCGCCGACGGCTCCTCGATCCGGAAGATCACCGTCACCGTGCGGGTCTCGGTCTCGACGGTGGGCAGGATCGCGGACAGTGTGCCGACGGTGCGCTCGCCCTCCACCTCGAGCGCGTGCGCGTCGCCCACCTGCAGCGCGCCAGCCGTGGCCGGGGGCACGCCGATGCGGACCTCCAGCGCGCCGTCCTCGATGAGGCGCAGGATCGGCATGCCGGGCGACACCACCGTGCCCTCGTCGGCGTAGCGGGCGACCACGGTGCCCGCGTAGGGCGCGCGCAGCACCGAGCGCTCGAGCGACACATCCACGTTCTGGAGTGCGGCACGCACCGAGGCCAACCGCGCCTGCAGCGCCCGCTCGTCGGTGACGGCCTGGTCGAAGCTCTCGGGCGAGAGGTGATCGCTCTCGCGCAGGCGGCTGCGCCGGTCCTTGGTGAGGCGGGCCATCTCCAGGTTCGCCTCCACCTCCTTCACCGTCGCCAAGAGCTCGCGGCGCTGCGCCTGCAAGCCGTCCATGGAGAGCTCGGCCAACGGCGTGCCGGCCTCGACGCGATCACCCTCGTCGTGAAGGACGCGCTCGAGCCGCGCCGTGCGCTCGAAGCCGAGCTCGCTCGCGCGCCGCGCCACGACGCGGCCCGCGTAGGGCTCGCGCACCGGGTAGCCGTCGGCCGCCTCGGCCACGACCACCCGCACCGGCAGGGGCTGGGTCGTATCGGCGGTGGCGGGGTCTCCACCGGAACACCCGAGCGACAGAACGGCCCACGTAACGAGCGCCAGCACCGCCGCAACCGAGATGGAGAACGAAGCGAGGGAAGGGGGACGATGGTTCATGGCGAGTCCTCAGCGGGGGGGCGCGCTGTGGCTCCTTGCACGAAGTTGTCGCTCACCGGATCGACCAGCTCATCGAGGCCGCGTCCCAGGCGCAGCCGGTTCGCCACGTGGAGCGTGACACATCCGTGCAGCCCCACCCAGGCGAGATGGGCCAGCGTCAGCGGATCGCCCGCGAGCTGGCCGTTGGCCACCGCCTCGCGCAGCGTCCCCTCCAGCGTGCTCCAGCCCTCCTTGAAGGCGTGCTCTTCCTGGGGATCCGACGCCGAGGCCGGCGGCTCCAGCTGAAACATGATGCGGTACGCGTGGGGCTCCTCCCGGGCGAAGCGCACGTACTCGCGCCCCATGGCTCGCAGCCGCACCACCGGATCGCGGTGCGGCCGGCCCGCCGCCGACACCCGCGCGCTGAAGCGCTCGAACGCATCCCGGCGCACCGCCTCGAAAATCTCTTCCTTGTCCGCGAAGTAGCGGTACGGCGTCATGGGACTGCAGCCCATCTCCGCCGCCAACGCCCGCAGCGTCACGCCCGCGTAGCCCTGCTCCGCAAACAGCCGCAGCGCCACCTTGCACAGCTGGCTGCGGAAGGCCTCGACCTCTTGCTCGGACAGAACGCGGGGCATGGCCAGAGATCTTACCACGTAAATTTACGACGTAAACAACGATGATTCACCAAGGGAACACGCGCTGGAACACCTCGAATCTGCAACGATTCTTTGCCGTGGGCCGCGCACCGGATTCGCGTCCCGAGGGGCAAGCCTACCCCGCCACCAACTCCGCGAAGTTGTCGCGCAGGATGCGGCGGGTGGTGGCGGGGTCGAGTCCCTCGAGGCCCTCGGCGAACTCGATGGGCTGGGCCAGGCCTTCGGGGTGCGGATAGTCGGAGCCGGCCAGGACGTGATCGGCGCCGAGGGTGTCGACGAGGCCCACGAGGTCGTCCTCGAAGAAGGGGGAGATCCAGACGTGGCGGCGGAAGAGCTCGCTCGGCTTTTCGGGCGGTGCGCCGAAGCGCCACATGTCCTTGCTGTAGAGGCGCGCCAGGTGGTCGAGCTTGCGGAGCAGCGGCGCCACCCAGGAAGAGCCGTACTCGACGGAGAGGATGCGCAACGCGGGGAAGCGGCCGAACAAGTTGTCGGCGATCAGCGACGCCAGCGTGTCGACCACGGGGCGCTCGGTGAAGGCCAGCATGTACTCCATCAGCGAGTGGCGGTGCGAGGGCGGGTGCGGGCGCAGGCCCCAGTCGCGGCTGTACATCTCGCCGAAGGGCGTGTGGCCGATGTGGTAGACGACGGCGACCTGCGCCTCCTGGCAGCGGGCCCAGAAGCGATCGAAGTAGGGATCGCCGGGCGAGCGCTTGTTGACGGGCCCGGCGGTCAGTACGACGAAGCGCGCGCCGCGCTCGATCAGGCGATCGAGCTCGGCCAAACCGGCGTCGAGATCGGCCAGCGAGATGAGGGGGGCGCCGTAGATGCGGCCGTCCGCCCCGTAGCCCCAATCCTCTTCCAGCCAGCGGTTGAAGGCCCGGAGCGAGGGGTAGAGGGCGTCGCGGTGCTTCGGCTGGCGCAGCTGCGGCTCGACCCCGACGCCCGCGGTGGGGAGCATCAGGCAGGACTCGACGCCCTGCTCGTCGAGCTTGCGCAGCCGGGCCTGCTTCTCGACGAATTCGGGCACTGCCAGGCCGTCGATGGGCTGAAGGCTCGGGCTGCCGCCCTCCTCGCTGAGGCCGCGCAGGAAGTCGCGCATCAGCCCGGGCGGACCCACGCTGTCGCCGGCCCCCACGCTGAAGAAGTGACAGCGCTCGTCGCCCACGTACATCCGGCCGGGGCCCGGTTTGGTGCGGTCGACCCAGACGGTGCGCTCGCGGAAGGCCGACTCGATGTGGCGCGTGAAGCAGTCGTCGGCCTCGTAGTAGTGGTTGTCCGCGTCGTGCATGCGGTAGTCGACGGTGGTCATGGGCTCCTCGGGGGCTGCGGGCGACCGCAGTTGCCGGCGCCCGGTGGAATGCTAATCGACCCCTAGAACCTGTTCCATCTTCTCCTCGGAGGCCCTCCCAAACGCCCATGGCCACGCCCGATTCGCGCACGCCCGTCCTGGTCGGGGTGGCCTCCGTCCAGCGGGCGCGCTCCGATTCCGACCCCGGCCTCCAGCCCGTGGCACTGATGGCGGAGGCCCTGGAGCGCGCCGCCGAGGACGCGGGCCGGCCGGAGCTCCTGGCCCGTGCCGACTCGATCCGGATCCCGCGCGGCTTCTTTCGCGACCCCGATCCAGCCCGCCAGCTGGCCGAGCGCTTCGGGGCCGCGGGCGCCCGCACCGAGATCGCCGAGATCGGCGTCCTGCAGACGACGCTCCTGGGGCGCG
>JAKSBN010000294.1 GCA_022361175.1 Pseudomonadota bacterium | reverse complement strand
GGAGAAGGCCTGGGTCGTCTCGGTGGTCGGCCCCTACGCCGAGACCGTGGATCTGGAGCGCACCGAGAGGCCGGACGTCCGGCGCGCGGCGGCCCCCGGCGAGTGCGTGGTGGCCAAGCCCAACGAGGATCTCTACGCGGCGGCGGCAACGCACCCGCGGCTCTCGCTGTTGGTGGCCGATGCGTGCTCTCTGGATCCGGGTCTCGCGGGCGTCGGCGGACGCTTCGCGCCCGGCGACGTGGCGCTCGGTCCGGACGTCGCGGCGGGACTCGCGGCCACTTCGGGCCCCCCGCTGCAGCTGGGTGGAACGGGCTTCCGCCGCCCCTGCGACATCGGCAACTGCACCGCGCTCCCGGTGGGGGGCGCCCTTGGGCCGGGCGTCCCGCCTGGAGGCCCGGTCCCGGGTGGATTGCCCGGTGGCGGCGTCCCTCCGGCCGGTCCGGTGCCGGGGGGGCTGCCGGGCATTCCCTAGGGCCCCACGAGCACGCTTCCGCCCTCTCGCGCGTCGGCTTTCGCGCGCGAAAAAGAATGGCCGCATCAGGCGCGCGATGGCACCCTCCTGCGCGCAACCACGCTTTCACGAGTTTCTCGGCGCGTGAGCCGCGTCTGGACGACGACGGTGCTTTCGAATCCTCGAGTTCTCCAGTTCTCGGAGTTCTCGCATTCTCGAAGGGGGAGTCATGAGCGAGCGAGCGGGCAGGGAGATCGCGTTCGACAGCGGGGGCGACTCCGTCGCAGCCTATCTGGCCACGCCGGCCAGCGGACACGGCCCCGGGGTACTGGTGATCCAGGAGTGGTGGGGGCTCGTCGACCACATTCGCGACGTCTGCGACCGGCTGGCGCGGGCGGGGTTCACGGCCCTGGCGCCCGATCTCTATCGAGGTACCTCCACCTCCGATCCGGAGGAGGCGGGGCGGCTCATGATGAACCTGGAGATCCCCCGTGCGAGTCGCGACCTGGAAGCGGCCGTGGCCGAGCTGCAGAACCAGTCCGAGGTCGACGGGAGCCGGGTGGGCATCATCGGCTTCTGCATGGGCGGCCAGCTCGCGCTGTCCGCTGCCACCCAGAACGCCAAGATCGGCGCGGTAATCGACTGCTACGGCATCCATCCCAACGTGACTCTCGACCTGTCCGGCCTGGACGCGGCCGTGTTCGGCGTCTTCGCCGAGAACGACGACTTCATCCCCGCTGAAGCCGTGGAGAAGCTGCGCGCCGATCTGGAGGGGGCGGGCGTTCGGGCCACCATCAAGACGTACCTGGGTGTGCATCACGCCTTCCTGAACGACACCCGCCCCGACGTCTACGACGCCGAGACGGCCGAGGAAGTCTGGAACGAGGTCAACGCGTTCCTGAAGGCCGAGCTGGCCTGAGCGGCCGCGCGTGGTTCCGATCGAGCGCGCCTACGCGCGCGTCGCCTGGTGCTACGACGAGCTGGCCCAGCTCTACTCGCTCGGCCGGATCGGCCGCGCGAAGCGCGACCACCTGGGCGCTCTCGCGCCCGGGGATCGCGTTCTCTACGCGGGCGCCGGGCGCGGCGCCGAAGCCGTTCAGGCCGCGCGTCTCGGAGCCAGGGTCACGTGTCTCGATCGCACCGAGGCGATGCTGGTCCGGCTGCGCCGCTCGGCCGCGAGAGCCGGCGTGACGCTCCAAGTGCAGCGGGCCGACGTGCGCGATCCGGCGGCGACGGAAGCGTACGACGGGGTCGTGGCCAACTTCTTCCTGAACGTCTTCACCCCGCCCGAGCTCTCGGGCTTGGCAAGTCGCTTGATCGGTTCGCTGCGTCCGGGCGGTTTCCTGGCGGTGGCGGACTTCGCACGACCGAGCGGCGGCGCGTGGGCGCGCGCGGTGCAGCACGCATCCTATCGCCTGGCCGACGCCGCGGGTCGCGTGCTCGGCCTCGCTCCGTGGCAGCCCCTGCACGACTACGCCCGCTTCGGGAAGGACTCCGGTCTACGGCTCGAACGACGCCGGAGCTTTCCCGCCTGGCGCGGGGGGCCGCCGCTCTACGAAGCCTTCCTGTGGCGCCGCTAGTGTCGGGGCTGGACGTTCGGCCGGGAAGGCGCGCGCCGCCTACGCCGCACTGGTTCGACGCGCGCGCCAGGCGCTCAGCACGCGGTCGGACAGCAGGCCCAGACCCGTCAAGATCACGAGCGTTCGGACCAGTGGCCCCAGGTAGGGAATGTGGACGGCGACCATCACGATCGCCAGGCCCACCAAGAGCGTCAGTCCGAAGCTGGCGAAGTCGTCCCCCTCCGAGCGAACGACGGCGTCGCCCACGAGTTCGGCGATCACGATGCCGGAGAGGTAGAGCGCGGCCGCGTAGACCACCAACCCGATCACCGCCAGCGGCAGACCGGCCAGGGTGAGGGCCAGCAGCACCATGGCGATGGGCGTCGCCACGAGGGCCACGAAGCCCAGTCCGAGAGCGCGAACGAACGCGGCGCCGGTCTCGAGCTCCATCGAGAAGACGCCGGGAACGGTCCAGTAGATCATGCATCCGACCAGGAAGGCCGCCGCCAGTTGGAGCGCCACCCACAGGTAGAAGTGCGTGTCGGCGTAGCGCTCGAACGGCCCCGGATGTTCCTTGTGGAAGATCTCGGTGGTGGTCTCGCCGGCGACCTCGGCGCCCGGCGCCAGCTGGAAGTCCTCCTCGTTCTCGAGGAACGTGATGTTGAGGTCGCCGCCGACCCGCGCTTCGTCCTCCAAGGCGATGCGCTCGATTCGTGCATCGATGCGCCGTCCCACCTTGCCGCGAACCTGCAGCCATTCTCCCACCGCCACGAGGTCGCGGCCCACGCGGCCCTCCACGGTGCTGCCCTCGCCGAAGTGCGCGGCGTCGCGCTCGACCTCGCCGCTCTCGCCCAGCGTGTAGCGTTCGGCCACCGAGTAGACGCTGCCGTCGACGGCGCCGGTGATGCGGACCCGCTCGGCGAAGGTGTGGAGCGAGCCGCCGACCCGTCCCGACATCTCCAGGTCGCGACCCACGACGAAGACGTTGCCGCGCACCTCGCCGCGAATCGCGATGTGGCGGGCCAGCGCGATCAGGTCGCCCTCGATGATGCCGTCGATCTGGAGCGTCTCGCCGGAGACCAGGAGCGTGTCGTCCAGGACCTCACCCTCGTCGAGCCGGAGCGACTCCTGGTCGAGGCGCAGATCGACGGCCTGAGCGGGCGGGGCGCCCACTGCCGTCAGCAGCACACCGAGCGCGAGCGCGCCGACGGTGCCCAGCCAGCGGCGGCCGAGGGCCGAGACCCCGAAGGTCATGAGGGCCGAGACGCTCACCAGCGTGGCCGTGGCCAGGGCGAACTCGAACAGCTCGGGCGCCCGATCTCGCAGCAGAAAGAGGATGTCGAAGGCCATTCGATAGGCTCCCATCAGGCGCAGGGGATTCAGCCAGCCGACGGAGTCGGGCAGCTTCCATTCGATCAGCACGCCGGCCACGGACACTCCCAGGGCCAGAACGCCGAGGCTGGGGAGCAGTCCCAGCACGAGACCGCGGGCCGGCGCGGTGCCGGCGGCGCGGGCCGGCGCGGGGCGCTCGAAGAGCACGTCGGCCAGGGCGGCCGTCTCTTCACGCAGCGCCCACACCCGGCCGCGGCACTGCTGGCACGCGACCAAGTGAGTCTCCACGTCCCGAACGGTCGGCCCCTCGAGCTCGCCGTCCACGTAGACCGAGAGCGTTTCTTCGGGCGGGCAGCTCACGACGCTTCCTTCCGGCGTCCGCGCCGTCGCCGCCCGGGCGCGGGTTCGTCCGCGGCCGGTTGCAGGGCAGCGCGAAGCAGGCGCTTGCCGCGGTAGATCAGGCTGCCCACCTGGCCGCTCGAGACGCCCAGGATCTCGGCGATTCCCGCGTAGTCGAGCTCGCCGAAGTAGCGCAGCGCCAACGGCAGGCGGTAGGCGTAGGGGAGCTCGTCGATGGCGGCGTGGATGCGGTCGCGCTCCTCGATCTGCAGCGCGCGCTGGAGCGGCGAGGACGGGGCGTCCGAGGGCGCGGGCTCCGAGGCCGCGCGCTCGAACAGGGCGATCTCCCGTTGGCGTCGGCGCAGCCGGTCCAGGCAGTGGTGTTTGGCGATGCCCAGCAGCCAGGGCCGAAACGGCTCTTCGCTGCGGAAGGTGTCGAGCCGCTGGCGAGCGCGCAGAAACACCTCGCTGGTCGCGTCCTGCGCCTCGGCCGCATCGTTCAGGAGCCGCGTGCACACGCGTCGGACGGCCGGCTCGTGGCTCTGGAAGAGGCGTCCGAATGCATCGGCGTCGCCCTGCCGCGCCTGTTCGATGGCAACCGCGTCTTCGGCCACGCCGTCTCCCCGCGCCCACTCGAGCCCCGCAGAGCCCAGGGCCCGCGCGATCGATGCGCCGCGAAGCAGGGACGATAGCCCGAGCCCCCCGGCCGGGTCGCCTTCAGAGCCGCGCCGGGCCGCTACGGCGCCGCTCCACGGCACGTTTGGCATTGCTCTTTGCACATGGATCCTCGTCGCTCTCGGTTCCTATCTTGGGCTACGCGCTTCCACCCCGAGAAATTGCGCCCCCGGGCGCCTTTCCTGCGGGGATGGGGTGCGAGCTTCCCGGGTCTTCACCGCGCCCCCTTCCAATCGTCCCCGGGTTGCCTTGGTGTGGCCGGTGGCTGGCGCGCCATAGTGCCCGGGAGCGTTCGCTGTGGACGCGCGAAGGAGGCGCTCGTGGGCTTGAGCATCTGGCAGCTCGGGATCGTGCTGATTCTGTTGATCCTGCTCTTCGGCCGGGGTCGGATTCCGGCACTGATGCGGGACCTCGCGGAAGGCGTCCAGAGCTTTCGCGCTGCGGTGGGCAACGAACGCGTGAGTACCGCTCGCAGCGAGGAGCCGGGCCGCGAGGGAGCGGCGTCGGATCGGGTGCTCGAGCGGGAAGCGAGCTGATGGCGGGCGCATCGTGCTCGATCTGAGTTGGGGGGAGCTGCTCTTCTGCACGGCTCTCGCCCTGGTGGTGGTCGGCCCCAAGGACCTGCCGCGGTTCGTCCGCATGCTGGGCGCGGCGTTCGCCAAGGCGCGGCGATTCTCACGCGAGCTCATGGACGGCATCGGCCGGCTCGAGCGCGAGGTGGAGGCGGCCAGCGGACCCCGAGACGGCGAGCCCTCGTGGCTGCAGTGGGTCCCTTCCGAAGTGCGGGAGGAGCGCCGGCGGCTCGAGCCGCACGGGGACCGCGCTGCGACGGCTGAGGCATATCAGGCCTACCGCACGGCAGTGGCGGCGGCCAAGACGCGGAACGAAGCTGGGGCGAACGCTACGTCGAACGCGCACGGCCCGACCGAGCCCGCGGCGTGACCCGGCCTGCCGGCGCCGAAGGTCGCGTGCCGCTACGAGGGCCGCGGGGCAAGTAGGAATTGTCGGAAGCGGCCCAACAGCACGTGCCTTCCGGTGCCGCCGACGCCGGCGCGGAGATCGATCTCTCCCAGGCGCCGCTGCTCACGCATCTGATCGAGCTGCGGCGACGGCTCTGCTACGTACTGGCGTTCTTTCTGGCCGCCTTCGCGGTGAGCTACGTCTTCGCCGAGTCCATCTACGGGCTGCTGATGCAGCCGCTGTTGCGCGCCTTCGGCGAGGACAGCGGCCGCCGCATGATCTACACGGGCCTGCACGAGGCCTTCTTCACGTACGTCAAGCTGGCTCTCTTCGCGGCGCTCTTCGTCTCGATTCCGATGCTGCTGAACCAGGTGTGGAAGTTCCTGGCGCCGGGGCTCTACACGCGCGAGAAGCGCTCGCTCCGGCCCCTGCTGTTCGCCACGCCGGTGCTGTTCACCACCGGGGCGGCGGTGGCGTTCTACGGCGTCTTCCCGCTGGCCTGGCGCTTCTTTCTGAGCTTCGAAACGCCGGGCGGAGCGGGAGCGTTGCCGATCGAGCTGGAGGCGCGCGTCGGCGAGTACCTGACACTCGTCATCAAGCTCGTCCTGGCGTTCGGGGTCAGCTTCGAGCTTCCCGTGGCCGTGCTGTTGTTCGCCAAGCTCGGTCTGCTGACGGCCGACACCCTGCGGGCCTATCGCAAGCACGCCATCGTGCTGACGTTTCTGGCCGCGGGGGTGATCACGCCGCCGGATGTGATCTCCCAGATCGCCTTGGGCGTGCCGCTGCTGCTGCTCTACGAGGCCTCGATCCGTCTGGTCGAGTGGAGCCAGACCGCGGAAGAGCGCTCCCGCGCAGAGGCCGCGGCTCGCGGGATCTGACGGTTCGTTCCCGTTGCACCTCATCTGAGCCCAGCCGTGCCGTGCGCGTCGCATCGTCACGAAGACGGAACGCCTGTTTCTCGAACACGACACGGCCAAGACACGCGCGTCTGAGAGCATGCGGCCCATGCGATGGGATCAACCCAGCGTCGCCCGTCCGGGCGGCAGCAAGGAAGGGGTGAAGACGTGGGCAATCGACTGACTGGGGTTCGGGATTGGATCGGTGACCTGAAGGACGTGCAACCCGTGATCAACCGGCGTGACTTCGTGAAGGGAAGCGGCGCGGGGGTTGCGGGGCTGGCGTTCACGGCCTTGGCGAATCGCGCAGGAGCCGCGCCCAGCCTGCCGTTCAGCGACGACTACGGCCCTCTTTCCCTGAAGGCCGACCAGGCGACGGGGCTGAACCTCCTCGCTCTGCCCGAGGGCTTCGAATACATGTCCTACGGCTGGACGGGCATGCTGAAGGACGACGGCAACATCACGCCCACCGACCACGACGGCATGGCCGTGGTGGCGGCCCGCGGCAACACCATCGCCCTGGTTCGCAACTACGAGATGACGATCGGCGAAGCGAACAAGACGATCGTCAACGGCGGCACGTACAACCCCGACCAGTGGGGCGGGACCGGCAACCTCCTGTTCGACGTGGTGCGGGGCCGCTTCGTCTCCCAGTGGAACAGCCTGGGCGGCACCATCCGCAACTGCGCGGGTGGGCCCACGCCCTGGGGCACCTGGCTCTCGTGTGAAGAGACCTTCCACGCCTGGAACACGGCGCCCAACGGCCAGTCGGAGTTCACGGGCTTCAACCACGGCTACGTGTTCGAGGTGCCGGGCTTCGGCATCTCCGACGGCCAGCCGATCCGCAGCATGGGCCGCTTCTCGCACGAGGCCACGGCCACGGACCCGGCCACGGGATACACGTACCTGACCGAGGACGCGGGCCAGTCGGCCTTCTATCGGCAGCGGCCGTCGGGTGCCTGGGGCGACGTCAAGTCGGGCGGTGTGCTGGAGGCCATGGTGCTCGACGACACGTCGCGGCTGGACACCCGAACGGGCGCGTATCCCGCCGGCACGGTCTTCGACGTCACGTGGCAGGAGGTGCCCGACCCCGATGCCCAGGTGGACCGCTGCTTCGACCAGGCGAGCGACGCCGCCATCATCGAGCGCGGCGAGGGCTGCTGGGAAGACGGCGGCGTGATCTACTTCTGCTCGACGTCGGGTGGCGCGGCCGGTCTGGGGCAGATCTTCTGCTACGACCCGCGCTCGGAGAAGTGCACGATCCTGTTCGAGTCGGCCGACGCCGTGAACGAGGTGGACGGTCCCGACAACATCGCAGTGAGCCCGCGCGGCTCCATCCTGATGTGCGAGGACGGGGGCTCCAACCCCAAGCGCATGATCGGCCTCACCAAGGCGGGCAACACGTTCCCCTTCGCGGAGAACCAGATCGTCCTGGGCGCCGGGGACATCGACGTCATCGACGCCGTCTACCCGGGGACGAAGACGTACTTCTGGGACAACCCGGTGGGGGACTACCGCCGCCGCGAGTGGGCCGGCGCCACGTTCTACGGGCGGTGGCTGTTCGCCAACGTCCAATCGCCGGGCGTCACGTTCGCGATCACGGGCCCCTGGGAGCGGGGCGCGCTCTAGGGACCCCTGGACCGCCCGGCTCCGGCGGCGAGGCCGGAGCCGGGCGTCCGTGCAACCCAACCACGCGAGCCTTGTCACGGCTCGATCGAGAAGGAAGACGAGATGAGAAAGCTGATTCGCTCTGTGGCCCTGGCGGCCGTCTTGGCGCTGGCGCCTGCGGCCCAGGCCGCGATCGTCGGGGACGTCTCCGGCGGCGGCGTGTTCGCGGGATCGGTCGAAACCAACGACGGCTGGGTGACGGAGCAGGCCACCGGCGACGCGGTGGATTTCTGGACGCTCACCGTGTCCGAGAGCCAGCTGCTGGAGGTCTCCATCGATTCCTCCATCGACTTCGGCCTGAGCGTCTACGACGGGGTCGTGGGCGACGACTTCGCCGGCGAGCTGGCGTTCGACAACGACGGCGATTTCGACGGCGGGACCTATCTGGGCGGGACGCCTTCGTTCGGCGCCTCCGGCAGCGAACTCGCCCTGCTCCTGCCGGATGCGGGCACCTACACGCTGGCCGTGGGGGGCGACATCGGTGGCTTCGGGATCGGCCCCTTCAGCTACACGATGACCGTGGTTCCCGAGCCCGGCACGCTGTGGCTGCTGGGACTCGGGATGTCGGCCCTCGCGCTTCGGAGGGGACGCCCGTAGCAAGGGAAGGAGAGGGCGGCCCCGTGTTTCGCTAAGCCTGGCGTTCGAGGACCCGGACGCCCGTGGCGGTCTGTACCACCACGGCCTCGGCCATGCCGGCGAAGATGCCGGTGCCGACGACGCCGGGGATGCCGAGCAGGGCCGCGTCCAAGGCCTGGGGGTCCTCGATCTTGGAGACGCGGGCGTCGAGAATGTGGTTGCCGTTGTCGGTGACCACCGGCCCGGCGTCTCCGGTGCGGAGTTCGCCGGGACAGCCGAGCGCCTCGAGCCGTCGCTTCGCCAGGGCGACACCGAAGGGGATCACCTCGACCGGAAGCCGTCCGCGCGCCCCCAGCACGTCGACCAGCTTCTCCTCTCCGACCAGGATCACCAAACGCAGCGACGAGGCGGCGACGATCTTCTCGCGCACCAGTGCGGCCCCGTAGCCCTTGATGAGGTCGAGCTGCGGGCTCACCTCGTCGGCCCCGTCGAAGGTGCAGTCCAGGGTGCCGGCCTGCTCCAGGGTGAGGAGCGGGATCCCCAAGGATTGCGCCAGCGTCGCCGTGGACTCCGACGTGGGGACGCCGCGAACGGCGAGCCCCCCGGCGACGCGTTCGCCCAGGGCGCGCACGAAGGCCTCTGCGGCCCGTCCAGTGCCGAGGCCCAGCGTGTCGCCGTCCTTCACGAACTCGAGGGCGCGCTCCGCGCTGGCAGTGGGAGCTTCAGCCACCTGTGTCTCCTTCCAGTCGGGTTTCCAGCCAGCCGGCGAGGGTGGCCAGGCCCGAATCGATGTCCGTCCCGAGACGCACGCGCAGCGCGCGCCGACCCCGTTCGACCAGCACCTCGAAGTCGCCGCGGGCCTGGGCGTCCTTCAGCACGCCAAAGGTCATGCGCTGGCCGGGGATCGCCACGTCGCGCGCATCGTCCGCTTCGATTTGGAGGAAGACCCCCGAGTTCGGGCCGCCCTTGTGGAGCTGACCGGTCGAATGCAGAAAGCGCGGGCCGAAGCCCAAGGTGGTGGCGACGCCGAGGCGGTCGCGGAGGTACTGCCGCAGGCCCTGCAGGCGCGCCTCGATGGCGGGCGTGCGCTCGAGGTAGACGTTCAGCGACAGGTAGTCTCCCGGCTGCGCCTGTGCCACGTGGGCGGCGAGCCAGTCCCCGGGATGACCGCCGCGGGCGTTGCTTTCCAGGACTTGTGCCTGGCCGTTGTCGGCGTACAGGCGCACGCCGTCGGCCTCCAGGTTCGGGGTCGAGGCCGGCAGGGTGCCCGAGTCTTCGTACGCCTTGAGCAGCCCGCGCGAGGCCACCTTGGCGGCCTCCACGTCCGGCTGGTCGAAGGGGTTCAAGCCCAAGACGGCGCCGGCCACGGCCGTGGCCAGCTCGAAGCGGAAGAACTCGCCGCCCAGGTCGAGCGGGTCCGAGACCGCGATCTCGATCACGGGCTGGCCCGCTTCGGCCAACGCCGAGAGAGCGCCCTCGGTCTCGGGATCGGGCTTCTCCGGGCCCCACAGCGCCAGCCAGACGCGGTCGTCGCCGTAGACGTCGGGCCCGCCGAGGGCCTCGGCGTCGACCGGGACGATGCCGCGCCCGTTCTTGCCGGTGGACTCCGCAACGAGCTGCTCGACCCAGCCGCCGAAGGGAGCCAAGGCCGGAGGAAGTACGAGCGTGAGCTTGTCGCGCCCGCTTTGCGCCAGGGCCCCGAGCGCCAGGCCCAGTTGGACGCCCGGATTCTGCGGGTCGGGAACCTCGCTCCGGCACGCTGCGATCATGGCCCGTGCGCGGTCGGCGTAGTCGGTGCGGTCCAGGCCCAGGAGGCCCGCCGGCACCAGACCGAAGGGGGACAGCGCGGAGAAGCGGCCGCCGATGGTGGGCTCGCCGTGCACCACCGCCCGGAAGCCGCCCTCCCGCGCCAGGGCTTCCAGGGCGCTGCCCGGATCCGTGATGGCCGCGAAGCGGCTGCCGGCCCGCGTCTCTCCCAGGGCGCGGACGGCGCGCTCGCGGCAGACGCGCAGCGCCATGTTGGGCTCGACCGTGCCCCCGGACTTGGACGCGATCACCACCAGTGTGTGCTCCGGATCGCGCGCTTCCACCAACGCCGCCACCTGGGCGGGCACGGTGGAGTCGAGCACGTGCAGTTCGAGCCCGTCCGACACCGGCGCCTGCGTCTTGGCCAGCACCTCCGGGCACAAGCTCGAGCCCCCCATGCCCAAGAGCAGCACCTCGCGGATGCCGTCGGCGCGCAGGGCCTCGGGTGCCAAGGCGGCGGGAAGCGGGGCGGCCAGCGTGTCCTCCACCTCCAGCCAGCCGAGCCAGCGGTCCTCGCCGGCGTTCGTGAAGAGCGTGGCGTCTCCGGCCCACAGGCGCGCCGTGCCGTCCTCGCGTTGCCAGCGGGCGGCGGCCTCTGCGTAGCTCGCTTGGGCGGGACCTAAGCGGAGCTGGGTGGGCGAGGGAGTAGGCATGGGGACTTTCTTCGGCGCGGGCGACGCGCGCCCAGTTGCGGGCTCATTCTACGGGGGCGGACGGGCCGGGGAAAGCCTCGTCCGGAGCGCGCCTCGGGATTCGGTCCGGGTCTAGTGGGACTTCCAGAACGCGTCGAAGCGGCCGCAGTCGATCGTGCCGAAGCTCTCCGGCACGCGCACGATGCCCGGCACGTCGACGGTGCGGGTGCCTTCGAAGCGGCGGTCGATGACCCCGTCGAAGTCGCTGTCCTCGTCCTGCTGCACCACGCGGTCGCCCTCGTAGTACTGGATGACGTCGGGCTTGCGGTCGCCGTTGGTGTCGGCCTCCAGGCGAACCCGGCTGCCGTTCTGGTACACCTCGCGCTGGTCGACGACGCGATTGCGGTCCGTGTCGACCAGGGCCGCGGTCACCTGGTCGCCCTCCATCGTGTAGAGGGTCTCGGGGCGGCCGTTGCCGTCGCCGTCGACGCACTGCCGATCCACGACGCCCTCGGCGTTCAGGAACAGCATGCGCTCGGGGCGCTTCTGGCCCGCGGTGCGCAGCTCCTGGCGGGTGGCGCGGCCGCTGCCGTCGTAGTGGGTCAGCACCTCGGGGCGCCCGCTGCCGCCGGGATCTCGGGCCTCGCGTACGACCTT
Source organism: Pseudomonadota bacterium (assembly GCA_022361175.1). Taxonomy (GTDB): domain Bacteria; phylum Myxococcota_A; class UBA9160; order UBA9160; family UBA4427; genus JAKSBN01. The sequence goes on along the minus strand of JAKSBN010000294.1, from coordinate 2,825 downwards.
GCCGGCCTTCAGGTAGGTCCAGGTGTCGATGCGGCAGCTGCCGTTGGAGGCCTTCTCCTCCGCGGTGACGTTCCCCTTGGCGTCGAGCCACTGGCGCAGGTCGATGCAGCCGCGGCCGCTGGTGTCCTGCTCGATCCGCGTGGCCACTTCGCCCTCGAAGTGCGCCGTGAAGTCGGGCTTGCCGTCCCCGGTGCGGTCCTCGGCTCGGGAGAGCACGGCGCCGGTGGCGTCCAGGGTGATCCAGACCTCGGTGCGGCCGTCGCCGTTCTCGTCGAGCTCCTGCACCGTCTGGCCGTTCGGGCCGCTGGCCACGCGCAGGTCGATCTGGCCGTCGAAGTCGGCATCCTCCTCCTGGCGTGCGAGCTCTCCGTTCTCGTACCAGACGAAGAGATCCGGCCGGCCGTCGCCGTTGCGGTCCTTCTCGCTGCGTGCCTCCTGGCCGGCTTCGAAGTGGCGCACCGTCTCGGCGCGGCCGTCTCCGTCGGTGTCCTCTTCGATGCGCGCGATGACGCCCTGGGCGTCGAAGGTCGTGGTCGCGTCGACGGTGCCGTCGTGGTCGCGGTCGTCGGTCTGGCGGGACTTCACGCCGTCGGCGTACTCCACCACCACGTCAGCACGGCCGTCTCCGTTGACGTCCTCCTCCGAACGCGTGGGGGCCCCTTCCGCGTACTGGGTCACCAGCTCGAAGCGGCCGTCGAAGTCCGCGTCGGTCAACTCCCGCGCGATGGCCCCTTCGGTGTACTCCTTGGTGACGTCGGCGCGTTCGTCGGCGTTGGTGTCGAATTCCTCGCGCTGCGGGCGGCCCTCGGCGTCGAAGGCGATCACCAGGTCGAAGCGACCGTCGCCGGTGGTGTCGCGTCGCTGCGAGGCCTGGCGGTCGTTCTCGAAGAGCAGGACCGAATCCCGCCGGCCGTCGCCCGTGGTGTCGCGCTCCTGACGGACGCGAACGCCCGCTTCGAAGAAGGTGAAGGTGTCGAAGCCGCCCGAGCCGTCGGAGTCGACTTCTTCGGCGCTGCGGACACCGGCGGTGTAGGTCGTGCGCGAGTCCGTGCGTTGGTCGGCGTCGGTGTCCCGCTCCAGCACGGCCACGCGGCCCTCGGCGTCGAAGGTGCCGGTGGAGTCCACTTGGCCGTCGCCGGTGCTGTCCTCTTCGAAGCGGGCGGGGGCCCCGTTCTCGAAGTGGACGACCCGGTCCGGCTTCTCGTCGCCGGTCTTGTCCTCCTCCAGTCGCGTCGTCTGGCCCTCGGCGTCGTTGGTGCGCCAGGAGTCCACACGCCCGTCGCCCGTCGTGTCGCGCTTCACCTCCAGCACGACTTCGCTGCCGGGTGCCAGCGCGATCCAGGTGTCGACGCGGCCGTCTCCGCTCGCGTCCTTTTCCTGCCGCACCAGCTGGCCTTCGGCGTCGTAGTGGTTCCAGAGGTCGAGGGCGCCGTTCTGGTCCTGGTCGAGCTGCACCGCGGAGAGGACGCCGGCGGCGTAGAGTTCCACGCGGTCGGGCTGGCCGTCGCCGTCCGCGTCCGTCTCGCGCCGCGCCGGCTGGCCCTCGCTGCGTTCGGCCCGCGTCTCGAAGCGCCCGTCGAAGTCGGCATCCACGCGCTCGCCTTCGATGCGCTCCTGGGCGTCGAAGGTGTAGACGACGTCGGCTTTGCCGTCGCCGTTGCGGTCCTCTTCCTGCTTGGCCTTCTTGCCGTCCCGGAACTCGAGCGTGGTGTCTATCCGGCCGTCGAAGTCCGAGTCGGCTTCGCGCCGGGAGGGGTGGCCGCCGTAGAACGCGGTGATCAGGTCGGCTCGGCCGTCGCCGTTGCGGTCGTTCTCCTCGCGCACCTTTTCGCCCTTGGCGTGGAAGCGCTGTAGATCGAGGTCGCCCGACTCGTCGGTGTCGATCTGCTCGCGCTCGAGCTCGCCGGCGCGGTCGAAGTGCAGGACGATCTCGGGAGCGCCATCGAGGTTCTTGTCGACCGTGCGGCGGCGCTCGACCCCGTCCTCGTAGCGGGCCTGGGTGTCGAAGCGGCCGTCGCCGGTGGAGTCCGCCTCGCGGCGGGAGATCTGGTCGCCGGCGAAGTGGGTGATCACGTCGGGCGTGCCGCTGGCGTTGGTGTCGGCCTTCACCCGCACGCGCACGCCGCCCTCGAACTCGGCCACCACGTCGAAGCTGCCGTCGCCGGTGGAGTCGCGGCTCTCGCGCGTCTTGGTGCCGTCGGGAAGGAAGCGGGCCTCCAGGTCGATCTTGCCGTTGCCGTCCTTGTCCTCGGTCACGGTGGCGGGCTTGCCGCCCTCGTACACGACGAAGCGGTCCGGTTGGCCGTCGAAGTTCTCGTCGTCTTCCTGGCGGGCCGGCTGGCCGCCTTCGTAGTAGAGGGTGCGGTCCGGGGCGCCGTCGCCGTTGCGGTCGTCGCGCTGGAGCGCGGGCTGACCGCCTTCGTAGTCCAGGAAGCGGTCGCGCTGGCCGTCGGCGTCGGTGTCCAGCTCTTCGCGCGCCAGCGTCTTGCCGTCGGCTTCGTAGACGAGCCAGGTGTCGAAGGCGCCGTCGCCGCTGCGGTCGAGCTCGGCGCGCACGGGGCGGCCGTTCTCGTAGTGGACCACCTCGTTGGGCTTGCAGTCCCGGTTCGTGTCGGTGCGCTTCTCGGCGAGCTGCTCCGCGTCGTCGTAGAAGAGCTCGACCGGCGGGCAGGCCGCTTCGGCTCCAACAGGTGCCAGCGCCAAGAGCGCGCCGGCGGTCCATACCGCGATTCCCCCTCGCATCGCCTCGTTCCTCATCCCCCGTCTGGATTCCGGAAGGTTCCGGTGAGCGAGCGGCCGGCCAGACAGCGGTTGTTGTCGTCCAT
>JAKSBN010000079.1 GCA_022361175.1 Pseudomonadota bacterium | reverse complement strand
GGCGGCGGAGGTCGCGGCCCCGGCCGAGACGGAGGCTCCGGCCCCGACCGCGCCGGCGCCCGCGTCGCCGGGAGACCGCGACACGACGCGACCGGCGGCGGCTGCGGCCGACACCGCGAGCGATCGCAAGGGCAAGCAGCGCAAGCGCGTCCGCGAGGTCGTGAACCTGCGCGAGCAGGAGCAGCTGGCGCGACAAGTGACGGGCCGGGCACAGCCGCGCCGCCAGGTCACGGTGGACCCTCGGGCGCTCACGTCGCCGCGCCGCAAGCGCCGCGACGCGCCCGCCAAGAAGGCCGTCGCCACGGCCCCGCCCAAGGAGCAGAAGCGAGTGATTCGGGTGGAGGGCGAAGTCAGCGTCGGCGAGTTGGCCAAGCTGCTGGGTTCGAAGGCGGCCGTGATCCAGGGCAAGCTCATGGCCCTGGGCACCATGGTCTCCATCAACCAGAAGGTGGACGTCGAGACGGCGACCAAGGTGGCGGCCGATCTCGGGATCGAAGTCCAGGACGTGGGCTTCAAGGAAGAGCAGTTCATCGAGCAGGTGGAGGTCGCGGAGAGCTCGGACGCCGCGTTGGCGCCGCGGCCGCCGATCATCACCGTGATGGGCCACGTCGACCACGGCAAGACCTCGCTGCTCGACGCGCTCCGCAAGACCGACGTGGTGGCCGGTGAGGCGGGGGGCATCACCCAGCACATCGGCGCCTACCAGGCGACCGTGGGCGACAGCAAGCTCACCTTCATCGACACGCCCGGCCACGCCGCCTTCACGGCCATGCGGGCGCGCGGGGCGGAAGTCACCGACATCGTGGTGCTGGTGGTGGCCGCTTCCGAGGGCGTCATGCCCCAGACGATCGAGGCCATCGAGCACGCGCGCGCGGCCGGCTGTCCCATCGTGGTGGCGGTGAACAAGTGCGACCTGCCGGGCGCCGACCCGCAGCAGACGCGCCAGAAGCTGATGGAGCACAACCTGATCCCGGAGGAGTTCGGCGGCGACGTCCAGTGCGTCGACGTGTCGGCGCTGCAGGGGACCGGCCTCGACAAGCTGCTGGAAGCCCTGTCGCTGCAGGCCGAGATCCTGGAGCTGCAGGCGGATCCCGACCGCCGGGCCAAGGGCGTCGTGCTGGAGGCCCAGCTCGACAAGGGGCGCGGTCCGGTGGCGACGGTGCTGGTGCAGGCGGGCACGCTCCAGCGCGGCGACATCGTCGTGGTGGGCACCCACTGGGGCCGCGTGCGCAGCATGCAGAACGAACGGGGCGAGACGGTCAAGGAGGCGGGGCCCTCGGTTCCCGTGCAGGTCGTCGGGCTCTCGGGCGTTCCGGAGGCCGGGGCCGAAGTGGACGCGGTCGCCAGCGAGCGCGTGGCCAAGCAGATCACCTCGCACCGCGAGGAGACCCAGCGCAAGCCGGCGCCCCAGCAGCGCCCCCGCGTCAGCCTGGAGGAGTTCTTCGCGCAGGGTGAAGAGGGCGGCGTGAAGGAGCTGCGGGTGGTCTTGAAGGCCGACGTCCACGGCTCGACCGAGGCCGTCCGCGAGACCCTCGAGAAGCTCTCCACCGACAAGGTGAAGCTCAACGTCATCTCGGCCGGCGTGGGCGCCATCACCGAGAACGACGTGATGCTGGCCAAGGCGAGCGAGGCCATCGTGATCGGTTTCCACGTGCGACCCGACCCGGCGGCGAGGCGATCCTCGGAGTCGCAGGGCGTCGACGTGCGCGTCTACCAGATCATCTACGAGGTGGTGGACGAGGTGAAGGCGGCCATGGCCGGGCTCCTGCCGCCCACGGTCAGCGAGAACTTCCTGGGCCGGGCGGAAGTGCGCCAGACCTTCACGGTGCCGCGCGTGGGCACGATCGCGGGCTGCTACGTCTCGGAGGGCATGGTGCGGCGCAACGCGCAGTGTCGGCTGGTGCGGGACGGCGTGCAGATCTACGAGGGCAAGATGTCCTCGCTGAAGCGTTTCAAGGACGATGCGCGCGAAGTCCAGACGGGCTTCGAGTGCGGCATCGGCATCGAGAACTACAACGACGTGAAGGTCGGCGACATGATCGAGGCCTTCGAGCTGACGGAGCAGGCGGCGACGCTGTAGTCCGGGGGGGCGCGATGCTCGTCGGGGCTCTGCTGGTGGAGATCCGTGTGCACGGGTCGCAGTCGCTGAAGGCCAAACGCGGCGTCGTCCAGTCCATCAAGCAGCGCGTGCGCAACCGCTTCAACCTGGCCGTGGCCGAGGTCGGGGGGCAGGAGACGTGGCAGCGCGCGCTCCTGGGCATCTCGGGCGTGTCGAGCGACGCGCGCAGCCTGAGGCGGACGCTCGAGCGCGCCGTCGAGTTCATCGAGGACTTGCACCTGGCGGAGGTGACGGGATCGGAGGTGGAGCTGGTCGAGCTGCCCCACCGAGACGTCGCCCCCGAAGACGAAGAGCTTTTCGACCCGGTCTCGGACGAGGAATGAGCGCGTGACGCGTCGCACCGAACGAATCGCAGAGCAGCTGCGGGGAGAGATCGCACGGATCCTGCGCGAAGACGTCGCCGACCCGCGCGTGCAGCTGGTGACGTTGACGCGCGTCGACGTGGCCCCCGACCTGTCTCATGCGCTCGTCTACTGGAGCCACCTGAACGCCACTCCCGAGCGGAGCCCCGCTTCCGAGGAGGAGCTCTTGCCGCTGGAGGAAGGGCTGGCGAGCGCGGCTCCCTTCGTGCGGCGCCAAGCCGCGCATCACCTCGACCTGCGGCGGATGCCGGAGCTGCGCTTTCGGCACGACCCCTCCCTCGAACTCGGCACGCGGACCCTGTCCCTGCTGCGGCAGCTTTCCGATGACGAGAAGGCGTAGGCGCAGCCGCGACGAGCGGCCCGGCCCCCCCGCCTTCCTGGTGGTGGACAAGCCCGAGGGGCGAACGTCGCACGACGTCGTGGACGCGGCGCGGAGGTGGCTCGGGACCCGGCGGGTGGGGCACTTGGGGACGCTCGATCCCCAGGCGACGGGCGTCTTGCCGCTGGCCGTTCGCGGCGCCACCAAGCTCGTGCCCTTCCTCGACGGGAGCACGAAGGCCTACACCGGAACCGTTCGGCTGGGTCAGGAGACCGATACGCTGGATGCGGACGGGCAGGTCGTGCGCGAGCACGAGGGCACCCTGCCGGGACGCGACGAGGTGGAGCGCGCGCTCGAGGCGTTCGTGGGGGACATCGAGCAGATCCCGCCCATGTACAGCGCCGTGAAGCACCAGGGCGAGCGGCTTCACCGCCTGGCGCGCCGTGGGGAGGAGGTCGAGCGCGCCCCCAAGAAGGTGCGCATCGAGCGCCTGGAGCTCTCGGATTTCACGGGGCCGGATGTGGAACTCGCGGTGGAGTGTTCGGCGGGGACCTACGTGCGCACCCTGGCGGCCGACCTCGGCGCGAAGCTCGGCTGCGGCGCCCATCTGCTGCGACTGCGACGCACGCGCAGCGGGGGCTTCCGCGAAGCCGCCGCCCATTCTTTCGAGGTGCTCGAAGAGGCCGCCGCGGAGGGTCGAATCGAAGAGCTGCTGATCCCGGCCGCCGGTGTGCTCGGCTACCCCGAGGTGACGCTGCGGTCCGAGGCGTTGGCCCGGGTGCGCCACGGGGGGGACGTGGGCTCGAGTGCGGCAGGGCGCCTGCGCCCCGGAACGCGGGTTGCGGGCGTCGACGAAGCGGGCCAGTTGGTCGCCGTGCTGGAGCTGGGCGCGGACCGTCGCCTGCGGCCCCTGCGCGTCCTGCAGTCCGAAGCCGACGAGGCCCCGCAGTGACGGGGCCCGTGGGCGAGAAGAGACAGGGGTTCCCCTCGGGGTCTGCCATTGCCACGCGGGGTTGGCTCTGCCACAATGCGCCGCGCGTACCGCTGGGAATCCCTCGGCGAGCAGCGCTTTCTCGTGGCAACTTGGCGAGACCGCCCGCGCGACTGCGGTCGCGTGCTGGTGACAGGCAAGACTGGCAAGAAAGGCAAAACGTTGATTTCGGCTGAGACCAAGCGCAACGTCATCAACGACCACCGCACGGGCGAGAGCGATACGGGCTCTCCCGAAGTGCAGGTGGCCCTGCTGACGGAGCGCATCAACGGGTTGTCCGAGCACTTCAAGTTCCACAAGAAGGACCATCACTCGCGGCGGGGTCTGCTCAAGATCGTGAGCCAGCGGCGACGCTTGCTCGACTACTTGAAGCGGACCGACGCGAATCGCTATCAGGCGCTGATCCAGCGCCTGGGCCTGCGGCGCTAGTCGGAAGACGTTCTTCCGTCCGCGCTCGGGGGTCAGTTCTCGACGACTGCCCGGTTGGCGTGGTCGTTTTGGAATGTGGGAGGCAGCCATACGCGAAGCCCTTCGCCTTCGCGCATCGCTGATCCCGCATTCCAATCGTCTCGCTCCCTCCCGTTCCGGTGCAGTCCTCTGCAGCTCCAGCCCGACACGCGCGCTGGAGAGGAGACGAATGAATGCCTTATTGGTTTGAACCGACATCGATTTCCCTCGATCTCGGCGGACGCCCGCTGACGATCGAAACCGGCCGCATGGCCAAACAGGCCCACGGCTCGGTGGTCGTGACCTACGGCGATACGGTCGTGCTGGTCACCGCCACCCACTCGAAGCCCCGCGAGGGGATCGACTTCTTCCCGCTGACGGTCGACTTCGTCGAGAAGTTCGCGGCCGCCGGCAAGATTCCCGGCGGCTTCTTCAAGCGCGAGGGGCGCCTCTCGGACCGCGAGGTGCTGAGTTCGCGCTTCATCGACCGGGCCATCCGCCCGCTCTTCGCCGACGGCTACAACGACGAGACCCAGATCATCGCCACGGTGCTCTCGGCCGACGGCGAGAACTCCGCCGACATGGCCGGCTTCGTGGGCGCCTCGGCCGCACTCGGCCTCTCCGAGATTCCGTTCCTGGGGCCCATCGCCGCCGTGCGCGTGGGCCGGGTCGACGGCGAACTGGTGACCAACCCGACGCCCGAGCAGCTCGAGAAGTCCGACCTGGAGTTCGTGGTGGCGGGCAGCCGGGGCGCGCTCGTCATGGTCGAGGGCGCGGCCAAGGAGGCGCCGGAAGCCGACGTGCTGAAGGCGCTCAAGTTCGCCCACGACGAGATCATCCGGATCATCGACGTGCAGGAGGATCTGATCGGCCGCGCGGGCGAGACCAAGCTGGTGCCGCCGGCGGCCGCCGACCGCTCCGAGGTGGACAAGAAGGTGCGCGAGCGCGCCGAGAGCGGGCTCGACCAGGCCACCCAGATCAAGGACAAGCACGCGCGCTACGACGCCATCGCCAAGGTGGAGCAGGAGGTCACGGAGGAGTTCGTGTCCGCCTACCGGAGCGAGCCGGTCACCCTCGACACGCTCGAGGCGGTGGAGTCCCGGCAGGCGGGGCTGCGCCAGCTGAAGAGCGACGTGAAGGGGGCCCTGCACGACCTGCGCTCCGAGATCATGCGCGGCCGGGTGCTCGACAGCGGCGTCCGTATCGACGGGCGCAGCACCACCGACGTGCGGCAGATCGCGTGCGAGGTGCGCACCGTGCCGCGCCCCCACGGCGTCGCGCTCTTCACGCGCGGCGAGACGCAGGCGCTGGTCTACACGACGCTCGGCAGCTCGGGCGACGAGCAGACCATCGACTCGTACATCGCGCGTTACTCGAAGCGCTTCCTCCTGCACTACAACTTCCCGCCCTTCTCGGTGGGCGAGGCCCGCATGCAGCGCGGCCCCGGCCGCCGCGAGGTGGGCCACGGCAATCTGGCCGAGCGGGCGCTCTCGGCGGTGCTGCCCGACCACGACGACTTCCCGTACACGATTCGCGTCGTGTCCGAGACGCTCGAGTCGAACGGCTCGTCGTCGATGGCCTCGATCTGCGGCGGCGTGCTGTCGCTGCTCGACGCGGGCGTGCCGCTCAAGGCACCGGTCGCGGGAATCGCGATGGGTCTGATCCAGGAGGGCGACAAGGTCGCGATCCTGTCGGACATCCTCGGCGACGAGGACCATCTGGGCGACATGGACATCAAGGTCGCCGGCACCGACCAGGGCGTGACCTCGCTCCAGATGGACATCAAGATCACGTCGATCACCAAGGAGATCATGGAGACCGCGCTCGCGCAGGCGCGCGATGGCCGCCTCCATATCCTGGGCGAGATGGCCAAG
>JAKSBN010000460.1 GCA_022361175.1 Pseudomonadota bacterium | reverse complement strand
CAGACCTCCACGTTCTGGTTCAAGAACTCCCAGGAGGTGATGGACTATCATGAGGGGCGGACCGATCGCGAGGATTACGGCCGCTACGGCAACCCCACCTGGCGGGCCGTGGAGCGCAAGCTGGCCCAGCTCGAGGGCGGGGAAGAGACCGTCCTCTTCGCGTCCGGCATGGCAGCGGCCACCACCACCTTCCTGGCCCTGGTTCCGCAGGGCGGCCACATCATCGTGACCAGCGACTGCTACCGGCGCACCCGCCAGTTCTTCCGCCAGTACCTGACGAAGCTGGGTGTCGAGGTGTCGGTCATCGAGCCGGCCGATCCCAAGCGCTTCGAGCAGGCGATCCGGGACGACACGGTGCTCTTCTTCACGGAGTCACCGACGAATCCCTATCTGCGCGTGATCGACGTGGACAAGGTGGTCCGGATCGCCCGGGCCCGCGGGGTGAAGGTCATGGTGGACACGACGTTCGCCAGCCCCGTCAACCACCGCCCGCTGCTCCAGGGCGCGGACTACGTGATCCACAGCGCCACCAAGTACCTGGCGGGCCACAACGACCTCCTGGCCGGCGCGGTCGTCGGCTCGGCGGAGGCCATCGCGCCGATCCGCGAGGCGGTGGGCGTGTTGGGAGCCATCCTCGACAGCCATGCGGCCTGGCTGCTGCTGCGCGGACTCAAGACCCTGGCTCTGCGCGTGGCGCGCCACAACGAGAACGGGCTGGAGGTCGCCCGCTGGCTGGAGGCCCACCCCAAGGTCCGCCGGGTCTTCTACCCGGGGTTGCCCAGCCATCCGGACTTCGAAACGGCGCGCGCGCAGATGGACGGGTTTGGCGGCGTGGTGACCTTCGAGCTGGAGACGGATCTCGAGGGCGCCATGCGCTTCGTGGACGCGGCGCGCTTGCCTTACCAGGCGCCCAGCCTGGGCGGGGTGGAGTCGCTGATCGAGCTGCCGGTCACGATGTCCTACTGGGACGTGCCGCGCGAAGAACGACTCGCCATGGGCATCACGGACAGCCTCGTGCGCCTGGCCTGCGGCGTGGAGGACGCGGCCGATCTGATCGCCGACCTGGAGAGCGCGCTCGACGCCGTCTAGACCGCGCCGAACGCGGACTCGAACGACGCGTCCGAATCCGGCGACCGGACGCGCTCGGCGGTGGTACTCTGCGCGACATGGAGAACCTACACCGAACAGAGTTCGACTCGCCGGCCGGGACGCTGCGGGTCGTGTCCTCGGAACGAGGCCTGGCCTACGTGGAATTGCCGCATGCGAGCGGTCGCGGCTTCGAAGGCTGGAAGGAGCGCCACGCAACAGGCGCGGTGGTCCGGGAAGCCCACGGACCCAACCGCGAGGTGGTGCGCCAGCTGTTGGAGTTCCTGGAGGGCAAGCGCGAGCGCTTCGAGCTGGAGCTCGACCTGCGCGCCACGGCGTTTCAGACCCAGGTCTACGAGCGCGTGGCGGCGATCCCGTACGGCGAGACGCGCGCCTACGGCGAGATCGCCCGAGAGCTGGACCAGCCCGCCGCCGTGCGTGCGGTCGGGGCCGCCAACGGCGCCAACCCGATTCCGCTGGTGATTCCCTGCCACCGCGTGGTCGCGGCCGACGGCAAGCTCCAGGGCTACGCCGGCGGACTGCCGCTCAAAGCCTGGCTGCTGGCTCTGGAAAGCCGCCGCCCGAGCCCGGGCCGCCTGCTCTAGCTAGCTCCGCCGGCGCGCTGGATCGCCTGGGCGAAATCGAGCTCGATGCTGGACGCGAGCTAGGCCGAGACGTCGTCGTCGGTGAGCCCGAGGCGCTTCATCATCTTCTGCAGCGACTGACGCGGGATTCCCAGGCGCTCCGCGGCCCGCGTCTTGCTCCCGGACTCGCGGATGGCTTCGACGATCAGCCGCCGCTTGAGCGTGTCGACGGCCGCGTTCATGTTCCACTCCACGATCGGCTCGGAGGAGTCGGCCGCCGAGCCCTCCGGCTGCGCACCGCGGATGTGCTCGGACAGCATGTCGACCCCGACCAGCTCCTCGCCTCCCGCGAGCGCCACGGTGCGTTCGATCTCGTTCTCGAGCTCCCGGACGTTGCCGCTCCAGTGGTAGGCCACGAAGCGGTCGACGGCGGCGTTGGTGAAGCCCTTGATCGAGCGCCCCATGCGCTGGTTCGCCTTGTCGAGGAAGTGGTGGGCCAGGGCGGGGATGTCTTGGCGGCGCTCGCGCAGCGAGGGGATCCGGATCTCCACCACCCGCAGTCGGTAGTACAGATCCTCGCGAAAACGCCCCTCCTCCGCCTCCTTGTGCAGGTCTCGGTTGGTGGCCGCGATGATGCGCACGTCCACTTTGCGCGTTTCCGACGAGCCCAGCGGGCGAATCTCGCCGTCCTGTAGCACCCGCAGCAAGCGCACCTGCATGCCCGGCTCGGTCTCGCCGATCTCGTCCAGGAAGATGGTCCCGCCGTCGGCGATCTCGAAGAGCCCCTTCTTGTCGGCGTGGGCGCCCGTGAACGCCCCCCGCTTGTGACCGAAGAGCTCGCTTTCGAGCAGCGTATCCGGCAGCGCACCGCAGTTCTGGGCCACGAAGCGCCGTTCGGTGCGGGGCCCCGCGTAGTGGATGGCGCGAGCCACCAAGTCCTTGCCCGTGCCCGTCTCGCCGCTCACCAGCACCGTGGCGTCGGTCTCCGCGACCTTCTCCATCACTTCGAAGACGCGCTGCATGGCGTTGCTCTCGCCGATGATCTCCTCGAACGAGTAGCGCCGCTCCACCTCGCGCCGCAGATAGCGGTTCTCGGCGCGCAGCTGCTCGTTGGCCTCCGCCAGCGCGGCCGCCAGCTGCGCGTTCTCGCCGATCAGCTCGTAGGCTTCGAGCGCGCGCTTCACGTTCACGCGCAGCTCGTCGGGCTCCCACGGCTTCTGGATGTAGCGGTAGATGCGGCCTTCGTTGATGGCGCGCACCACGGCCGACATGTCCGCATAGCCGGTGAGCATCATGCGAATCGAGCGCGGGTTCTTCTCGACCACGCGTTCGAGAAATTCCACGCCGCTCATTCCCGGCATGACCTGATCGGCGATGACGAGGGCGACTTCTTCGCGCGCCAGGATCTCGAGCCCGGCTTCGCCCGTCGTCGCCGTGAAGATCCGGTACTCGGTACCGAGCGTCAGCTCGAGGGACTCGAGAATGGCCTCTTCGTCGTCGACGACGAGAATCGCGTAGGGTTGGGCGTTCGACTCGCGCCGGGCTCCTTCGATCTCGGCCATGCCCGGACCATACCAGCACGTCGCACGCCGCGCCCGGCGGAGGGCCAGCGGGTAAGGCCCCGTGTGCCTTCCCGCTGGCCTACCGACCCGCCAGGGTACTGGGAAGCGCCGTTAGCGGCGCTTGGCTGTCTTGCGGCGCGCCGGCTTCTTGCGCGCCGTCTTGCGCCGCGCCGGCTTCTTGCGGCCCGCCTTCTTGCGCGCCGTCTTCTTCCGGGCGCCGGCCTTCTTGCGGGGCGCCTTCTTCTTGGCGGTCTTGCGCTTGGCCGTCTTCTTCTTGGCGGTCTTGCGCTTCGGTGCCGCCTTGCGACGCCGCGATCCGGCGCGCTTCATCTTGACTTTGCAGACGTCCCCTTGCTTGTCGATGTAGTAGAGGAAGCCGTCCTCTCGTTCGACGCCCGCCTTGGCGACGAGCTGCGGCTTCGTCTTGCGCACCTTCCCGCCACCGCGAGCCATGCGCGTCCGGCTCACGTTCCCCTTCTTGTCGAGGAAGTAGAGCCAACCGGCTTCTCGTTTGATTCCGAGCTTGGCGACCTTGCTGGCCATGCGACCCTCCTTGCGGTCCTGTTTGGCTGCCGACCGGCCCGAACGCTCGGGACAACCGGCTGGTCGTCGGAGACGACCGCGAACAGTGGGACCCGAATCGACGGGGCGCGCCGGGCCCGCGCGGAGGAATGGCAGCGGTTCTCGGAGGGAGAGACCGCTACACCACGGTGTGAGGATCGGCCCGCAAAAGCGGGCTGTCAAGGTACCGTGTCGCTCGAAACGGGGTTGTCAGCGTCGGTAGGAGGCCGTTTCCCCGTCGGTGACGAGAGCTTCGACGCGCTCGATGACCTGGTCCTCCAGGCTCACACCGTCGAAGCGGTCGATTTCCTGGATGCCGGTGGGGCTGGTCACGTTG
>JAKSBN010000331.1 GCA_022361175.1 Pseudomonadota bacterium | reverse complement strand
CCTGCTCGAGCTGCACCACGTCGGCCTGCACCCGCGGTAGGTCCTCCGCCAGGTCGAAACGGAGGAAGACCTTCTTCTTGAGGGCGCTCTCCAGGAGGGCCGAGAGCTGGTTCACCTGCTCAGAGAGGTCGACGGGCCGGACGTCCGGCTCGCGCCGGCCCGCGTAGGCCAAGAGCTGTCGGGTGAGGCGCGCCGCGCTCTCGGCGGCGTCGACGGCGTCTTCCAGCGCGCGCGCCAGCTCCGGCTCGCTCTCCAGCTGGCGGTGCACGTAGCGCGAGTTGCCGAGCACGACGGCCAGCAGGTTGTTGAAGTCGTGGGCGATGCCGCCGGCCAGCACGCCCAGGCTCTCCAGCTTGCGCGCCTCCTGCAGCTCCATCCGCAGCCGCTCTTGCTGGCGCTCGGACTGCTTGGGATCGGTCACGTCGCGGACGACGGCCTGGCTGGCCCGCTCGCCCTCGTAGGTCACGACCGAGGCGCTGCCGATCACGTCCCGCACCTCGCCGTCCGGCCGCAGCACGCGGTACTCGTCCGGGGCCAGGGCCTCGCCGCGGTTGGCGCGCTCCATGTTCTGCTTCAGGCGCTCGCGCGACGAGGGGTCGGCGAAGTCGAGGATGCGCTGGCCGATCACGGCTTCCGGGGATTCGTGCCCCACGATGCGCGCGAAGGTGCGGTTGGCGTAGAGCACTTCGCCACGGGCCACCACGAAGATGCCCTCCGGCGAGTCCTCGACCAGCGCCTGGTAGCGCTCCATGCTCTCGCGCAGCCGCTCCTCGGCCCGCTTGCGCTCGGTGATGTCGCGCGCGATCACCACCAGGTGCTGATCGCCCTCGGGCGTGTGGTAGGTGCAGGCGTTGGCTTCGAGCCAGCTCCAGTTGCCGTCCTGGCGGCGGGCCCGGAAGCGCGTCGTCGAGCTCTCGGCGGTGTCGAGCGTGCGCGTCAGGCTGCGCGCGAAGTCCTTGTGGTCGTCGGGGTGGACGTAGGCCAGGGGTCGCAGGGTGCGGAACTGCTCGACGGTGTAGCCGAGCCCCTCCAGCAGGCGCGAGTTCGAGTACAAGAGCCGGCCGCTGCCGTCGTACTCGGCGATCAGGTCGTGCACGTTCTCGGCCAGCAGCCGGAAGCGCTCGGCGTCGCGTTGCAGCGTCGGGTCGAGCGGCGGCGCGGCTTTGCGGCGGCTCATGAGTCCGCCTCGGCGCGCTTGCGCTGCAGGATCAGACGGCTGTACGCCCCCGCGATCAGCTGGGCCAGCGCGCGCAGCGCCGCGGCCGATGTCTCGCCGAACGGGTCCTTGCCGTTGTCGGCGTAGAGGAGGTTGACCACGCGCCCGCGAATGGCGATGGGCGCCACCCACAGCTCGTGGGCGTCGCCGCGCCCCATGGCCCGCAGCAGGCGCGTGTCCTGCTCGGTGCCGGGGCGGCCGCCGCGATAGGGCTCGTGGCTGGCCAGGGGCCACGTCAGGAAGGTCTCGGCATCCGTGGGCAGCATGATGCCCTCGATGCGCTCGCCCAACTCGGCGCCGGCGCCACGCAGCCCCGCCACGAGTCCGCGGCTCACGACGAAGAGCCCCACGCTTTGGGCGTGGACGAGCGCCAGCCGCAGCGCCAGGGCGGCCACGTCGTTGCGGCCGGGTGCGCCTTGCAGGGCGCCTTCCAAGGCGGCCACCTCGCCCGGACCGCGCGGCGGCACCAGCACCGAGGCCTCCCCCGCGCGCAGGCGCTCGGTCGGGAGCTCGCTGGCGATCTCCTCCAGCAAGAGCTCGTCGTCGGCGTCCACCAGAGCGTCGTCGTCCACCGGGCCGGTCGTCTCGTTCCGCGCGCGCGCCAGGCGCGCGTGCAGGTCCGAGAAGGTGTGGTGGTCGATCAGCTCCTCGTCCTCGCCCAGGGATTCGATCCGGGGCTCGCTGGCCCGGGGCGGGGTGGTGGCGCGCGGTGTGCGAGGCTTGCTCATGTCCCCCTTTCGGGCAGCTGGGACCGGGGTTCGGATGGACCAGGGGGTAACGGAAACACTGGAACGTCATGGTGTTTTCGGCCCTCAGTGAGGGGAACTTGACGCTCTGTGGGCGCCCAAGGGGGCGAAGGGGCGTCCTCGGTAGAATGGGGCGACCCCGACGGGGATCCGGGAGGGGCCTGTGAACACGCCGACCCACGCCCTGGTGAGCTGGGCCCTGCTGGGCCGCGGGCCGGGCCGCACCCAGGCCCGCGCCATCGTGGCCGGGGCCCTGGTTCCCGACGCCCCCATGTGGGTCTTCTACGTCTGGGAGCGCTGGGTGCTGGGGGTCAACCAGGCGGTTCTCTGGGGCGAGCGCTACTTCGACCGCGGCTGGCAGCACTTCTTCGACGTTTTCAACTCCATTCCGCTGGCCCTGGCGGGCCTGGGGCTCTGTTGGCGCCGGCCGGCCGCGCGGCTGTTTTTCGCCAGCATTCTGCTGCACTGCGCGCTCGATCTGCCGGTGCATCGGGAGGACGCCCACGGCCACTTCTTTCCGCTGACGGACTGGCGCTTCGTGAGCCCGGTCTCCTACTGGGATCCGGCCCACCTGGGGGCGCTGGGGGCCGCGATCGAGTGGGTGCTGCTGGCGGCGGCCTCCGTCGTCACCTGGCGCCGCGCCGAAACGGGCCGGGCGCGCTGGCTGTTGCCGGTTCTCTGCGTGCTGCAGCTGGGGTTGGTCGCGGCCTACGCCACGGGGCGGTTCGGAGAGTAGACTGGGGGAGACCCGCGGTCCGGGCCGCGGATGAGACCCCGACGCCGAAGACCAACACCAACGCCGAAAGGAAGCCTCTTGAAGACCGTCGCCGAGATCCTCCGTTGGCGGGCGCGCCTTGCCCCCGAGCGCGAAGCGCTGTGGCACGCGGGCCGCTCGATCACGTACGCCGAGCTCGACCGGCGCGCCAGCCAAGTGGCCAACGCGCTCCTGGCCGCGGGCGTGCAGCCCGGCGATCGGGTGTGCGTGCTGGACAAGGGGCACGACGAGTTCATCGAGGTGATGTTCGGCATCGCCAAGGCCGGCGGCGTCTACACGCCGGTGAACTGGCGGCTGGCGCCTCCCGAGATCGCCTACGTGGTGAACGACGCCGAGGCGAAGGTGCTCTTCGTCGGCGAGGCCTTCCACCCGGCGGTGGCCGCCATCGAATCCGAGCTGGCCAAGGTGCGGGTGATCGTGCGCTGGGGCGAGGGCTCCAACACCTGGTCGACCTACGCCGACTTCGTGGGCGAGGCTTCCGCCAGCGACCCGCGCTGCGACACGGCCGAGGACGAGACGGCTTGGCAGCTCTACACCAGCGGCACCACCGGTCACCCGAAAGGCGCCGAGTTGACGCACGCCAACCTGGTGGAGGTCACCAACGTGATCGCCATGGGGATCGGCGGCGTCCGTCCCGGCGACAGCGGGCTGGTGTGCATGCCGCTCTACCACATCGGCGGCTCCGGCTGGGCGCTGGCGCTCTTCGCCGCCGGCGCGCGCCTGGTGGTGACGCGCGAGGCGGATCCCACCGAGATCCTGCGTCTGATTCCCGAAGAGCAGGTCCACCACACGTTCTTCGTGCCGGCGCTCATGAACTTCCTGCTGCAGCACCCGGACTGCGCGCAGGCCGATTTCTCGTCGCTCGAGACGATTCTCTACGGCGCCTCGCCCATCCCGGAAGAGCTCCTGGTGCGCTCGCTCGAGACGTTTCAGTGTCGGCTGGTCCAGGCCTACGGCCTGACCGAGACCACGGGCGCCGTCGTTCTGCTGCCGCACGAAGACCACGTGCCCGGCAGTCCGCGCCTGCGCTCGTGCGGCCTGCCGGTCTTCGGCAGCGAGATCCGCATCCTCGCCGGCGACGGGCGCCCCTGCCCGCCCGGCACCGTCGGTGAGATCTGCATGAGCGGCCCCACCATCATGAAGGGCTACTGGAACCGCCCCGAGGCCACCGCCGAATCGATTCGCGACGGCTGGTTCCACTCCGGCGACGCCGGCTACCTGGACGACGAGGGCTACCTCTACATCCACGACCGGGTGAAGGACATGATCGTCTCCGGCGGCGAGAACGTGTACCCCGCCGAGGTGGAGAGCGTGCTCTTCTCCCATCCGGACGTGGCCGACGTGGCCGTCATCGGCGTCCCCGACGAACGCTGGGGCGAAGCCGTGAAGGCCGTCGTCGTCCTCGCCCCCGGAGCCAGCGTCGACGCCCAGCAGCTGGTCGACTACTGCCAGGGCAAGATCGCCGGCTACAAACGCCCGCGCTCCATTGACTTCATCGACGCCCTCCCCCGCAACCCCACCGGCAAGATCCTGAAACGCGAACTCCGCGAGCCGTACTGGGAAGGCAAGGACCGCCAAGTCTCGTAGCCCGGGATCTCACATCGAATTACGAGCCTCTTCGCCGCGGATGGGGCGAGGAGGCTCCGGCGAATGGCTCGCCGTGAGCAACCAGTCCCGCTTCGTCGCTGGAGTTGAGGGGGAGGTTCTGCCCCGAGCGGCTTCGGTGGGGGGCTGCGCTTTATTTCGCCTTCGCTCCCCTCGCCCCATCCGCTCCCGCGGAGACGTGCGTCTTCGGTCCGAGGTCTGTGTTGCTGCGAGCTCGCCGTACGGGAGTACGGCTTCGCTCTTGCGCCTTGACCTCGAACCGAACTCGCACGTCTCCGCCACCGCTCGGGTTGGTTTTTCTGCGTTGGTGGAAGCTCTTCTCCAACCACCCCCCAAGCCCCGTGCGGGTGGTGAGACGCGGCGCGGGCAAGGCGCACGACCCGAAGCCGTAGCAGCGCTACGGCGAGGGGAGTGCAACGCCGCCCGCGTCGATGGCTCGCCGCCCGCCTAGGGGGAGGAGATGCGTTGGCTTATGAACTCGCCGACTTCGGTGAGGGCGCGGCGGGCTTCGGGGAGCCAGGTGGACATCAGGTGCCAGTCGTGGGGCATGCCGGAGTAGATCTCGAACTCGACGGACACGCCGGCCGCGCGGGCCCTTTCGACGAAGGTCTCGATCTCGCCGCGCAGCGTCTCGGCGCCGCCGGCGTGGACCAGGAGCGGCGGGGATTTGTTGGGATCCATGTGGAGGGGCGAGACCAGCGGGTCGCGCGGCTCGTGGCCGCCCCGGTACTGGGCCGACCAGCGCAGGGCCATGGAGCGCGTCAGGTAGTCGGTCTCGGCGTAGGTGTCGAAGGTGTCGCTCGCGGCCTCCAGGTCGAGCCAGGGCGAGAGCAGGGCGATGCCGGCCGGCAGCGGGCTCCCACTGGAGCGCAGCCGCTGCAGCAAGGCCAGGCACAGGTTGCCGCCGGCCGAGTCGCCGCCCAACACGATGTCGTCGGGGGCGAGGCCCTGATCGAGCAGCGCCAGGTAGGCGTTTTCCGCGTCCACCAGAGCCGACGGGTAGGGGTGTTCGGGTGCCAGCCGGTACTCGACCCCCACCACCCGGGCGCGGGACGCGCGGGCCAGGCGCACCAGCAGGTCGCGGTGCGCGGTGACCGAACCCAGCACGAAGCCTCCGCCGTGAAAGTAGAGGCAGGCGCCGCGGGGCTCGGCGTTCTTCTCGGTGAGGTTCTGGACGGGGACGCCGCCGAGAGTTTCGGCCCGAAGCGCGATGTCCTTGGGCAGCGAAGCGAGCTTGCCGGACAGCTCCACGAGACGTCGCGCGTGCTCGGGTTCCAGCGGCACCAGGGTCTCCAGGGCCGCGCGTTGGGCCGCCACGACCAAGTCGAGACGCAGGGCCCGGCCGGGAACCAGGGGGCCGTGCGCGGTGCGCCGCCACGCCGCAGCGGTGGCGGCGCGAAGCGCGGACGTCGAAGCTTGCAACAGGCTCATGAAACTCTCCGGGGCGGTTCGACGCCGGGCCGCTAGCATACCGGAGCCGTGATCGAGCTGGCCGCCATCCACGTCTATCCCATCAAGTCCTGCGCCGGCCTTTCGGTGACCGAAGCCACCTTCGATCGCCACGGTCTCGTCGGCGATCGGCGCTGGCAGTGGGTGGACGACGCGGGCGTCTTCGTGACGCAGCGCCACGAGCCGGGGCTGGCGCGAATTCAGGTGGAGATCGCCGAGGGCGGGCTGCGGCTGCGCGCGCCCGGTCGCCCCGAGCTGATCGTTCCCAGCGACGGGAAAGGGCCTGCGCGCGAGGTGCAGGTGTGGATCTCGAAGGTCTCCGGCGTCGATCTGGGCGACGCGGCGGCGGACTGGATCGAGAACGCGCTCGGCCGACGCCTGCGCTTGGTGGGGATGGCGCCGGACTTCGAGCGGCGCGTGAACCCGAAGCGGGCGCCCGAGCCCGCGTACACGAGCTTCACCGACGGCTACCCGCTCTTGGTGCTGGGAGAGGCGTCCCTCGCCGATCTGAACGCGCGTCTCGACGAGGCGCTGCCCATGAACCGATTCCGCCCCAACCTGGTGCTGCGGGGGAGCGAGCCCTATGCGGAGGACACGTGGAAGCGGGTCCGCATCGGGTCGCTGGAGATCGATCTGGTGAAGCCGTGCGAGCGCTGCCTCATCACGACCATCGATCAGGAATCCGCCGAGAAGGGCCGCGAGCCGCTGGCCACGCTGGCGCGCTACCGCCGCCGCGGCGAGCACGTGGTCTTCGGCCAGAACGGCGTCCACCGGACCCACGGGCGTCTGGCCGTGGGCGACACCGTGGAGGTGTTGGCCTAGAGGGCATCTAGCGCACGCTTACTCGCGGTAGGTGGTGTGGCGGGGCGGGCCGGTGAGGATGTTCTCCTTGCCCCAGTTGGTCACCTTCTTGAAAGCGTCCGACGCGATGAAGGCCTTGAAGGCGTCCTCGCTGGTCCAGCGGGACACGATCAGATAAACCGGGGACTGGCTGTCGATCTGACGGTAGATCTGAGAATCGTTGTGGCCGTCGATGCCCTTCATGGTCTCGACGACGCGCGCGCATGCGGCCTCGAACACGTCTTCCTTGCCCGGCAGTACGAAGTAGTTCATTCCAATCGTGACCATGGGGGTGTGTCTCCTCCAGCTCGGTCTCGGGACCGTCTTCAGGACTCGTTCAGGACTCGAAGTGGGCGACGGCCGCGTCGAACGACTGGCCTTCGCGCAGGAAGCGGCGGGCCTGCATCAGGTGCCGCGGTCGGTTGAACGCCAGGGCGCCCACCAGGCGGCCCGCCCGGCCGTATAGTTTGACGAACCGGCGCTCGCCCAGCGAGCCCTGTACGAGCTTCGTGGCGTCGGCTCGGGTGGTGCGGCCGGCGAACTGGAGCTTGCGGTCGTACTGGTCGGACCAGAAGAACGGCACCGATTCGAACGGCTTGGCACCGGCGTCGCCGTCCAGCAGCCGCGCGGCGGCGGCGCGACCCTGTTCGGTGGCGTTGCTCCAGTGCTCGATGCGCAGGGTCTCGTCGAAGAGGACGCTGTGCCAACGCGCCACGTCTCCTGCCGCCACGACGCCGGGCAGGTTCGTGGCGCAGGTGGCGTCGCACACGACGCCGTCGTCGAGTGCGATGCCCGAGCCTTCGAGCCACTCCGTGGCCGGACGCACGCCGATGCCCACGACGACCACGTCGGCCTCGACGGTGCTGCCGTCGCTCAAGCGCAGCCGCTCCACGCGCCGGGAGCCGTCGACGGCGTCCACGCCGACCCCCAGACGCACGTCGACGCCCTGTTCGCGGTGGACCTCGGCCAGGGTCGAGCCGACGTCGCGTCCGAGCGCGGCTTCGAGCGGCACCGGCAGCGCTTCGATCAGGGTCACCGCCAGGCCGCGGGCGCGACACGAGGCCGCCACCTCGGCTCCGATGAAGCCGGCCCCCACGACCGCCACCCGCGGCGTCTTCTCCAACTCGTCTCGCAGCGCCAGGCTGTCGGCCAGGCTGCGCAGCGTGTAGAGACCGGGCAGGTCGGGCGCACCCGGTAGCGTCCGCGGCGTCGCGCCCGTGGCGATGACGAGCCCGTCGAACGGGAGCCGGGTGTCGTCGTCCAATCGGATCTCGCGGTCCGCGGCGTCGAGGGCCACCGCGCGGCGGCCCAGGTGGAGCTGGAGCGACAGCGCGTCGAAGGCGTCGCCGCGCACGAGGCTCGTCCGTTCGGCCTCCCAGTCGCCGCGCAGCACCTCTTTCGACAGCGGCGGCCGATCGTAGGGCGGCTCCGTCTCCTCGCCCACGAAGGCCAGCGCGCCGTCGTACCCGAGCTCACGCAGCCCCTCGGCCGCCCGCAGCCCCGCCAGCGAGCCCCCCACGATCACCACCCGAGACAGCGCCGCCACCCGTTCCTCCCGCAACACCCGAAAGGCGGGCGAGCATACCCGACTTGAGGGCGGGGGAGGCAGTGCGCGGCGCGGTCAGAGGTGGTGCCAGGGCCGGGGGCGACCTCTCGTCGACTCCGGGTGCCGTGGCGCCTCCGCTTTCCGCCGGCTCTCGCTGCGATCGCGGCTGCGCCTGGAACTCGCCGCCCTGGCGGCTCTCAGGATCACCGGCCCCCTCCGCGCCGAAGAGGTCCCCCCGGCCTCGGGACGCTGGGAGAGCCCGGGCGAGTTACGCGAGTCGACGGAGCCGGAGCGGGTGGCGAGACGCGGCGCGGGCAAGGCGCGCGAGGGGAAGCGGTAGCAGCGCTACCGCGACCCGAGTGCAACGCCGCCCGCGTCGATGGCTCGCCGCCCGCTCCCGTTCAATCGGTCAACGAGGCGGATAAGAGTGCTGCAGTCTGCGCACAGGACGCCGCGCAGGGCGGAGGGAAAGCCGACCCCGACCAGGGCGCCTTCGCGGCGGCGCACTTGCGCTTCGAGGCGGAGCGAGAGCGAGCCGCAGCTGAGCTCTAGCGGCCAGGGGCCCTCGGGCACGGTCTCCTCGCCGAAGTCGAGCCACGCGCCCGTGGTGCTCAGGTTGAGAACGGTCGGGTGGAGACTCTGCCCCTGGGCCTCCAACCGGGCGCGGAGGCCGCGGTCCCGGGCCACGGCCAGGCGGGGCGCGGTGCGAAGGTCCTGGCAGGCGAGGTCGGTGGGGCGCGTGAGAACCAGCTGCACCAGGGCGCGGCGCGTCTCCAGGCCGCAGACCACCGACTGGAAGGACGCGCTGCGGCCGCGCAGGCCGAACGTGACGCTGCAACGCGAGAAGGGCTGGACGGCGGGCTCGGGCTCCTGGCGCAGCACCAGGATCAGCTGCTCGCGGCGCACGGCCGTGAAGTGGGCGGTGAGCGAACGGCCTGTCTCCGGCAGATCCACCCGGGCCGCGCGGCCGAAGGTGCTGGCCTCGGCGAGCACGGCGTGGATCCACTGGCGTCGCTCGTCCTCGCTGTTTCGGACTCCCAGGTTCGGCTTCCACCAGGCCATGGTTCGACTCCGCCTCCGGCTTTCACCGGCAGGCAATGCGCAACTTTCGACTCGCTCATCGGAGCGGAGGGCCCGGGCCTTGAACCGCGAGCGGCGCAGGTGCAGTCTCCACATGGCAGTGCAGTGCAGAGACTGCACTGCACTGCCCGAGGGGATGCCCTAAGTGCTTGATTTTGTTGAGATGAAAATCAGGCACGGCGCTTGCTCTCTGGTGCCGCCATGCATGGTCTGGGAACTTGTCAGGACGCGCTGGAGCTACCGCGCCCGACCAAGCGGCGCGGCTGCGCCGGGAAAGCGGGGAGCCATCGTATGACGCGCAGGCGCAAGCGCGAGAAGACCCCCGAAGAGCGCGCCTTGGACCGGGCCCGCAAGCGGGCCAACGCCAAGCTCTCCTTCTACACGCACCTGGTCGTCTTCTGCTCGGTGAACGCGATGCTGGTGGTGGTCAGCCCCCTGCGCGCGGCCATCGCCACCGCCATGTCGTGGGGCATCGGCCTGGCCGTCCACTACTTCGTGGTGATGGTGGCGCCGGAGCTGCGGGAGAAGCTCGTGCGCAACGAGATCGGCCGCCAGGTGGCCGAGGGCGGGACCCAGGAGCGTCGCGTCACCGAAGCGCGTCACGCCCGCCACGTGGAGGAGCTCTCGGCCTCGATCGCCCACGAGATCCGCAACCCCATCTCGGCGGCCAAGAGCCTGGTGCAGCAGATGGGCGAGGATCCGCGCTCGGCCGAGAACATCGACTACGCCAACGTCGCCCTGGACGAGCTGGACCGCGTCGAGCGCTCCATCTCCCACCTGCTGCGCTTCGCGCGGGAAGAGGAGGTCCGCTTCGAGCCGCTCCGCCTGGCCGACGTGGTGTCCTCCGCGGTCGACACGTTCCGGGATCGCCTGTCCCGCCGCGGCGTGGCGCTCACCCAGGAGCTGGACGGCCAGGGGGTCCTGCGCGGGGATCCGGAGAAGCTCCGGCGCGTGGTCATCAACCTGGTGGGCAACGCGCTCGACGCCTTCGACGAGAGCGGGACCCGCGAGCCGCGCATCGAGATCCAGGCCGGGGAGAACCTGGCGGGCGACCACGTCTGGCTGCGGGTGCGCGACAACGGGCCCGGGATCGACCCCGCCCTTCAGGCCAAGATCTTCAGCCCCTTCTACACCAGCAAGGATTCGGGCACCGGGCTGGGCCTGGCGCTGTCGAAGAAGGTGGTCGACGCCCACGGCGGTACCATCGAGATCGAGTCCGCCCCGGGTGCGGGCACCGCCTTCATCGTGTCCTTCCCGAAGCCCGACGGGATCAAGGAGGGCGCCCGATGAGAGGCTCCGACCCGCGGCCGCTCGCGTCCTTCGCCTGGAACTGGGATGAGGTGTCCTCCATGTCCAAAGATCGGTACGAATCCGCTCCGCCGCGGCGGCGCCGCCGGCGCCGTCGCCGCCAGCGGGACGCGGAGGGATTCGACGCCGGACAGTTCGTCGACTCCCTCGAGCGCAAGCTCGACCGCGCCGTCGACTCGGCGGTGGACGCGGTGGATGCCGCCGTCTCGTCCCTGCGGCCGGGCGGGCGCGACGACGGCTCGTTCGAGGTCGAGAGCGCGGATGCGCGCACCCTGCGCGAGGCCCGGCAGCGGGCGGACGAGAAGGTGGACTTCTACCGGGATTGCGTGAAGTACGGGCTGATCGTGGTGCCGCTCCTGATCTTCATCCCGCCGCTCGGCTTCATCGGCCTCATGCTGGCCGGCTTGAAGCTCGGCCGCCGCTACTACTCCCTGCACGTGGAGCCCCAGCTGCGCGAGCGCCTGGTGCAGGAAGAGGTGCGGAAGCACGTGCAGGAGAACGTCACCCGCGAGCGGCAGGAGCTGGAGGGCGAGCACGCGCGCTCGCTCGAGCACCTGTCCGCCTCCATCGCCCATGAGATCCGCAACCCCATTACGGCGGCCAAGAGCCTGGTGCAGCAGATGGGCGAGGATCCCGTGGCCAAGGACAACGTCGAGTACGCGTCGGTGGCGCTCGAGGAGCTCGAGCGGGTGGAGAAGTCCATCTCGCACCTGCTGCGCTTCGCGCGCGACGAGGAGCTGCGGCTCTCGCCGGTGCGCATGAGCGAAATCCTGGACTCGGCGCTGGAGACGTTCCGGGACCGCGCCCAGCGCACGGGCGTGCGCCTCGAGCGCCAGTTCGACTGCGAAGCGAGCTTGGTGGGCGATCCCGAGAAGCTCCGGCGCGTGGCGATCAATCTGGTGGGCAACGCCATCGACGCGCTCGAAGAGGCGGGCGTCGCCGAGCCCGTGATCGAGATCTCCCTGGGTGAGAACCTGGCCGGCACCGAAGTCTGGATGCGCGTGCGCGACAACGGCCCCGGCGTCGACGAGGCCCAGCGCGAGCGGATCTGGAGCCCGTTCCAGACCTCGAAGGAGACCGGCACCGGCCTCGGCCTGCCCATCGTGCGGAAGGTCGTCGAGGCGCACGACGGCACGATCGAGCTGGAGTCCGATCCGAGCGGTGGCGCCGCTTTCCTCGTGACCTTCCCGAAGGAGCGGCGGCCCGCGGGAGGTGGATCGTGACGGCGCGGATTCTGGTGGTGGAGGACGAGCGCGCCATCCAGGTGGCGCTGCGCGGGCTGCTGGTGCGCACGGGCTACGACGTGACGCTGGCGTCGGACGGGCGCGAAGCCCTCGATCGCCTGGCCGAGGGGCCCTTCGATCTGGTGTTGACCGACCTCTCCCTCGGCAAGGGGCCCAGCGGCATGGACGTCTTGAAGGCGTCCAAGGAGGTCCGCGAGGAGACGGCCGTGGTGATGATCACGGCCCACGGCTCCGAGAAGATCGCCGTGGAGGCCATGAAGGCCGGGGCCGAAGACTACGTCCCCAAGCCCTTCGACAACGACGAGATCCGCGTGATCGTCGCGCGCGCGCTCGAACGGCGGCGGCTGGAGCGGGAGAACCGCCTGCTGCTGGAGCGCATCCAGCGCGACACGGGCTTCGAGCGCCTGATCGGCTCCGGCGCCGCCATGCGCGACGTCTTCGCCACCATCCAGAAAGTGGCGGAGACCGACCTCACGGTGCTGGTGCGCGGCGAGAGCGGCACGGGCAAGGAGGGCATCGCCCAGGCCCTGCACAACGTGAGCAACCGCAAGAAGCGGCCCTTCGTGGCAGTGAACTGCGCCGCCATCAGCCGCGAGCTGGTGGAGAGCGAGCTCTTCGGCCACGAGAAGGGGGCCTTTACGGGGGCCGACAGCCGCCGCGAGGGGCGCTTCGAAGCGGCTTCCGGCGGCACCATCTTCCTGGACGAGATCGGAGACATGCCGCGGGAGACCCAGGCCAAGGTGCTGCGGGTGTTGCAGGAGCGCACGTTCGAGCGCGTGGGCGGCAACCAGAGCGTGGAAGTCGACGTGCGCGTCGTCGCCGCCACACACCGGGATCTCGAGACCGAGGTGCGCGAGGGGCGCTTCCGCGAGGATCTCTACTACCGCCTGAAGGTGGTCGAGATCGAGCTGCCGCCGCTGCGCGAGCGGCTGGAGGATCTTCCCGCCCTGTGCGCCCGCTTCCTCGAGCAGGTGGCCGAGCGGCTGGAGCGCGACAAGAAGCAGCTTTCTCCCGAGGCGTTGGCCCGTTTGGGGCGCCATCCCTGGCCCGGCAACGTGCGCGAGCTCCGCAACGTGATCGAGCAGGCGGCCGTGCTCTCGACCGGCGACGTGATCGAAGAGGCCGATCTCAATCTGCGCGCCTCGAGCGCCGCGGGCGAAGCCGCCGCGAGCGTCGACACCGGCCACTCGTTCAGCGAAGCCAAGAAGAGCGCGGTGGAGAGCTTCGAGAGGAATTTCCTGCTGCAGGCCCTGCGCGAGAACGACGGCAACGTCTCGCGCACGGCGCAGGCTATCGGCATGGTGCGCCAGAGCCTGCAGCAAAAGATCCGCGACCTGGATCTTCGGTCCGAGGACTGGAGCCAGAACGGAGAACCCGGAGGACCCAAATCATGACCACCACCCGACCCATGAGCTTGACGGCGCGCTTTCGCAGCCTGATCCGCGGGATCTTCTCGATCTGGCTGCGCGATCGCGAGCACGAGAACCCGAAGGCCGTCTACGAACAGGCGATCAACGAGCGCGTGCGCCAGTACCGCGAGCTGAAGGAGGCCGTGGCCGGCATCCTGTACATGCGCAACAAGCTGGAGGCCGAGATCAGCGAGCGGCGCGCCGAGATCGCGCGCGTGCACGACGACGTCCGGCGCGCCGTGCGGCGCGGGCAGGACGAGCTGTCGCTGCCCTTGATCGCCCACAAGCAGGCGCTGCTCGAGGAGCTGGAGCGCTCGGAGCAGGAGCTCGAGGGCGTGCGCCAGGAGGCCGCCGAGGCCAAGCAGAACCTGATCCGCTTCCGCGAGGAGATCCGCGGTCTGGTCCGCGAGAAGGGCCGCATGCTGGCCACGCTGGCCAACGCCACCGCCCGCCGGCGCATGCAGGAGGCGCTGGACGGCCTCTCGGTGGATACCGAGATGGCCGCGCTCGAGAGCGTGCGCGAGCACGTGGCCCGGGTGGCCACGGAAGGCCAGCTCCAGGCCGAGATCGGCGACACGGGTCTCCGCACCCGCATGGCCGAGATCCGCAAGGACGCGCGCCTGGAGGCGGCCCGCGAGGAGCTCAGCCGCCTGAAGGCCGAGTTCGCGGGCAAGGCCCTGCCCGAGAAGGCGACCGAGGTGATCGTCCCCGTCGCTTCCTAGGCGTACCCGCGGCGAAGTCGAAAGAGGCCGTCTCGTCCCCGTGGCGAGGCGGCCTCTGCCTTTGCGACTAGGAGCTCTCGGTGGCTCCTGCGCTGCGCGCCAAGTCCTGCTGCAGGGTCCGGTTGGCCAGGAAGTAGTGCAGGCACGACCACAGGTACAAGAGCACCATGGCCGCGAGCGCCCACCGCAGCGATTGGATGCCGAAGGCCGGCGCCAGCAGGTCACTCAAGAAGCCCACCAGCTGCGGGCCGAGGCCCAGGCCGATCAAGTTGATGATGAAGAGCATGAAGGCGGAGGCCAGGGCGCGCAGGCGGAGCGGGGCCAGCCCCTGGGTCATCGCGAAAGTGGGGCCGAGCCACATGGAGCCCAGAAACGCGTTGGGAAACGCGAATGCCAGGGCCACGTAGGTCTGAGGCAGCAGGTAGTAGGCGAACGAGCACGGTATCGCCAGCAACGTCGAGTAGGCGGGCAGCCACAGATACCAGCGCACGTCCGACTGGCTACGGCGGTCGGCGAGCACGCCGCCGAGGTACGTGCCGAGACCTCCCCCGAAGAACCCGATGGCCGCGAGCCAGGTGCCGATCTCGCCGGTCCCCAGCCCGTGCGAACGCCCCAGGAAGGCGGCCGCCCAGTTTCCCACGCCGTAGCCCACCAACGCGTGCAACGCCGCGGCCAGAGCCAGGTGGCGAAAGGAGGCCAGGCCGGCCAGATACCGGAAGGCCTCCTTGATGCTGGGGGCCGCGTCGCTGACCGGAGCCGGGCCCTGCGCCTCGGACATGCCGCGCGGGGGCTCTTTCAACGTGAAGCGCACCACGACGGCGGCGGCGAGTCCGGGCAGGCCCACCACCATGAAGGCCAGGCGCCAACCGAAGAACTCGTTGATCCAGCCACCCAACAAGAAGCCGAGGGCGGCCCCGATGGGGATGCCGAGCGAGTAGATCGAGAAGGCGCGCCCGCGCTGCTCGGGTGGGAAGTAGTCGGCCAGGAGCGAGTGTGCCGGCGGGGTGCAACCGGCCTCGCCGATGCCGATGCCCACCCGCGCCAGCACCAGCTGGGTGAACGTGCGCACCACGCCGCTCAGCGCCGTCATGGTGCTCCAGACGGCGAGCGCCAGGGCGATGATGCTGCGGCGGGTACCCGTGTCGGCCCAGCGCGCGATGGGGATCCCGAGGGTGGCGTAGAAGAGCGCGAACGCGATCCCGGAGAGAAAGCCCAGCTGGGTGTCGCTGGGCTGGAACTCCTCCTTGATGGGCTCCAGCAGGATCGTGAGGATGCTGCGGTCGAGGAAGTTCAGCACGTAGACCACGACCAGGAGGCCGAGGACGTAGTTGCGGTAGGCGGGCGAGAAGCCCGGGTGCTGGGAAGCGGACGTCGGGGGCATCGATTCTCCTGGCGCGGTGCGGCCTCGAGCGGGATCGACCTCTGATCATACGCCTCCCGCGGCCTTTCAGTTCCGAGATCGACGCAAGAAAGAAAAGTGGCGGCCGGCGCCGGGGGCCGCCGGCGCCGGCCGCGGGCGTCCGGAGAGCGGGTGGTGCCCGTCCCGCTCCCCGGACGCGGGCTCTTAGAAGCGCTGCGTCACGCGGAAGTACAGGATGCGTCCGCGCGGGTCGTGCACCTTGGTGTCGAACCCCGGCTCCGTGTCGACCGCCGGAGGGGCCTGGTTGCCGATGTTGATGATGCCGAACGTCGCCAACGGGCCTTGGTCGAGCTGGCCGAAGCCCGGCAACTGGTAGTTGAACTGCATGTCGACCGTGGTCCAGCTGTCGATGCGGTCGTTGTCGTTCTCGTCATCTTTGTAGTCGCTGATGTGCCGGATGATCATGTTGGCGCTGAAGTCCCCCACGAAGACCGACAGCGTGGTGTTGCCCCGCCACTCGGGGATCGAGCGGGCGAAGTTCGTGTCGTTGCGGTTGCCGGCGGCGTGAATCGTGGGGCTGCCGTCTCCCAGTTTGATGTCGTAGCGGCGGACGTACGACCACTCCGAGTGCACGCCCAACGTGATGAGATCGGTGGGCGAGAAGGTGTACCGGAGCGTCAGGTCGATGCCGTCGGTCACCACCTCGTTGGCGTTGAAGCGCTGCGCGAAGATGCGAATGGGCGACGACGTGATCGGATCGCGGATGATGTTCGGGTTCAGCGGATCGCCGGCCAGGAACGCCGCGAAGTCGGCATCCAGAAGGGCCTGACCGTCCTCGACGGTCAGCAGGTCCTCGTACTTGATGTAGTAGTAGTCGAATCCGATCTCGAGATCGTCGATGGGCGAGAGTGTGAATCCCGCGTTGACGGTATCGGCCGTCTCCGGGTCCAGGTCGGGATTCGGCGCCGCCGTTTCGGCCAGGAACACGAAGCTGCCGGACAAGAGGTCCAGGCGCCCGTTCTGGGCCGTGGCTTCGACTTCCTGCTGGAAGAGGGTGGCCGCCCGGAAGGACGTGCCCCAGGTGGTGCGCAGCGAGAAGAAGTCGCCCATGCGCCAGAGGATCCCCAGCTTCGGATCGGTGCTGTCGATGCCCCTCTCGTAGTTCTCGTGGCGCACCGCCGCGGTCAGCGAGAGGTCGCCCACCGTGAAGCGGTCGCCCCAGATCGAGATGTCGTCCAGGTCGAAGACGGGGATCTCGAGCTCGCCGAACACGGCCCAGACGTCGCGGTCGGCGTCGGCATCCGGACCGCCCGCGTTGAAGACCAAGTCTTCGTTCAAGGAGTCGCGCCCGCGCGCGACGTCGAAGGACTCGTCGCGAAGCTGGAAGCCGATGGCGGCGGCCGGCGACCCCCAGGGCAGGTCGAAGAGCTCGCCGGACAGGATCCCATCCCAGGTGCGCAGCGTGGTCTCGAACTTCGAGCCCTGGCGCGCGGTCATGGCCGGGATCACGGAGGGATCGTTGAACTCGGGGTCGCCGGGAGAGGCCGTGATCGAGCTGGCGAAGGGATTGAAGTAGAAGCAGTCGCCCGTTCCCGGCAGCTGCGTCGGCGTCTGCACGCAGTCGGGGCCGCCGAAGCCCCGGAGTGCATCCACGAGAGCACTGGCGGACTGCTCGCTTCCCACGCCGTCGCGTCGGTTGGTGCTGAAGGTGTAGAAGAGCTCCCACGACCAAGTGTCCAGGAACGCGTCGACCGGTTCGATCCCGATGTCGGGGAACTCGCCCTCCAGGCCGATGACGCCGCGGTACGTGACGTCGTCCACGCTGTTGATGGCCCGATTGCTGCCCGGTTCGCCGCCGTCGTCGCCGACGACGCGGCCGCGGAAGAGGACGGGGGTGCCGAAGGGGTTGGCGGGATGCGTGTCGGGGACGACGTACTGGAAGAAGTCCAGTGCCGGGAACGAGGGCGACGCGCCGGCCTGTGCCTCGTTGCGCGCGAAGCCGAACTCGCCGCGCAAGGTGACCCAGTCCGCCAGGTCGTAGTGCCCGGTGGTGTAGATGTTGAGGCGCTGCTCCTCGGGCACCAGCGTGAAGTTGTCGCCGAAGTCGTAGAGACAGAGCACCCCGGCCGCGTCCGGGGTGGGGCAGTCGGGGTCCGGGACGAACTGGCCCACGCCGTTGCCCAGATCGACGCCCAGCGGAGAGATGTAGGAGCCCGGGCTGCCGTAGGTGGAGAGCGTCTTGCCGTCCTGGTTGTTGCGGAAGGGGCGGTCCGTGGTGCGGATCTCGTTCTTGTCCCGGTAGGAGAGGGCAGCCATGATGTGGCCGCGGTCGTTGCCGACGCCCGCGATGGCGCTGATGTCGATGTCGCGGTGCTCGTCGTCCTCGTTGCGGGTCGTGAACTGGCTGTTCAGGCTGATCTCGAGGCCTTCGAAGCGATCCCGGGTGATGAAGTTCACGACGCCCGCCACGGCTTCGGTGCCGTAGATGGCGGCGGCGCCGTCCTTTACGGTCTCGATGCGCTCCACGGCGATCAACGGGAGCAGCGCGTTCGTATCGACGAATGTGTCGCCCGCATTCGCGATCGCCGACGACACCGTCTGGCGGCGGCCATTCAGGAGCACCAGGCTCGAGCCCAGGCCCAGGCCGCGCAGGTTCACCTGCGACGTGCCTCCGGACCCGCCCTGGGTGAAGGCGTCGATCTGGAACTCGGACCCGGTGTTGAACGTCAGGTTTCGCACCAGGTCGGCCACGTTGACGATGCCGATGTCCTGGATCTCGGCCTGTCCCACGGTGTCGATCGGCGAGACGGAATCGAAGGCCTGCTTGCGCTTGATGTGGGACCCGGTGACGACGATGGCCTCGACGTCTTCCTGCGGCGCGGGATCCGCTGCCGCGCCTTCGTCCTGTGCCTGGGCCGTGATCGCCAGACTGAGCGCCAGCGCGCTCGTGGCGCCCGCGCGGACGAATCGTCGGATTGTCCGTGTCACGATGAGAACCTCCCGCGATCGCCCGCGGCGCCCCCACAGCGAAGGCAGGCCCGGGCAAACGCTCCACGCGATCCTGTGTACGCATCTTATTGGAATCAGAATCAACAAAACGAAAAATTGCTGTACACGAACAAAATTGTTGTGACAGGATGACGGCCGGATCGCATCAGTGCCGACGGGGCCCAGGCGGGGCCCGCGGTCTCGTCGGCCACTCTGCGCGGCTCGACGGGGCGCACAGCGTCAGGACTCCGCGGGCTCCCGCGTGAGAAGCTGCGGGGCCGGCCTCGCGTGCGGCTTCGAAGGTTCGCGGCCGGATCCAACCACAAGAGGAATCAATCGGAGGGAGTGGTGATGGCAAAGAGTGTGGTGCGATGGAGTATTGGCGGCGTGGTGGTGCTGGCGCTGGGACTCCTGGCTGCGGGCGCCGCCGCCAAGGGCATCGGTTCGGGCTTCGTCACCTGCGCCGACGAGCTCGGCAACCCGCCGGAGGGCGAGGACTTCTGCCTGCTTCCGGAGAAGCTTCCGTTCGACGCACTGGAGGACTTCCCCGCCCAACGCGACTGGGGCGTGCTGGGCGGTGCCGGCTTTCGGGTCGAGATTCCCGAGAACTGGAACGGCGACCTCGTGATGTACGCCCACGGCTTCCGCGGCGCGACGGACGTCGACACCGCCGCGGGTCGCGCGTGTCGGGCGGAGCTGACGGTGTCCAATCCGCCGCTGCGACCGTACCTGCTGGCCAACGGCTACGCGTGGGCGGCCTCCAGCTATCGGCGCAACTGCTACGACGTGCGCGCGGGCGTGAACGACACCAACCGCCTGGTCCGCAAGTTCAGCCGCCTCTACGGGAAGCCCAATCGGGTCTTCATCACGGGGCAGTCCATGGGGGGCCACATCACCGGGGCGGCCATGGAACAGTCGCTGGCGAGCCGCGGCGTCGACTACGCCGGTGCCGTGCCCATGTGCGGCGTGATGGGCGACATCGCGCTCTTCGACTACTTCCTCGACTACATCCAGGTGGCGCGCCAGCTGACGCTCGGGGCGAGCGCGTTTCCGGCGCCCGCGGATTTCCTGGTCAGCGAGCTTCCGCTCATCATCGAGGGGCTGAGCGGGCCTCTCTACGACCCCGGTGCCGGGGTGCAGTATCCGTTCGTGCGAAGCGAGGCGGGTGACCAGCTGAAAGCCGTGCTCGAGAACATCTCGGGCGGCCCGCGGCCGGTCTTCGAGGAAGGCTTCAACTTCTGGGAGAGCTTCTTCTTCCTGTTCACGCTGAACGCGGGCGGCGACGGCACGATTGCGAACGTCGTGGACCGCGTGTTGGTCGACAACACCGACGCGATCTATCAGTTCGACCAGGATCCCGCCCTGACTCCGGCGGAGGCGATGTTGAACGCCGACGTGACGCGGGTGGCCCGCGACCCGGTTGCCAACTCGAAGCGGGGAGAAGGTGGCCTGAAGCCGGTTCCCGTGCTCGAGGGGAAGATTCGAGCCCCCGTGGTCAGTCTGCACACGCTGGGCGATCTCTTCGTGCCCTTCGTGATGGAGCAGGAGTACGCCCGGGACGTGGCTGCGGCCGGCAACTCGGACTTGTTGGTCTCGCGCGCGACCCGCGACGTGAACCACTGCGGGTCCAACCTGCTGGAGCAGTCCGAGGCCTTCCAGGCCATGGTGGACTGGGTCGACACGGGCGTGAAGCCCGCTGGCGACGACGTGTTGGACCCCGCGGCAGTGGCGGATCCCGCGTTCGGCTGTCAGTTCACGCGTGGAGACCGGATGGGCCTGCCCGCCTGCCCGGCTCCGTAACGGCACCGCGGGCGCCGCGAAGCTCTCGGGCTTCGCGGCGCCTCTCGGGCGCCGGAGGAAACCCCCATGGCTCCGGCATCCAGTGCGAAGCACGCCCACGTGGGTTCGTGGCGCCGCCCCCGCAACGACGCCGCCGATCAGAAAGGCGGCATCCACGACGACGAGACGGCCGGCGCGCTCGGCTTTCGGGGCGGAACCGTCGCGGGCTCGATCCACATGGAGCAGTTCCCGCCCCTGTTGATCGAGGCGTTCGGCCCGGGCTGGCTCGAGACGGGAAGCCTCTCCCTCTACTTCCTCTACGCGACGCGGGACAACGAGCCGGTTCGCTGCCGCCTGGAGCGAGCGGAAGCGGCTCCCCGCGCCGACGTGTGGATCGAGACCGAGGACGGGCGCCGGGTCTGCGAGGGGACGGCTTCGGTGGGAGCGCCAGACCTCGACTCGGCACTGTGCCAGCGCTTGAAGGGCGTGCGACCGCCCGGCGAGCTGCGCGATCTCGGCCATCTGAAGGCGGGCGACACGTGCGCCCCCGTGCCGGTGCGGATACGGGGCGACCACGTCGAACACCGACTGGGCTACATCACCGAGCCGCTGGCGGCCTACCGCGCGACGGCGGACCCCCGCGTCGCGCCGCCCGTCCACGTCGTACAGGCGCTCTGCGCCGTGGAGGAGCCCCTGTTGAAGCCGCCACCGGACCGCGGCGTGGGGCTCTTCGGAGCCATCGAGATTCAGTACCTGGCGGGGCCCGTCGTGGTGGACCGCGACTACGAGGTGCGGGGCCGCGTGCTGGCTCTTTCGGACAGCCCCAAAACCGAGATCGTGTGGTACGAGAGCGTGCTGGCGGAGCCGACCGGCGGCCGCGACGTGGCGCGCATGATCATGATGTCGCGCCTCCTGAAGGCCTCGTCCCCGCGCTGGACGCCGGGCGCCGTGGGCGCCCCGCCGCTGCGCGGCCGCTAGGGGAGTCGACGTGGATCTCGGCTACAGCGAGGCCTACGAGGCGTTTCGCGGCGAGGTGCAGAGCTTCCTGGCCTCCGCGTGGCCGCTCGCGGGCGACGAAGCCCGGCTCTCCACGGCCGAGCAGCACGCGCTCTTCCGGCGCCGCGCGATCGAAGCCGGCTATCTGGCTCGCCGCATCCCGCGGCGCTACGGAGGCTCGGAGCAGGAGCCCGACGTCCTGAAGGCGACGATCATCCGCGAGGAGTTTCGCGCGGCGGGCGCACCGGGCGACGTGACGGGGATCGGTCCTTCGATGCTGGTGCCCACGCTGCTCGAGCGCGGCGAGGAGTGGCAGAAGGAGCGGTTCGTCGCGCGGACCATGACCGGAGAGTTCGGCTGGTGCCAGGGCTACAGCGAACCGGGGGCGGGCAGCGACTTGGCTTCCGTGCGGACGCGCGCCGAGCTGGTGGGCGATCGCTGGGTCGTGAACGGGCAGAAAGTCTGGACCAGCGGCGCCCAGACCGCCGACTTCATGTTCTGTCTCTGTCGCACCGAACCCGAGGCCTCCAAGCACGCGGGCATCTCGTACCTGCTGCTCGACATGAATCAGCCGGGCATCGAGGTGCGGCCTCTGCGCCAGATCACGGGCGAATCCCACTTCAACGAGGTCTTCTTGAACGACGCCGAGACGCCGGCGGATTGGATCGTCGGTGCGCGCGGCGAAGGCTGGTCCGTCTCGCGTTCCACGCTCAAGCACGAGCGCAACTCGATCGGCAGCGCCGAGCAGGCCGTGCTCTTCTTCGACGGCCTGGTGAAGTTGGCGCGCAACGCACGGCGGGGCGGGCGCCCGGCTCTCGAGGATCCCGCGATCCGCCAGCGGCTGGTCGAGGTCGAGGGCCTGGTGCGGGCGCACGAGTACTCGGGCTACAAGCAGCTGACGGCGAGCGCCCGCGGCCGGGATCCGGGCATCATCCAGCTGATGAACAAGCAGCTGACGACGCGCATCAACCACGCGCTCTCCAAGTTGGCCCTCGACCTGGCCGACGACCACGCCCTGCTGGCGCCCGCGGAGTGGGTGCGGAACCTGCCGCCTACGGAAGCCGGGGTGTGGATGGCGATCTTCCTCGAGAGCCTGGGCGGCGCCATTGCGGGCGGCACGTCGAACATCCAGCGCAACATCATCGCCGAGCGCGGCCTCGGGCTGCCGCGCGACCGCGCCGCCCAGAGGGCCTGACGTGGACTTCGATCTCTCGGAGGAGCAAGAGCTCCTGCAGGCGAACTTAGG
>JAKSBN010000368.1 GCA_022361175.1 Pseudomonadota bacterium | reverse complement strand
TCGACCCCTTCGAGTCCAAGCTGGAGGACGACGACTTGGTGGTGGTGGGCGGTACCCTGACCGTGGGCTTCCGCTTCTAGCGCCACCCCGCGTCGAAGTTCGGTGCGAACCGACCGCGGCGGCACGCCTGGCCACAGGCGGCCGCCGCGCGTGTCTTGGCGACCGAGAGGCCCACCGTGCGATCACGCTGCACAGTTCGAACCTCAACGGAAAACGGGCCAGAAGCGACGCGTTTCGCCCTCACGTCGGAAGCGTTTTTGGTCGAAGCTGAGGTCGCTCCAGTCAGGGGTTCCGTGGCCCGGGTGCGGAATCTCTGGCTAGAATGCCCCCCTTTCACTCCCGATCTCTCAACCAGGAGCTGTAATGATCCCTAGATTCGAATCCCGCGCACTGTTTTGCTTCGGCCTGCTACTAACGTTCTCACTCGCGCTTCCCGCCGTGGCGCAAGAGGCGGAGAGCGCCGCCGGCGGCTCCGGCTACTACCTGGACCTCGGCGCGGGCGCCCGCCACGTGGTGCTGCCCAAGGTGAAGGGCGGCCTGGCGAATCCCAACGATCCCGAGGGCAGCGTCGACGACGCGACCGGCTACGGCTTCGACGTCACCTTGGGACGCCAGTTTCAGAGCGGGCTCATCGGCGAGAACAGTCGCGTCGAGGTGCGCGGCCGCTTCACCTTCGCGGAGGAGCGGGACCGCGACAGCACGGGCGGCGACTATGGCCAGATGCCCATCGACGGCTCCGGACCCTCGGGTGGTGGCGCCGGCACTCGCGCGATCACCAAGGTCGAGTACGAGGAGATCGACCTGTCGGCGGTGCTGGTGGAGGACGTGGTGTCGAGCGACAGCCTGACGGCTTCTGTGTTGGCCGGCGTGGCCTACACCCACAGCGAGCAGAAGCACCGCATCTTCGGCCCCGACTTCGATGACTTCGGGATCAAGGACGACGTGGACACCAACTACGCCGGCGTGGTGTTGGGCGGCGGTGCCGGGCTGAAGCTGCCGGGCGAGCTGAAGCTGCGCGGTGACGTAGAAGTGGGCCTGCTCTACGCGGACGCCGACTTCGACGCCCGCCAGAACTTCGGCGGCCCTCGCCTGAAGGCGTCGGACTCGGACGACGACTTCGCGGCCCGCGTGCGCGGCAGTCTGGGGCTGGAGCGCCGCTTCGGCATCGCGGTGCTGGGCCTGGCGGCACACGCCGACTACCTGTCTTACGCACCCCGGGTGGTGCACCCCACCCGGGACCTCGACCCCTTCGAGTCCAAGCTGGAGGACGACGACTTGGTGGTGGTGGGCGGTACCCTGACCGTGGGCTTCCGCTTCTAGCGCCACCCGCGTCGAAAGTTCGGTGCGAACCGACCGCGGCGGCACGCCTGGCCACAGGCTGCCGCCGCGCGTGTTTCGGGCGACCGAGTTGCGAGCCGAGCCCGGCGCTCTGCCATTGTCTCCGGTTCGATTCGTCGTCGGGCACGTTCCGCGCACGCGTGCGCGTCTCCGGCCGGGTGGTGCACGGGTCCCGGGCGCGCAGCTCGGCGGGCCGGGCCGCTGGCGCGGTGCCGTTCGGGCGTCGGGTCAGTTCGTCCGCACCGCCGTCTGAACGGCGACCTCGATGGCGCCGAGAGCCTCCGACAGCTCGGGGTCGCACTGGGGTTGCTCGACGAACTCTTTCAGATCTCGCAGTGTTCTCGGCCCGGTCCGGGCCTGCAGCAGTGCGTGGCCGATCTGCGGCCACGAGAGTCCCCGCCGCCGACAAACGTCGAGGGCTTCGCCGAGAGACATGGCGCGTCTCACGCTGGAGCTCATTGGGGGTTGTCCTCTTGCCGTCCGTTCTCCTCTGATCGGCGGAGCCTGGTGAGGCCTGAACACAACCCCGCGGGCGGAGCGGGTCCTTCGACGGGAGCCGTTGTCGGCGTTCTGGAAGGCCGGCGCCTACGCACTCTTCTGTTGTGGTTTTCCCTAGGGCGGTGTGGGGCCGCGCCGTGTCGGCTCGAGCGGGAGAGCACTGCGCCCTGGGAGTCGAGGGTGTGGGAGGAAAAGAGGGGCGAGGAGACGCGGGGGGCGTTCTCAGCCTTTGCGAAGCCGCAACTCGCGGAGGCTTTCGCCGCCTCGGCCGCACCGGTTCGGGCAGCCTCCCTCTCGCCGACCTATCTCCCGCGCCGGGCACGCCCGAGGGCGCGACGGCTCCAACGGCGCGGAGGAACCGCACGGGTCGCGCGAGGGGGTGCGTGTGCCAGGAACCTTGCAAGCGACCCGGAACCCCGAGTCGTTCTTTGGCCCACTGGCTCTTGCGCAGCGCGCCTCCTCACCCACCGTCAGTCTCCGCCCGGGCTTCTCGGACGTCAAGTGCGATCGCCTCACGCGACGAACTATTCCGCTACGGAGTCGGCGCCGGCGGGGAGGCGACGGAGAGCCGTACGCGCGAGGGGGAAATGGACACGACTTCGAGGCCCTCCGGATGCGAGACGGTGTCGTCCGCCAGCTGGAAGGTCCGACGCCCCAATTGGACCAACCACGCGTCGACGTGGATGTCGACGTCGCCGCCGGTGGCGAACAGCAGGTCTCGGCGTCGCCCGCGCAGCGTGATGCTGACTTCCTCGGGCTCGATGGTCTGGACGCTGTAGCCCTCGGGCAAGTTGTCCACCTGGATGGGGACGGCGATGGTGTACTCGCCCACGGCCGCGCCGGGGATCGCGAGGAACCACAGGACCGTGGCGACGCCGAAGGAGACCAGGCCCTCGCGCCAGCGCGCTGCCACGCGCGGAAGCACGGGGGGGATGCGGGTTTCGGTTTCCGGGGTCACGCGCGCCGCGAAGGCGCGCAGCTCTTCGGCCAACTCCAGCGGGCGGCCCAGCACGCGCAGGCGACCGTCGCGGGCGACGGCCACGGTGCCTCGCTCCTCGGAGACCACCACGCACAGGGCGTCGCAGCGCTCCGCCAGCCCGAGGGCGGAGGCGTGCCGCGTACCCCGCGTGCCCACGGCCTCGTGGTGGGTCGAGAGGGGCAGGTGAGCGGCGAAGCGTTCGACCCGGCTGCCCTGGATCACGATGGCACCGTCGTGTCCCGCCGAGTGCTTGTCGAAGAGAGAGAGCAGCAGGGGCTCACTGACGCGGCCGTCCAGGGGGATGCCGCCTTCCACGTGTCGGGCGAGGGGCTCGAGCCCCGGAAACACGAGCAGGGCGCCCATGCGCGCCTCGGCCAGCTGGCGCACCGCGCGCACGATGGCGTCGATCGGGTCGCGGCGCGAGCGTCGGCGCCAACTGCCCGAGAGGCTGGCTCCGATGCCCTCGAAGAAGCGCCGCAGGTCGTCCTGAAACACGACGATCACCACCAGCACGAAGACGGCCGAGAAGCCCTGGAGGATGCGGGCTGTCAGCTCCAGGCGAAGTTCGGACGCGAGCGCGTAGACGGCGCCGGCCACCGCGAAGCCCACGAGTGCCAGCCGCACCCGGGTGGTCTGCAGCCACACCAGGCCGAGCCACAGGAGGGCCGCCACCAGTACGACATCGATGAGATCCGAGAATTCGAGCACGCGCCTTCGTCCGGGGGGGCGCCGAAGTCTACCGATTCGGCCGCGGCTCGACGAGGACCCGGGGTGGTACACTGCGGGGTGACTGGGGGACCGCCGCGGAGGTCTGTATGGCACCGCTCGAGCATCCGCCCGATCCGCGCCGCGTCGGCCAGGTTTTTCACCGACGTCCCCGGCCGAACTCTCGACGTCTGGGTCCGCTCCTCTTGGCGTTGCCGTGGCTGGGCGCCTCGGCCTGCGACCGCGCCCCCGCCCCCGTGTCCGCGCCGGCCCCGGAGCCTGTGCGCTTCGAAGGTTTCTACGAGGTCCGCGGCCTCACCACGGAGCTCGAGAGCGGCGACGAGCGCGAGATCGCGGGCAAGGTCATCATCGCCGACGGCGAAGACGGCTACACCTCGACATTCAGCCTGCGCACCCATGTCGGAACTCCCGACGGCCAGGTGCCCGCCGATCTGATCGGTCACGGTTCGGGGCAGCTGGGCAGCGACGCGGGCTTGGTGGGCACGGCCCAGACCCGCGTGGTGCGCGGGGCCGCTCCGGGGCTGGATCCGAAGTTCCCGTTCTTGCAGGGCCGGGTTCAAGCCCAGATCGAGTCGGAGTTTCAGATGGTGCCCGATCGCGACGGGCGCTTCGTGATCGAGATCGAGACCCGACCCGCGGCCGGCTCCCGCTGGCCGGCGTCGCGCACGCGCTTGACGGCCGTTCGGAGTCAGCCGACGCGGCTGAAGCAGGCCGACGTGGCGGCCGGTTCCCCGCAGCGCTAGGGCTGGCCCAGGGAAGCGTAGGAGGGCGGAGCCTCGCCGTCGGGTCCGCGGGTCACACGCTCCATGCGTTCCAGGTAGTCGGACAGGGTCGGCCGTTCGGCGACGATGCGGGCGCCCAGCTCCATGGGGCCATCGCGCACCACCTGGAGCATCCCGAAGACCGAGAGGTCGGCCAGGCTGGGCCGGTCGCTGTGGAAGTAGGGACGATCCCCGAGGAACCGCACCAGGTCGTCCAAGCGGCGGGCCAGGTCGTCCATCACCTCCAGCTCGCGCACCTGCGCCCGGGTGAGCATGGCGCGGCGACCGCCCAGGAAGCGATCGCGCAGGCGGCCCAGGAGTCCGTCCTGACAC
Source organism: Pseudomonadota bacterium (assembly GCA_022361175.1). Classification (GTDB taxonomy): domain Bacteria; phylum Myxococcota_A; class UBA9160; order UBA9160; family UBA4427; genus JAKSBN01. The sequence continues at coordinate 27,637 of JAKSBN010000368.1, read as the reverse complement.
GGAAGCTCGTCGCCGGGACGTGGATAGCGAGCGGCCCGCCAGCGGTTCCAGTGCCAGGAGAAGGAGCTGTCGGACCACTCGGCGAGACTCTCCTGCTGAGCCGCGACCACCGGGTCCGGGTCCAGCAGGGGCGGATCGGGAAAGCGCGCGTCGAGCTCCCGCACGATGATCGGCGAATCGGCGATGCGGTCGCCCTCGATCTCCAGCACCGGGAGGGCACCCGTCACCGGGCTCCAGCGCTTCACGTCGGCGGGATCGTCGGAGACCACGCGCTCGTAGGGGAGTCCCTTCAGATGGAGTGCGCGAGCGACCTTCTCGGCGAAGGGATTCACCGTCTGGGTGTACAGCCGAATCCGCACCTTCTGCTCGGGGGCGTCCACGCGGTCCTCCGCCGTCGGAGAGGAGGTAGCACAGGGGCCCCGCGAGAGCCTTTCGTCTCCGGAGCAGATCGGCCACTCTTGGCCGCGGCGGGGCGGTCGCCCCAGAGGAGCTGGGAATGGGTTTGCTCGATCGGTTGCGCGCCGAGTTCGTCGACATCGTCGAGTGGATCGACGACACGAACCATACGCTCGTTTGGCGCTTCCCTCGCTACCAGAACGAAATCAAGCACGGCGCCCAGTTGATCGTGCGGCCGGGGCAGGTGGCCGTGTTCGTCGACCAGGGCCAGATCGCCGACATCTTCGAACCGGGCCGTTACGAGCTCACGACAGACAACCTGCCCATACTCTCGACCCTGCGCGGCTGGAAGCACGGCTTCGAGAGCCCGTTCAAGTGCGAGGTCTACTTCGTCAGCACGCGCCAGGTGACGGACCTCAAGTGGGGCACGCCCAACCCCATCATGCTGCGCGACCGCGACTTCGGTCCCATCCGCCTGCGGGCTTTCGGCACCTACGCGCTGCGGGCCCAGGACCCGAAGGCCCTGCTCCAGGAGCTGGTGGGCACCGACGGCGTGTTCGAGGCCGAGGAGTTGGGCGAGCTGATGCGTTCGATGATCCTGAGCGGATTCGCGGACGTGCTGGCCAGCTCGGACGTATCCGCCCTGGACCTGGCGGCGCGCTACGAGGAGCTGTCCGCCGCGTTGCGCCAAAAGGTGCAGGAGCAGATCGACGACGAGTACGGCCTCGAGCTGCCGCAGCTCTTCATCGTCAACATCTCGCTGCCGGAGGCCGTGGAGAAGGCCCTCGACACCCGCACCAGCATGGGGGTGATCGGCGACCTGCAGCGCTTCCAGCAGTACCAGCTGGGGCAGGCCATGACGGCGGCCGCCGAGAATCCGTCCGGCGGAGGCGCCGCCGAGGGCATGGGGCTGGGCATGGGCTTCGCGATGGCGAACCAGATGGCCCAGGGGCTGGCCGGGGCCGCGCCGGCCCTGGCCCCGCCACCGCCGCCCCCCGCACCCGTGGCTTGGCACGTGGCGGAGAACGGGCGCACGACCGGGCCGTTTACCGTGCCGCAGCTGGCCGAAGCCGCGCGCGCCGGCACGCTGACGCCGGCGAGCCTGGTCTGGGCCCAGGGTTTTGCCGGCTGGCAGCCGGCGGGACAGGTGCCGGCGCTGGCCGGGCTCTTTCCGCCCGCCGCTCCGCCACCGCCGCCGGCCCCGTAGCGCGTGGAGACGACGAGCGAGTCGCCGGCCCCGGCGCGCGTCACGTTCCCGTGCGGGCAGTGCGGCGCCGACCTCGAATTCGAAATCGGCGCCCAGGCGCTGCAGTGCCCCTTCTGCGGCCACACCGTGGCGCTGTCGGTGGACGACGGGGAAGAGATCGAGGAGCGCGACCTGGTCGCCGCGCTGGAACGCCAGGCGTCGCGGCGGGCCGCGGGCGAGACGGGGGAGCGCGAAGCGGCCGAGCTGGCGTGTCCGTCCTGCGGCGCCCGGGTCCGCTTCGACGCTTCGGAAACCAGTCTCGAGTGCGTGTACTGCGCCAGTCCGGTGCAGCGCGGGGACGTGCACCGGGCCGAGGACCGGATTCCGGTGGACGCGCTGCTGCCGTTCCGGGTCGACCGCGAGCGGGTGCGCCAGCAGACCGAGACCTGGATCCGCAGCCGCTGGTTCGCGCCCAGTTCTTTCACGCGCATGGAGGTGCCGCGCAAGCTCCGGGGCGTGTACACCCCCTACTGGAGCTTCGACGCCCTGACCCACACGCGCTACACGGGCCAGCGCGGAGACGACTACACGGTGCGGGTCCGCGACGGCAACACGACCCGCAGCGAACGGCGCACCCGCTGGCGACCCGTTTCGGGATCGTTCTCGCACCTGTTCGACGACGTCCTGATCGTCGCTTCGGAGGGACTTCCCCGCGAAGTCCTGAAGCGGCTCGAGCCCTGGCCCACCGGCGAGGTGCTGCCCTTCACCGAAGAGGTGCTGGCCGGCTATCAGGCCCGCACCTACGACGTCGGCCTGGCGGACGGCTTCGGGCGCGGCAAGGAGCGCATGGACGACGCGCTGCGCGACCAGGTGAAGCGGCGGATCGGCGGCGACCACCAGCTCATCGAGTCGGTCTCCACGCGCTACGAGGCACTCAAGTACAAGCACCTGCTGCTGCCCGTCTGGATGATGGCCTACCGGCACGGCGAGAAGGTCCACCGCATCGTTGCGAACGGCGTGACCGGAGAGGTCCAGGGCGAGCGCCCCTGGAGCGCGCTCAAGATCGCGTTGGCGGTGGTGGCGGCCCTGGGGCTCGCCGCCGGGGTCTACGCGTTCGGACGCGCCCAGGGGATGTGGTGAGGCTCGGCGCCTAGCCCTGCCGCAGCCAGAAGCGAACACCGGCCAGCTCGACCCAGTCGTCTCCGGTGGCGAACCCGCGCTCGCGGGCGGCCGCCCGCACCGCCTCCCCGTCGCGGCACACGAGCTCGAGGCCCGCGATGCCTTCGCCGCGATCGTCCCGGGGCGCTGCGAACCGGAGCCGGCCGTCCTCCAGAGGCATTTCGCCGCTGGACGCGAGGGGCTGGTCGAGCACCTCGCACCAGCGTTGGGCCAGGGCGTCGGGCCGGGGCGACTGCAGCTCGACGCCCGCGATCCCGGTCACGCGCTCGATGCGGAGCTTCGTCCGCCACTCCGGTCCCGCCCAGCGCCAGGACTCGGCCGGGTGCGCCTCGTCGATGGAGACGAGGGCCGCCCCCACGTCGCGCGGGTGCAGGTGGACGCTGGCGATGTCGTCCAGCGCGATCTCCCACACGACGCGCACGCCCAGCTCGACCAGACGCTTGCGGTCGCGCGCGAGGTCGGGCGTTTGGACGATCACCATGTAGCCGCCGTCGCCACCGCGCCGGTCGAGCCAGCGCCCCGCGCTGGTCTCGGGCTCGCGCGGCGACACGACCTCGAGAAAGGTGTCGCCCACGGCCATCAGCGCGTTCTCGAGGCCGAAGGTCCCGACGCCCGGATCGCGGTAGCAGATCTCCAACCCGAGCACGTCGCACAGCGAAGCCACGGTCGGTTCGAGTTCTCGGGCCACCAAAGCCACTTGGCGAATGCGCACGCTCTTCTCCCCCGCGGCCAAAGCCGCGCCTAGCCCGCCAGCAGGGTCTGGACCTTCGGCCCCGGGAACAGCTTGTCGAGTTGTCTCAGTCGGTCCTCGGGCAGGTGCACGCCCGAGGCGGCCGCGTTCTCCTCCAGCTGCGCCACGCGGGTTGCGCCGATGATGACGCTGGCGACGGAGCGTCGGCGCAGGCACCAGGCCAGGGCCAGTTGGGCCAGACTGACGCCGAGCGCATCGGCGATGGGACGCGCTTCGTCCACGCGGTCCAGAAGGTCTTCGGCCAGCACCCGGTCCATGAAGCGATTGCGTTCGTCGTCGGCCGCGCGCGAGCCCTCGGGCCGGCGGCCGCCGCTGTACTTGCCCGTGAGCGCGCCCTGGGCCAGCGGGCTGAAGACGACCTGGGAAAGACCTTCCCGCTCGGAGATCGGCAGCACCTCGGCCTCGATGCCGCGGGTGACGAGCGAGTACTGGGGTTGGTTGGAGACCGGTCGGAAGGCCCCGGTGGCGTCCGCGATGCGACACGCCTCCGCGATCTGCTCGCCGGTCCACTCCGACACGCCCCAGTAGAGGAGTTTCCCCTGGCGGATCAGGTCCTCGTAGGCGCGGACGGTCTCCTCGAGCGGCGTCTCCGGGTCGAAGCGGTGACACTGGTGGAGGTCGACGTAGTCCGTGTCGAGCCGTCGCAGCGAGCCTTCGACGCTCTCGGTCACGTGCTTGCGAGACAGGCCGCGGTCGTTGGGCGAGTCGGACATGGGAAAGAAGCACTTGGTGGCGACCACCACGTAGTGGCGCGGCACGTGGGCCAGGGCCCGGCCGAGCGCCTCCTCGCCCTTGCCGTTCGCATAGACGTCGGCGGTGTCGAAGAAGTTGATCCCCAGCTCGTAGGCGCGCTTCACGATTTCTTCGGTGCCGCTGCGGTCGACCGACGAGCCGAAGGTCAGCCACGAACCGAGGGCGATCTCGCTCACGCGCAGGCCGCTGTGGCCCAGGTGTCGATACTCCATGGCGGGAGGGTAGGGCGCGGTACACTGCGCGCGCCATGTTGAATCTCGCGTCCGAGACCGCGCCCGGCTGGGTCGAGAATGCCCTGCGGGAGCGCGACGCGATCCTGTTGGATCACGCCCACTGCGAGAAGAAGGCGGCGGGCGCCGCCGTGAACCTGCTGTTCCGCTATCCCCAACACGCCTTTCTGCAAGCGCCCTTGGCGGAGCTGGCGCGGGAGGAGTTGGAGCACTTCGAACGGCTGCTGCGCACCCTGGAAGAGCGGAAGATCCCGTTCGCCCGCCAGCGCCCCAGCGCCTACGGCGGCCGGCTCCACCGGCTGGTGCGGGAGCGAGAGCCCGAGCGGCTGCTGGACACGCTGCTGGTCTGCGGGCTGATCGAGGCCCGGAGCTGCGAGCGGCTGAAGCTCCTGGCGGAGGCGTGGCCGGACCCCGGGCTGGCCACGCTCTACCGGGATCTCCTCGCCTCCGAGGCGCGTCACCACGGCCTGTACGTCGAACTGGCCCAGCAGCTGGCCCCCGTCGACGAGGTACGCGCGCGACTCGCCGCTCTGGCGGTCCGCGAAGCCGAGATCCTGACGGAGCCGGCCCCGGCCGTGCGCCTGCACAGCGGCACGGCGTAGCGAACCCGGGGCGGTTCCCTTCATTCAACCTCCCAACCGAAGGAAGGCAGCGACGATGGACATAGAGACCGAGAGCGTTTCGATCCCCGGCTCGGGCGGGCAGACCATGAGCGGCTACCTGGCGCGGCCGACGGAGGGTGGGGTGCGGCCGGGTGTGGTGGTCTTCATGGAGGCCTTCGGGCTGAACGGCCACATTCGCGACGTGGTCGAGCGCATCGCGGCGGAGGGCTACGTCGCGGTGGCGCCCGACTTCTTCCACCGCACGGCCCCGGGCATGGACCTCCCCTACGACACCGAGATCAGCGAGCTGATGAAGGTCCTGGGCCAGCTTCACGCGGACCAGATGCTGGAGGACGTCCGCGCGACGCTGGCCTTCCTGCGGGCCCGCTCGGACGTGCGAGGCGATCGGTTGGGGTGCATCGGGTTCTGTGTCGGAGGCCACATGGCGTACCTGACCGCCTGCGAAACCGACGTAGCCGCCTCGGCCAGCTTCTACGGCGGCGGCATCGCGGCGCCGGAGGGTTTCGGCGGCACGGCTTCGACCATCGGTCGCACGGCGGGCATCGGCGGCCGCTTGCTGTGCCTGTTCGGCGCCGAGGATCCCATGATTCCCGGCGACCAGGTGGAGGCCATCCGGCAGAAGCTGGCGGAGACCGGCGTCGACCACGAAGTGGTGGTCTACGAGGGCGCAAATCACGGCTTCTTCTGCGATCAGCGTGGAACCTACCAGGAGAAGGCCGCGTCGGACGCCTGGGAGCGGGTTCGCGGGCTGTTCGAGGAGCGCCTCCAGGCCTGAGCGGTCGGGGCCGGCGATTGCGCCGCGGGAACCACCTGCGGTAAACCCCGACTGGACACGAACGGTGGAAGGTGTCCCCTCGCGCGGTGGCGAGCGATCCGGAGCGATCCGAGATCGCCGCGATCGGACGAGGGGCGGCCTGGCGAGCCCGAGGGGGCCGGCAGGCTGCGGGAAGCCGGTGCGAATCCGGCGCGAGCCCGTCGCTGTAACCGGGGACGTTCATCGAAGGACGCCACTGGCCCGAGCCGTCCGCTCCGCGAAGAACTTCGCGGCGGCGGGGCGGGGGCTGGGAAGGCTCGATGAACGGGCGATCCGGGAGCCAGAAGACCGGCCTTCCAACGGCCCTGTGGGACTTCGGAGTCGAGCGTCCAGGGCACTGCAGCGCGTGCGCGCTCCTTCCTTTCACCGTCGTGCCGGCGTGGACGTGACACACCGTCGCGTTGCTCGCCGATCAGGACGGGAGCGGGCGTGCGAGATTCGGTGGGGGAAGAGGCGCGGGCACGGGTGCGCCGGGTCGCGGCCGGCTGCGGCGCGGCGCTGTTGGCGTGCCCGGCGCTCGGCGCGGCCGAGGAACCGGAGGCCGCCGTTCCCCGCGCCACCATCACGGCGCTGCGCCTGGCGGAGCTGCCCGAAGATCCCTCCTCCTTCACGACGACGCTCGAGACCGACGCCTTCGCCGGCGAGCACCGGACCACCGACGAGCTGGTGTCCCGTTCCGTGGGCGTCCAGGTCCGGAGGTTCGGCGACGAGGGCCGGCGACAAGAGGTGGCCATCCGGGGCTCGTCGCCGACCCAGGTGGTGGTGCTGCTGGACGGCGTGCGGCTCAACTCGGCACAGTCGGGCAGCGTCGATCTGTCGACTCTGCCGCTGTCGCTGGTGGACCGGATCGAGATCTCGCGGGGCGGCGGAGGCGCCCAGCTGGGCACGGACGCCGTGGGCGGGGCCATCAACGTCGTCACCCGGCGCGTGGGCGACGAGCCCATCGCGGAGGCGGGCTTTCGCGGCGGTTCCTTCGGAACCTGGCGCGGATCCCTGCAGTTGGGCCGGCGGTTCGGCCAGAGCGACCTCCTGTTGGGCTACGACGGCTTTTCGACGGACGGCGACTGGGAGTTCCAGACGGGCGAGTTCGAGGGAGACGGAGCGATCGAGCTGGGCACGCCGGGCCGCACGCTGGAGCGCATCAACAACGACTCCGAGAGCCACGCCGGGCTCATGAAGCTGCGGCACGCACTGGGCGACGGGTTCGAGGCAACGCTCTCGAACCACGTCTTCTTCGTGAGCCAGGGGCAGCCCGGTGTGGCCCCGGCGTCGGGCTTCGTGGGCGGCCAGAGCGAGACGGCCCACGAGCGGCGAGTGCGCAACGTGGCCGTGGGCTCGCTGCTCTTCGAGCCCGAGGACGGCTGGCTGCAGCAGGCGGCGCTGCGCCTGTTCCACCGCTACGAGCGGACGCGCTTCCGAGAGCCCGCACCCGTGGCCGGCCCCCGCATCGACACCGACGACCGCAACCAGAGCCTCGGGGCCAAACTCTCCCTGGAGGCCGAAGCCGAGACCTGGGGCGTCGAGCACGTGGCGCTCGCGACCCTGGAGCAGCGCCGCGACTCCCTGGTCTCCAATCAGTTCACCTATCAGCGCCGCTGGGTCTTCGGCGCGTTCCTGCAGGACGAGCTGGGATTCTTCGACCGCCGGCTGCGGCTGACGCCCGGGGTCCGCTACGACCGCAGCGAGGGCTTCGGGGATCGCTGGGTCCCCCGCCTGGGAATCGTGGTGGAGCCTTTCACGGGGGTGCGCGCGAAGGCCAACGTGGAGGAGTCGTACCGGATCCCGAACTTCGACGAGCTCTTCTTCCCGGACAAGCGGACCATTCGCGGCAACCCGGGGCTGCGGCCCGAGGAGGCGTTCAACTGGGACGTGGGGATCGAGCTGGGGCTGGAGACGCTGGGGCCGCTGTCCGACGTGCGGCTCGAAGTCGCCTACTTCGACCACGACATCGAGAACAGCATCGTGTTCCAGTCCATCAACGCCCAGACGCTGGCTCCCACCAACACCAACGACGCCTTCGCCAAGGGCGTCGAGCTCTCCGGCTCCGTCGGCTTCCGCCGCTGGCTGCGGCTGTCGGGCAACTGGACCCACCAGGAGACCGAGGTGCGGCGCACCGAGGCCGCGCTGGTGGGGCGGGCCGACGACGAGTTCTCTCTGCGGCTCGAAGGCGGCCTGCCGTCGCGCGAGCTCTGGCTGGTGATCGAACGCCACCACACGTCCCGCATCGTGACCGACGAGGCCGGCTCGACGGCTCCGGCGCGCACCGTGTACGACGTGCGCGCGGCGCTGGACGCGGGGCCGCGGCTGCGAAAGCGCTGGCACCGCGGGCCCGAGGCGCTCCGCTTCACGGTGGCGGCCAACAACGTCACGGACCGCAGCGTGCGCGACTCGCGCAACGTGCCCCAGCCGGGGCGCACCTGGATCTTCGGGTTGGAGGTCGAGCGATGAGCGGCCGGCGCATCCCGAAGCTGTGCGGCGCCGCGGTCGCGCTCGTTGCGCTCGCGTGCGGAGGCGACGGCAGCGGGGGATCGCCGCCCACCTTCCGCTCCAGCAGCAACACGCCCGGGTGCGTGGCCCTGCCTGGGAGGTTTCCGCCGGGCTTCGCCTTCGTGCCGGGCACGGACCGGGTCGTGGTGGGAAACCTGAACCCGGACGGGCTGATTCCGCTGGATGCCGAGTCCCAGCCCTTCGACGTGCCGCCGGGCGCCAACCAGCTGACCCTGCCCGCCGATACGGACGGGGACGGCGTGCCGGAGCTCTTCCTGCGTCCGATCCTGGACGACGTCACGGCGGTCGCCGCCGATCTCCTGCTGGCCACCGCCAGCTCCTACGAATCGGTGCTGTTCCTGGATCCGGGGGTGTTCCCGCGCGAGCTGGAGCTGGCCCTCGACGCGAGCTTCGGCCCGGACGACTTCGTGAACTTTCCCGACCCGGGCAGCAGCGAGATCCGCACCGGCATGACCACCTTCGCGTGTCTGAGACCGGGCGCCGGCGCCCGGGACTCGCGCGGGCGCGCGCTCACCGAAGTGCTGTCGCCGAGCCAGTACTGCGACCCGGCGACCCCCAGCTTCCGGGCCAACTTCACGTCCGGGGCGGTCGTGCACGGCGGCCGGCTCTTCGTGTCCATGTCGAACCTGGATGCCAGCACGGCGGGCGAGGTCGACACCGTCTACCTGCCGGGGGCCGTCCTGGTCTTCGACATCGACCTGGGTGCAGACCCGCCGCGGCTCGAACCGAACCGAGACGCGCCCGTGATCTTCACCTCCGCCTTCAACGCGACCCACGTCCAGGCCTACACGACGCCGGGGGGCCGACCCCTGGTGTTGGTGACCCAGACCGGCGCCATCGGCATCGCCCCCGACGATCCGGGCACCCCCGAGATCGAGGGCGGCGCCGTGGGCCTGACCGACGGCGCCGTGGACGTGATCGACGCCGGCGCGGGAGTTCCCGCGCTGCTGGCCAGCTATGCGCTTCGCGACGCGAATCCGGCCGGCCGCGGCCTGGCCGTCGATCCGACGGGCCGTCTCGCCATCGGCGGCGACGTGACGAGCCGGCGGCTGGCGGCCGTGGACCTGGCTCCCTTGGACGCCCTGGGTGCGGCCGGCCCGACACCGGTCGTCTTCGATGCCGGGAGCGGCGTGGTCTTCGACGGCCAGAATCCGTTCGTGATTCCGCGGCGGCCGGACGGCGCCCCGGCCGTCACCTGCGCCGGCTTCGTGGAGAGCGTCGCGATCAATCAGGCGGGCGACCGCGCCTTCGTCCTCGAGGCCTGCGACGGCACGCTGACGACGCTGGACGTCGACCTCACCGGTCCGCCCGCCACGTGGCTGCGCGTGGCGGGCCAACAGGGGGTGGCCGCTCCCATTCGCAGCGACACCTTCGGGCTGGACCGGCAGCCGGCGGCGCTGGCGGTGCGGCCGGGGGTGCCCGGCGTCGACTACGCCGGACCCGACATCTTCTTCACCGTGGGCGAGCCGGTGGGGCTCTTCTGCGGCTTGCGGGTGGACTCGCCCTAGGCGAAGACCACCGGGAGGGAACCATGCAGATCCGAGACTTCGTGCGCGTCCTCGCCACGGTGGGCTTGCTGACGCTGGCTGCGGCGGCCGGCTGCGGTCCGGCCCCGCTGCGGGTCTTCGCACCCGTGAACCAGAGCCAGCTGCCGTGGATGCCGCTCTTCGTGGATTTCGACTTCGCGGCGGCCGGCCTCCCCGAGACCCTCGTGGTGGACCTGAACGGCCACGACATCCGGGACCAGATCCAGCTCGAGGTCCAGCCGAACGGCCGCACCCGCGGCACCGGCGAGTTCGTGTGGGGCGCCGGGCTCCTGACCCAAGGTGCGAACACGCTCACGGTGCAGGTCCAGGTGGGGGAGACCACGCGCACCGCCGTGCGGCACTTCGAAGCCGTGGGCGATCCGTATGCCGACGTGGTGACCCAGTTCGTGCCCGGAAGCGGGTCCGGCTTCGGGCTGCCCGCGGATGCCCTGGGAGGGCCGCGCGGAGCGGGGCTTTTCGAGGGATCCCTCGACGTCGTGAGCCTCGGCCTCGGCGGCGTGATCGTCCTCGAGTTCACCGACAACGCGATCGCCGACGGTCCCGGCGACGACTTCGCGGTGTTCGAGAACACGCTCTTCTCCATCGACGTGGCGCTCCAGGTGAGCGACCCGTTCTCGGAACCGGGCCGGGTCAGCGTCAGTCAGGACGGCGTCGTGTGGTCGACCTTCCCCTGCGCGCTGGATCTGGCCGCCGCCCCCTGGTACCCGGGCTGCGCCGGGGTGCGTCCCACCCTGGCCAACGTCGACGACGCAGCGACTCCCCACGGCTCCGTGCCCACGCTTTTCGACTTCATGGACCTGCTGGGAGTCTCGGTCCTGGCGCTGCCCCCCATCGACGGCGCGGGCGGCGACGCCTTCGACCTGGCCGAGGTCGGCCTGACCTGGGCCCGCTTCGTGCGGATCGAGAGCGCGGCCTTCGTCGACGGCCCCGTGGGCGTCGACAACCAGGGCTTCGATCTGGACGCGGTGGCCGCCATCAACGCCGTGGTCGCCACGGACGAGGACGGCAACGGCGTGCCCGACGCGGTGGAGTGAGCACCCGCCGGGCGGGGCCAGATCGCAGCGCGCGAATTTCTCCGGGCCGGCTACCCTCCCCGCCGCACGCGGTCGGTGACGTCGGGAGGTCAGCATGGGTGTGGAGATTCACGGGGAGTGCGACGCTCGCTTCGAGGGCGTTCGCGACGCGTTTCGCGACGGGTTCGAAACGCGTGGTGAGGTCGGGGCGGCGGTCGCGATCTCGGTCGGGGGGCGCACCGTCGTCGATCTGTGGGGCGGCTTCGCCGACCAGGCCCGCACCCGGCCCTGGCAGCGCGACACGCTCGTCAACGTCTATTCCACGACCAAGGGCATGACCGCGCTCTGCGCCCACCGTCTGGTCGAGCGGGGAGAGCTCGACCTCGACGCCCCGGTGGCGCGCTACTGGCCCGAGTTCGCTCAAGCGGGCAAGGAGAACCTGCCGGTCCGCTACCTGCTGAGCCATCAGGCCGGCCTGGCCGCCGTGTCGAAGCTCTTGCCGGGGGAGGCCCTCTACGACTGGGACGCCATGACGACGGCGTTGGCCGAACAGGAGCCCTGGTGGACGCCCGGAGAGCAACACGGCTACCACGCCGTCACGTTCGGCTGGTTGGTGGGCGAGGTCGTGCGGCGCATCGCGGGCAAGAGCCTGGGGACGTTCTTCCGCGACGAGATCGCCGGGCCCCTCGAGGCCGATTTCTTCATCGGGCTGCCGGAGTCGCTCCACGGCCGGGTGGCCGAGATGGGCACGCCCACGCCGCCCGAGCCCGGCGAGACCGTGCACGGCCCGAACCTGGTCGAGATTCTCTTGAAGCAGCCGGAAAGCCTGGTGGCGCGCGCCTTCATGAATCCGCCTTCGATGGCGCGCGGAGTCAACATCCCGGAGTGGCGTAGTGCCGAGATCCCCGGGGCCAACGGCAGCGCCGACGCGCGTTCGCTGGCGCGCATCTACGGGCAGCTGGCTCTGGGGGACTCGGAGTTGCTCTCCGCGGAGGGGGTGAGGCGCTGCGCCACCGAGACGGCCGTGGGCCCCGACGCGGTGCTCGAGCTGGTGACCCGCTTCGGCCACGGCTTCATGCTGACCCAGGATCGACCCGGAGCCGCCCTGGGCCCCAACGCCAACAGCTTCGGCCACCCCGGTGCGGGCGGCTCGCTGGGCTTCGCGGACCCCGATGCGGGGGTCGGCTTCGGCTACGTCATGAACCGCATGGGCCCGCACATCCTGCTGGACCCGCGCGCCGAGGCGCTGATCGCAGCGGTGTACGAGAGCCTGTAGCCGCCGCTGCGAGCGTGGGAGCGGCTACGACGCCCCGGTGAACTTGCCGTAGTCCACGGTGCGCCAGCGCTCGGGCCGCATGGTGAAGACCCGATTGCCGCCCTGGTCCTGCGAGTTGACGTACAAGTCTCCCAGCTCGGCGCCGAAGTAGCGGTGCGCCATGGGGCGCGAATCCCGCTCCCGGTCCGCCTCCCGCACGTCCACGATCGGACCGCTGACGCTCACGTAGCGGTACTCCGGCGGCTTCTCCGTCTGCGCGCAGAGCGTGAAGCGCCCCGCCTCCGCCAGGGCGCGACCCTTTTGCGAGTTCTGCTGCGTGATGACCCACAACCCGCGCTCGGGCGTGTAGTCGTACCAGATGGGAACCGCCAGCGGCGGGCCGTCCTTGACCTCGATGCCGATGACGCCCACGTGGACGTCGGCGAGGAAGGCTTCGCGTTCTGTCTGAGTCATGGCCAGCGGCATGGGGGAACCTCCAGGTGGGGGGTGAATCAGGGAGCGGCCTCCAGCCCCAGCGACCGCACGGCGGCCAGGGCCTGGGCGTACGCGGCTTCGCGACGAACGCGGGGAAAGGTGACGGCCAGCAGGTGGCCCGAGCCGAAACACAAGGCCAATACCAGGAACGCCGTCTCGCGGCGTGCGCGCAGGGAGGCCTCCGGCACCGCCTTGGCGAGCTCCTCCACCAAGACCTGCTCCAGCTCGGTGTAGGCGGGCTGTAGCGCCTCCCGCAGTGCGGGGTCGCGCCGGCTCTCGTTGTGGATCTCCGCCAGGAGGGCGTCGATGCGCGGCTCGCAGAAGTCGCCCAGGAAGAGCCAATCGAGAAACGCCGGCAGCCGCTCGGCGTCGTCGAAGCCGCCGAGCTTGGCCGCCACCCGCTCGCGGTAGTGCTGCAGAATCCGCTCGACCGCGGCCTCCACGAGGGCGCGGCGGTTGCCGAAGTAGTGGAGCACCAGCTGCCGCTTCAGCCCCGCCCGCCGGGCGGTGGACTCCAGGGACGCGCCTTGGAGCCCGTCCTCGCCCACCGCCGCCTCGAAGGCGTCCAGGATCTGATGGCGCCGTTCGGGAGCCCGGCTGGGGCGACCGATGGCACGGGATTCTTTTACTGACACGTCAGTAAATTAATCGATCCCTCTCCGCCGTCAACCGCCCGCGCCGACGGCCGACGAGGGCGCCTAGAACCGCAACTCAAGTCCCCCGCCGAAGCCGAATTCGGAGTGCCAGTCGAAGGCCAGGGCCGCGTAGTGGCCCAGTTCCCAGCGCAGCCCCGCGCGGCCCTCGAACTTCTGGCGGGTGTCGTATTCCACGTCGCCCACGGCGTGCAGCCGGGCCGTCAGCGCCCACTCCCGGGCCAGAGCGAAACGCCCCTCCCCGTCGGTGTCGACCCAGGCCCTGCCCTCGAAGAGGAAGGGAAGCAGCGCCTCCACGCCGAAGACGGCCGCGTCGCGCTCCGACTCGAGCGACCCGCCCGCCAGGGCCCGGTAGAAGCGATCGAAGTGGTACCGGTAGAGGGGCTGAACTTCGTGCTCGACGCCGTCCACGGACTGCCAGCCGATCTCCCACTCGGTTCGCAGCTCGTGGCGCGTGCGGTTGAGAGCCAGCGCGCCTTCCGTGAAGTGCGACGAGGCGGTGGCGGCGGCGGACGGGTACACGGGGTCCGCCAGCAGCCGACGGCGCGCGTCGCGCAGGTCCGCGTCGGGCTCGGAGCCCTCGTAGCGGAAGATCCGCGCCATCCCCGCCTTCATGTGATAGAGCACGTGGCAGTGGAAGAACCACTCCTTGTCGGCGTCCGCCAGGAACTCGATGACGGTGGTGTCCATGGGCGCCACGTCGACGGTGTGCTTGAGCGGCGCATGCGCTCCGGCGCCCTTCAGCACCCGGAAGAAGTGCCCGTGCAGGTGAATCGGGTGGTGCATCATCGTCCGGTTCACCAGCGCGATGCGCAGCACTTCTCCGCGTCGGACCGGGATCACGTCGACCTCGGACAGGGTTCGGCCGTCGAAGGACCACGTGTAGCGCTCCATGTCGCCGGTGAGCGTCAGCCTCAGATCTCGACGCGGCGATGAATCGGCGGGGGCCGTCGGCTCGGGCGCCCGGAGCCGCCGATACGGCGCGGGCGGACGGGCGGCGGCAGGGCTCGGGGTTCCGTGTGGCCTGTGCGCCCCCGCGCCGTGGGGCGGGGCGGGAGCGGAGCCGCCGCCGTGGGCGTGGTGCTCCTCGGCATGGAGCCGATACAGGTCGGGCGGAGGGACGGGCGCCGCGGCCCGGCGCTCGCCCGAGCCCAGCCAGACCGAGGTGCTCCCGGATCCGTCCTGGGCCGTGGCCCGCAGTTCGAGGGCGCCGCTCTCGGGGAGCGTGACCAGGACGTCATAGGTCTCGGCCACGGCCATCAGCAGCCGGGGGACCTCGATCGGCTCCACCGCGGGACCGTCGGCGGCGACGACGCGCAGCGGCCCGTCGGCCAGCGCGAGGTAGAAGTAGGTCGACGCGGCCGCGTTCACGATGCGAACGCGCAAGCGCTCGCCGGGGCGGCCGGCGACCTCCGCCTCGGGGCGCCCGTTCGAGAGGAACGCGTCGTAGGCGACGTCGGACACGTCCATCGGGGGCATTCGCTGCAGCGAGTTCCGCAGCACGTGGCCGAAGGCACCGGCCCGCAGGGCGCCCCAGAGGCTCTGCGCGGTCCCCTTCTCCAACGCGAAAGCGTGGCTCCCGCGTTTCAGAAGGCGCAGAACTTCGTGCGGCGAGCGCGACGTCCAGTCCGACAGCACCAGCACGAAGTCCCGATCGGCTTGGACGTCGGGCGTTCGGGGGTGGATCACGATCGCGCCGTACACGCCCCGCTGCTCCTGGAGACCCGTGTGGGAGTGATACCAGTACGTCCCGCTGTGGCGCAGGGAGAACTCGAAGGTGTGGGTGGCCCCCGGTGCGATGGGCGGCGTCGTCAGTCCCGGAACACCGTCCTGGCGGTTGGGCAGCAGGATGCCGTGCCAGTGGACGGAGGTGGTGACGTCGAGCGTGTTGTGCACGTGGATGCGGATCCGGTCGCCCACGGTCCACGTGAGCGTGGGGCCGGGGACGCCGCCGTTGACGGTGAGAGCGCGCGTGGTCCGGCCGGCGATGGTCAGGGGTTGTTCGGAGATGGTGAGATGGGCTTCGCGAAGCGCCGCCCCGGCGTCGGGAGCGAACGCCAGGAAGAGCGCAATGCAGGGGAGGAGACGCGCGAGGCGATTCTTCACGGGAGGGCCCCGGGTCGCAGGTTGTAGCGGTCTGCTTCGGGCGGCAGCGTCCGTTCGCGGGGGAAGTGGTCGACGGGCATCACCACGATGCGGTCGCGACCCAGCCAGGAAGGATACAGGTTGAAGTTGACGTCGGCGGGGCCGAACCAGGCCGTGACCAGGTTGTAGCGGGGCCGGCACGCCACCAGGCGGCCGAAGGCGTCGGAGACGTGCACGACGACCGCGTCGGCGGCATCGACGGGCCCCTCGATCACGTTGCTTCGCTCCCGATCGTCGAGCCGGCGAAACGCCGCCCGCAGGCGTTTGGAGACGGCGAAGGTCGTGTCGGGATGGGCGTCCACGTGCTGGGCCGCCTGGCGCACGTAGAGAGCGTCGTCGCCCCAGCGCACCTGGAGCGCCGTGCCGGTCACCCACGCGGCGTCCCAGACGACGGCCGCCACGACGCAGCCGAGCGTCGCCCGAGCCGCCGCGGGCCCCCTGCGCGACCGCGTCCAGTCGGCGGCGCAAACGGCTCCGCGCGCGGCCAGCAGCGCCAACACGGGGACCAGCACCAGGTAGTTCCGGACGATGACCGCCGCGTGGAGGCTGAAGAAGGCCAGGTAGGCCAGGGGGAACGAGAACAGGACGGCGGCCGTCCGGCGCGACTCCCGGAAGACGGCGACCGCTCCGACACACGCGAGTCCGAACAAGAAGAGGGAGAAGGTCCGGTACGGCGAAGCCAGAACCAGGGTCAGGTACTCGAAGACCTGCAGCAGGTGGGCGCCGGGTCCCACGACGCCGTGGCCGATGTGGCCTCGCGAGTAGATGTCGGACTGCTGCTCGATCTCGCCCAGGAGACCGGGGAGATCCGTCACGGTGGCGGGGGTGGTGAGGAGGTAGCTTCCGAGGAAGACCAGGCCGAGCTTCACGCTGCGGAGCAGCCGCAGCCGCAGGTCCTCCGGACCCGGACCGAACCACACCCACACGCCGATGGGCAGCGCCAGGAGTCCGGCGGGCCACTTGGTTCCGCAAGCGAGGCCCGCGGCGACTGCCGCCAGAACGAGCGGCCAGGGCCGTTCCGGCGCCCGCAGCGCCCACAGCTGGGCGGCCAGGGCCAGCGCGGCGAAGGCCAGCATGGGACCGTCCGGGGCGATCCAACGCAGGTGGTAGGCGACCTCCCACGAGGTCGCGACGAGCACGGCCGCCAGCAGCGCCTCGCCGAAGCGTCGGCGCCACAGAAAGATTCCGGCCGCCAGGGCGGGGATGGCCAGGGCCGAGACGAACAGGAATAGGGCCCGGGTGCGCAGCCGATAGTCCTTCGTGTCGGCGCGGCGAATCAACTCTTGCCGCGCGCCCGCGGCGTCCAGGTCGTCGCGAGCCAGCACCGCCACGGCGTCCGGCGCGAGGCCCGCCAGCGACAACCAGTGGGACACGGACGGATAGCGGTAGTCGCGGGGGAACGGCAGGCCCGACTCGAGCGAACGTTGCAGCGCCGTCGAGTGGTAGCTTTCGTCCCAGTGGAAGCCGAAGTCGAGGGCGACGCCGTTGATGGCGACGAACCAGCCGAAGAGGAGCCCGACGCCACCGAGCCGCCACCACCAGCGACGACGGGGACCCGGGCCCGAAGGGCTCCGGGAGGGCGGGCTGGCGTCCGACAAGGTGTAGGCTCCTCTGGCAGCGACGCGGTAGTCTACCACGCGATTTCGAGCCCCTCGCCGAGCCGGCCCGACGCGTCCGGGTCCCCCGAACGCCAACGCAGGACGTCGAAGCATGGAACCGCCGGCGGAGCCGGAAACCCCGACACACCAAAGACGCCGATGCGGCATCGCCGCCGTGGTGGCGGCATCGCTGCTGGCCGGCGTCGCGTTTGCGGGTCTGTCCGCGTTTCCGCACTCGGCCGACGAGTACGCCTACCTGTACCAGGCGCGCACGTTCCTCTCGGGTCGCGTGGTGAACCCGCCGGCACCCGACGCCGTTCGCTTTGCGCCGATGCACGTGGTGAGCGGCGCGGACGGCATGTACTCGAAGTACCCGCCGGGCTGGCCCGCCGTGCTGGCGCTGGGCGAGAGCGTGGGGCTCGGGGTTCTGATCAACCCGCTGCTGGCGCTGGCGCTGCTGGCGCTGGTGGGTGCGCTCACAGCGCGCGCGGCGGGCCCGCGAACCGCCTGGGTCGCCGTCGCGCTCCTGGGGACGAACGCGTTCTTTCTGTTCAACGGGGCCGCCTACTACTCGCACCCGCTCGTGGCACTGGGGGCGCTGGTGGCCGTGGCGGCGCTGTGGCAGCGGGGAGAGCGGCCGGGAACCACCGCCGTCTGGGTCGGCGCCGGCGCGTTGGCCGTCTGCGTGCTGACCCGACCTCAGGACGCGTTGCTGATCGCCCTGGCCCTGCTGCCGTTCGCGATCCTCGTCGCGCGCCGCGCGGGGTGGCGCCGTGCGCTGGCGGAAGGGGGAATGGCGCTGGCGCCGCTGGTGGCGGCGCTGGTTCTGTACGCGGCCTACAACGCCGCCACCACCGGAGACCCGCTGGTCTTCGGACACCAGCGCTTCGCCGCCGGAGACCGGCCCGAGCTGGAGCCACTCGCCATGGCGACCACGCTGGGCCGGCGCTCGCTCGAGTACCTGCAGTTCGCGGCCGTGGCGGTGTTCGCGCTGTTCGCGTGGCTGCCGGGGCGGGACGAGGCGGAGGGGCCGGCGACAGGGCGGCTCGTCGGGCTGGCCACGGCGCTCGCCGCGCTTTTCTGGCTGGGCTACGCGCCCTACGGCGCGCTCGACTTCCCCCCGCGCTACGGACCGCGGTATCTCCTCCCGGCCCACGCCCCGTTGCTGGTGGTCGCCGCCGTCGGTCTGGTGCGGATCGTGCGCGGTCCGCGGCTGGTGGCGGTGGTGGGAGTGATTGCGGCAGCGCAGCTCGTCCAGACCGCCGTGCTGGCGCGCGGCTACCACACCGTGATCGAGGGCGCGGCGGGGGTGTACCGGGCCGCCGACGCGCTGGCGGACGCGATCCAGCCCGAACGCGCCCTGGTCTCCGTGAACGGCGCGTCCGGATCGCTCCCCTACTGGGACGTGATCCGCAACGACCTGGACTACGAGGCGCCGGTGCTGTTCGCGCGCGGTCCGATCGAGCCCGGGGACAGCCGCGATCGGCTGGTGTACGTCTGGGACGGGGTCGGCGGGGTGCCTCTCTTGTGGACGCGTGACCCGCGCGCCCGGGTGCGGGCGGTGGCGGCCACCGAACCGGAGGCCCTCACG
Source organism: Pseudomonadota bacterium (assembly GCA_022361175.1). GTDB lineage: Bacteria > Myxococcota_A > UBA9160 > UBA9160 > UBA4427 > JAKSBN01. Next base: position 8,900 of record JAKSBN010000368.1, on the reverse strand, counting down.
CTCCGCGGCGCCGGGCGCCGCGGCTGGCTCTTGACCCGCGGCGCCAGCGACTGCGTCGATGGCGTCCCCGGCCCGCCCGGCCAGCGGCCGACGGACTGGGCCCGGTTCGGTCCGTGTTCGCGGGAGGGCGAGCTGCGCGGCGCCCCGTGGCCCGCGGCCGCACCCGCGAGCGGGACGGAGGCGCCGGCCCACCGCCACTACCGGAGCTTCCTGCGCGTCGAAGCCGCCGGCCGCTACCGCTTCCACCTGGCGGCGGCGGGCGACGCGGTGCTGCGGATCGGTGGCGTCCCGGCGATTCGGATCCGCAACGGACTGCCGCAGCAGGTGCAGATGGCCGAACGCGAGCTGGCGGCGGGCGTGATTCCGGTGGCGGTTTCCTACTTCCGGCCGCGCTCCCCCGACCACCTGCTGTTCGCGGTGGTGGGGCCCGACGGACGGCCCGTGCCGCGCGATCGCTTCAGGACCCTGGTGGCGCGTCCGCTGAGCGCCGCGCCAGCGGCGGTTCCCGAAACCGGCCCGCCAGCCAGCGCACCGCGTCCTCGCGACTGAGTACGGGCCACCGATCGACGGCTGCCCGCGCGCGCCACGGCGCGTTCGGGTTCCGCCTGCGGAGGGCTCGGTACTCGCGAACCGCCTGAGGCAGTGCCCGGTCGAGCGGGGTTCGGGGCGCCAGCCGCTGCAGACCGGCGGCGACCCGCGCCGCGCGCTCGGGCTCGTCCTGGCGCAGGGCCCCCAGCACCAGGCGTCGCCGCGGTTGCCGCGCCCCGGGCACCTCGCCGGCCAGGCGTTCGTCGAAGCGCCGCTGGCCCTCGTCGTCGCCGAGCAGCGCGTGCAGGAGTCCCAGCTGGTTGAGCGCCGCCTGGCGCGGCGCGGCCTCGGCGCCGTCGGCGGCGCGCCGCAACGCCTCGTAGTGGAGCGGTAGGACTCCGTTCTCCACGCCCCAACTCAGCGCTTCTTCCGCCACGCGGGCCGGCGAGAAGCCGACCGCGGGGTCGAACGGCACGCCGTCCCGCTGGTAACACGCGGCGACGCGCTCCAAGTTCGCACGGTTGCGTTCGTTGGCCCGCAGGTAGAGCGCCACGTCGACGGAGCGGAACACCAAAGTCCAGCCCGGGACCCCGTCCATGTGGCGCGTCGTGGAGACGCGCACGCCGGCGGGGTCGGACCCCAGCGGCAGTCCGCTCCCGAAGAAGAGGTCCACGCCGCGGTCCTCCAGCACGTCGAGCCAATCGCCGCCCTCGGGCGTCGACGCGCGCGCCGTGATCTGCTGGAAGTCGCGGTAGACGCTCGGGGGGTAGGCTTCGTTGCGCCCGTCGATGAAGGTCCGCAGGTCGGGCGCCAACCAATAGGCGGCAAAGCCCCCCTGGTGATAGGCGTTGAAGAGCCGCCCGCGGACGCCGCAGCGCTGCAGAAACGCGACGCCGCTCGGCTGGTACTTGCTGGCGCTGAAGTGCAGGGCCGTGTAGGCCCGCGGGTCCAGCACCGCGAAGGCCGCGTAGCGGCCGGCGGTGGCGAAGGCCAGCACCAGCGCCCAGGCGACGACGACAGCGGCGATCCGCCCTCCCAGCGCGTCCGCGCGCGCCCGCACTGGAGCCCAGGAGAGCGCGAAGAGCAGCGGGAAGAGGCCCAGCCACAGAAACCGCACGGCCACCACCATGGCGATGGACGACGCCAGTGCGACGCCCAGCAGGGGGAGCTGGAGGCGCTCCAGGGATGCGGCGTCCCGGCGGCGCAGGAACTCGATGCCGGCCCAGGTGGCGGTGCCGAGGAACGCGGCGAGCACGGCATGCGCCAACGCCCACTCGAGAGGCCCCATGGCCGCGCCGAAGTCGACCCAGTGCAGGAGCGAGAGGGGCAGCCAATCGTCGAGTGCCGGCATGACGGCCCCTTCGGTCAGGGACCAGTACGTCGTGTGCTGGGCGAAGCCACGCGGGTTGAGTCCGCTGCCGAGCCAGACGACGGCGAGCCCCGTCGTCAGGCCGGCGACGGCCCGGCCGTGGCGCGCGGCCAACTCCGGCGCGGCCATGGGTCCGCGCGCCAGAGCCCACACCAAGGCGTGTCCGATCCAGGCGGCCGTGAGCAGCAGCGGCGCCAACAGGAAGGCCGAGTGCGCATTGGCCCATAGTGCGACCAGCGCGCCCACGGCCAGCCAGCGGCGCGTTCCGATCGGGCGGTCGGGCGCCAGCGCCGCGGCGTAGAAGGCCAGCGTCGCCGGGATCGTCACCAGCTCGGGCCGCAGCTGGAAGATTCGCCACCAGACCAAGACCGCGAACACGGCCAGCGCTGCGGCCGCGGTCGAGCGGCCGAGGCGGGCCCCGCGCAGCACGACCCACGCGAGCCAGAACGCAAGCGCCGCGATCCCGGCGTGGACGACCCGCAGGCCGCCGAGGCCGACCCCGGATTCCAACACGCTCAGAAGCGCATCGAACAGCCACTCGTGGGGGACGGGATCGGTCGGGTGGGCGGTGTGGAGGAGCGGATCGGCGCCCAGCCAGGGGCCGGCCGAAGCGAAGGCCTCTCCCATGGCCAAGTGGAACCAGAAGTCGTCGGATTGGTGGGGAGCCCCCGCCAGGTAGACGACGAACGCGACCAGCAGCACCCCGGCGACCATCGCCGCAAGCTCGACGGGATTCCGCGGCCGCCTCGGAGCGGGCGCCGGCATGGGGCGCAGGCTAGCAGACCCCCGCGAGTGCGCGGGCGCGAGGCGTGGCTACGCCAGCTCGCCCAACAGCTTGTTGGCATCGCGGGCCGGCTCGCGATCGAGCCGCTTCACGTGGCGCGGTGCGTGCTCGTAGTCGTCGAGGGCCTGCTCGATGGCGCGCCGGGCTTCGTCGCCGCGCCCTGCGTCCTTCAAGGCGCGCGCCCAGGCGAGGGTGTGTTCGAGACGCGGCGCCGCGCGGACCAGTCCCTCCAACACCTCTGTCGCGCGCTCAGGCTGCCCCGACAGCGCGAGCGACTCGGCCCAGCGGAGCCAGGCCCCGTGGTCCGCGTAGCTGCGATCGCTCTCCACCACGTGGGCGAAGGTGACGGCGGCAGCCTCGAAGTCGCCGCGTTTCGCCTGGCACAGCCCGAGGCCGTAGCGGGCCCGCAGATAGCCCTCGTCGCGGCGGAGCGCGCTGGCGTAGAGCTCGGCGGCTTCGCCGAACTCGCCCTCGTCCAAGAGCCGACCCGCCAGCCAGACCTCGTTCTCGAGACAGGGGTTCTCGCGATAGCGGTAGCGAATCTCCGCGGTCGGGACGGGCCGATCGAAGAGGCGCCGCCACGGCCCGCCGCCCGGCGAACGGACCGCGAAGTAGTAGGCGACTTCGGCGAAGGGGACGATCGGAATCGCCACCAGCCAGAACGTGGAGGCGCCGCGCTGGAAGGCGTCCACCCACATCCAACCCTTGAAGGCGACCCAGATCCACAAGAGCAGCGTGAGGTTCACGGGGGGTACCTCTTCGTGACCGAACCTCCCGTGTTTCGGCGCATTCGGCGTCGGAATTGAATCGCGAGGGCGCCGACCGGCAAGCGACCGGCAGCTCTGGATGCAAACCGCTCGAACCGGCTCTCACGCCGAGGGCGGCGCCTCGGTCGGGGGCGGCACCGGCATGGGATCGGCGATCCGGGCCCGGTCGAGCCCGCCGGGCCAGAGCTGACGCGCGGCGCAACCCAGCTCCAGCGCCGCGCGCGCGCCGAACCGGACCCAGACCGGCGCGCCCAGCAACGCCAACAGCCGTCGACTGAACGCCAGGCTCACCCGACGGTGGACGCGGGCTTCTGCGCGCCGCGCGCGGCGCAGCTCCCGCACCACCGAGCGGCGCCCCGCCGTCTCGCACAGACGCCAGAGCGCCAGGGTGGCGTAGGCCACGTGACGCTCCTCGTCGTCGAGCACCGCGCGCAGCAACGCGCGGGTCTCGGGGTCGTGGTCGAGCGCGGCGATGAGTCCCGCCATCTCCTTGCACGCGCGCTCTTCGCCCGCCTTGCTGCCGGCGAAGAAGCGCACCAGCTCGGCGTCGCTCAGGGGCGTGCTCCGGGCCAGGCGCTCGCGGGGAAGCCCGATCTCCTCTCCCTGCGACAGGCGCTCGTAGTCGAGTTCGGCGGGCAGGGGCGCCGGCTCGCGGCCGGTGGCCCGCACGCGCTCGCGCAGCCAGCGGGCGTGCTTCTGCTCCTCGGCGTAGTGGCGGTAGACCTGGCGCGACAGGCGGGCATCGGGGATCAGTGCGGCGAAGCGATCCAAGTCGACGGCGCTCTCGGCTTCGCCCGTGGCCAGCGAGTCCAGCAGCAGCCGGTGGGCCTCGGGAGTGGCCACCAAGCGCTCGAAGAAGGCCCGGCGCGTGAGCACCTCAGTCTTCCTCCGCGCGGAGCTCGCCCACCGTCGCGGCGAGTTCGGTCTCGGTCCCCACGTCTTCGACCACACGCTTGGAGTAGAGCACCAGGCCCGCACCCGACCAGGCGAGCTGATCGAGCCGCTGGGCCAGCGCCAGCACCAGCCCCAAGCTGGCCGACAGTCCCACGGTCGCCAACGCCAGCACCCGCGCTCCTTCCAGGGCTCCGAGACGCGCCGGCACGAAGAAGGACGCCAAGTCCAGCGCCGTCACGACCACGAAGATCTGGAGCACCGCCGCCGGTGCCACCTCGCGCCCCGCGAAACCGAGAACCACGGCGATCTGGGCCGCCACCATGGCGTTGCCCAACCCGTGGAGCGCGACCGAAGCCCAGAGGGCCGGCGTGCGGGTCGCGTGCGCCTCGGCCAAGTGCGCATCCACGCCCTCCGCCGTGTGGACGGCGGCGCGGCCCACCACGCGCGCGAACCACGGATGGGCCGCCGCCAGCGACAGCAGGCGTCCGCGTCGCTGCAGCCAGCCGAAGATCAAGATCCCGACGGCCACGGCACCGACGGCGCCGACCAACCCCACTCGCCACACCGCGTCCAGGCCCGGCGCCAACGCCAAGTAGGCCAGGCCGGGCAGGGCCAAGAGGGCATCGGCCCGCGCGTGGGCCAGACGATCGAGGGCCAGCGCGGCGATGGCTTCGCGTCGCGAGACGGACTCCGGAAGCAGTGTCGCCCGCACCACCTCGCCGCCCACCGTCGCCGTGGGGGTCACGGAGTTGAGGGCGTTGGCCACCAGGTAAGGACCCCAGAGGTCGCGAAATCGGGGCCGGGAAGTCGGCGTGAGGCAGACGCGCCAAGCCAGCGTGTGCAGCGCCAGTTCGAGGCCTCCGAAGACCACGACCAAGAGCACCCCCGCGCCCAGCCGCTGGGCCTCGGTCAGCAAGGCGTCCCATCCGACCGAGCGCAGCATGGCCGCGAAGGCAACGGCGCCCAGGGCCAGGAGACCCGCGTGAAGCCCTCTCATCGAGCGTCCCGAACTCGGCCGCGCACGCGCGGACGTTACGCCAACTGGGAGCCTGCCCCAAGACTCCTAGGCGGGACGCTGCACCACCAGCTTGATGCTCTCTTCCAGATAGGCTGCCGGGGCCTCTTCCCAGTCGGCGACGCGCGTGGTCACGGCCCCGGGCTGCAGTCGGCCGGAGGCGACCAGCGGCATGACCTCGGGCAGCAGAGAGACCGCGTGGGCGCGGCCGATGTGGAACTGGATGCCCAGGGTGTAGAGCTTGCCGAGGGGCACGGGCACCAGAGGAGTGGGGTAGTAGGCCACGCCTTGGCACACGCCCTCCGGCGCCGTCGAGCCCAGGGCGTAGTGCAGTCCCTCGCGACGAATGCCGCAGTCGACGACGATGGGATAGCGGCCCTGACGTCGACTGAAGTCCGTCTCCACGGGCCTGGCGCCGAGCTTCTCCGCCAGCGTCAGGACGTCCGGTCGATCGCTGGCGAAGTCGACCCGACCCGCCCCCAGCGCCAGCGCAGTCTGCGCGCCGTACAGGGCGATGCTGGGCCCTCCGTGGCAGACGAAGAGCACGTCGGATCCGGGCGCTCGGGCCAGATGGCCAGCGACGCTGCGGTAGCCGTCCAGCACGTTGTCCGAGACGCTGGCCAGGGCCACCGGGTCGAGGCCCTCCGGCACCGGCTGCAGCATGGCCTCCGCGTGGGGAACGCGCACCAGGTCCGACAGGAACCCGCCGTACTCGACGCCCGAGAGGGGCTGCATCCCGTAATCCGAGAGCACGGGGTAGGCGTCGCAGTTGGCGCTGTGGCCGACGCCGCAGGTGCCGCAGTGACCGCAGCTCACCTGGAACGCCACCACGGCGCGCTGCCCCACCTCGAGGCCGCGCACGCCGTCGCCGAGCGCGACGATCTCCGCCACGCCCTCGTGGCCGAGCGCAAAGGGCCCGCGCTGGGGAATCAGACCGGAGACGAGCAGCGGATCCAGTTCGCAGCGCGCCACCGCCAACGGCCGCACCAACGCCTCGCCGTCGCCTTCGAGCGTCGGCTCCGGCACGTCTCGCCATTCGATCTCTTTCGGTCCGGTACAGGTGAGTTGTCGCATGCACCAGAAGCTAAAGACCGGTCGCGCCGGAGCAAACGATTTCTCCGCACGTGCGCTTGCGCCCCGCGCAACGGCTTCTAGGCGGAGAGGGCCTCCACCAGCCAGTCGCGAAACGCGGCGATGCGCGGGTCGTCCAGGCCCTCGGGCCGGCAGACCAGGTGATACGTCTCGCGCGCCCGCACGACGTCTTCGAAGGGGCGGCAGAGCCGCCCGTCCGCCAGCTCCGCGCCGCACAAGATGCGACTGGAGAGCGCCACGCCCTGGCCGGCGGCCGCTGCGCTCAACGCGATGTCCACGTGGTCGTAGACGACCTCCCGGGCACTGCGGAGCGCCGGATGCCCCGTGGCAGCGACCCATTCGCGCCAGGCGTGGGGAAGTTGGCTCAGGTGAATCCAAGTGTGCGCCGCCAGCTCGGGGATGCGCGTGAGCGGCGGATCGCCCTTGGGCGCCGCGGGACTGCAGACCGGAAAGAAGTCCAAGTCGAGGAGCGGCTCGCTGTGGAGCCCTTCCCACGGACCGGTGCCGAAGCGGATCGCCACGTCCACCGGGTCGCGTTCGAAGTCGGCGTACTCGAGCGTGGCTTCGATCTCCAGCTCGACTCCCGGACACGCCGCCTCGAACTCGGCCCGATGCGGCACCAACCACTTCGCCGTGAACGACGCCAGCGAGCTCACGCGCAGTGCCCCGGTGCGCGGCGCACCGAGCGCTTGCTGCGCGGCGCGCAAGTCCCTCAGCACCTGCTCGACGGTTTCGAGGTAGCGGTGGCCCGCGTCGGTCAACTCCAGTCCCGGGTTGAGCCGCCGAAACAGCGTGACGCCCAGGTGCTGCTCCACGGCCTGGATCTGGCGGCTCAGGGCCGACGGCGATACGTGGAGCTCTTCGGCCGCGCTCTTGAAGCTGAGCGTCTTGGCCGCCCGGGCGAATGCCCGCAGCGAGGCGATGGGCGGAAGCTCCTCGGTCATGGCGACAGCTTGCGGGCTCGCCGCCGAGGCTGCCAGGGGCGTTACTCCGCGCTGCGCGAGAGGGCCTCCAGCTCGCCTTCCACCGCTTCCCAGGTCTCCATGCCCACGCGGACCTGCTCCGTCTGCATCCGGTGCTCGGCCTCCAGAGCCGCCCGCTCGGCCGGAGGCGTACTCCCGAAGTCCGGCGCACAGAAAAGCGCGTTCAGCTCTTCCAGCCGGCCCTCGGCGGCCTGGATTTCCTGGGTCACCTGTTCCAGCTGCGCCTCCAGCTGCTTGCGGCGGCGGGCGGGGGAGGGCCCCTGGCGCTTGTGCGGCTCGGACTTCGCGCTCTTGGTTTCGCGCTTGGAGGCGCGCGCCTTCTGCAGGACCGCCTGACGGTCGAGGTGGTCGTCGCCGCAGCGGGCCAGGTACTCGTCATAGCTGCCGGGGAAGTCGTTGATGCCGTCGGGCGTGATCTCGAGAACGCGCGTCGCCAGCTGCCCCACGAACCAGCGGTCGTGGGAGACGAAGAGCAGGGTCCCCTCGAAGGCGCGTAGCGCCACCACGAGTGCTTCGATCGCCTCCAGGTCCAGGTGATTGGTGGGCTCGTCCAGCACCAGGATGTTGGGCTTCTCGACCATGTGCCGCGCGAACATCAGCCGCGCCGCCTCGCCGCCGGACAGGGCTTCGAGCTTTTTCTCCACCTCGTCGCCGGAGAAGAGCACGGCGGCCAGGTGGCCCCGCACGAAGCCGATGGACTCCTGGGGGCAGACGTGGCCCAGCCAATGCTCGAGCGTCTGGCGTCCGCCGCCGATCTGCGCCTTGTGGTCCTGGGCCACGTAGCCGGGGTGGGTCTCGTAGCCCCACTCGACGCTGCCCGCGTCGGGGGTCACCTCGCCCATCAGCACCTTCAGGAGCGTCGACTTGCCGATGCCGTTGGGACCGATGATGGCGATGCGCTCGCCGCGCCGGACCGTGAGCGACACGTCCTCCAACACGGGCGTGTCGCCGTAGCGCTTCGCGATGCCCTCGACTTCCACCACGCGTCGGCCGCTGGGGCGCCGCTGCTGGAAGCGAAAACGGGGATAGCGCCGCGAGCTCTGAGGCAGCGACTCGATTTCGATGCGATCGATGGCCTTGAGCTTGCTCTGGGCCTGGCGGGCCTTGCTGGCCTTGGCCCGGAAGCGCTCCACGAAGGCCTTCTGCTCGGCGATCTGGGCCTCGCGTTTCTCGATCTCGCGCTCGCGGCGTTCGCGCTCCTCCCGCTTGGCGCGCACGAAGTCCTGGTAGTTGCCCGGATAGACCTTGACCGTGGCGTAGTCCACGTCGGCGATCGACGTGGCCACGTTGTCCAGGAAGCGGTGGTCGTGGGAGACGATCAGGGCGGCCCCTGCGAACTCCTCCAGGAACTTCTCCAACCAGCGGATGGACAGGATGTCCAGGTGGTTGGTGGGCTCGTCCAGCAGCAGGACGTCGGGGGCCGCCGCCAGCACCTGGGCCAGGAGCACCCGCAACTTGAAGCCCCCCG
>JAKSBN010000026.1 GCA_022361175.1 Pseudomonadota bacterium | reverse complement strand
TGGTGCCGTCTCCCGTGGCGATGAAGCCCTGGGTTTGACCGTCCCAGTGCGCGGTGCCGTTGGACACGGCTGCTGCGACGATGGCCACATGGGACTCCACGCGCGCTTCGCAGCCGAGTTCCCTTGCGAGCCACCGCGCCCATTCGACCCGGTCGGCTTCTCGGTCTTCTGGGCGGATGTCCCCGGTGTGCGTGTCGTAGGGACCGGGATGGACGCCGCGGAATCGGTTCAATGCTGTCGCGACGTCGGGTGGCGAGGCGACTTCGAAGCCGGCGTCGCGCAGCTTGTGCGCGATGGCTGTTTCGAGTCCCCCCACGTGGTCTCGCCAACCCTCGGTCGCGACCTCACCCGTTGCGTGGAGGACGCAGAGCTTCTGGACTCGCGACCGGAACTCGTCGGCGGTGCCTGTGCGGAACGCCGGATAGAAATCCGTCTGGCAGCCCAGCGCGAGCAACCCCAAGATCGAGAGCCGCCCCAGCACGCGCCCGTGACACCGCAGCGCGTCTCCGCATGCAAGAGAACTTGTCACTCTCCTACTCCCTTCGGGGCCGTCACCTCGGGCGACCCAACCTACCACGAGGCGGGGACCGCGTGCGCTTGCCCGATCGCGACTCGTCATGTCAGCATGCGACATGCGACGCGTTCTCGTGCTCACGCTGTTCCTCGGGGCAACGCTGGCGTGCGTGTCCCCCAAAGTGGACCCGCTCGTGGCCAATCCTGTGCCCAGTGCGCAGTCTGCGCTGGAACGGGATCTCTGGGGAGCATCGAACCGGTACGACCAGGCCATCGAGAGTGCGGAGCTACTGCTGCGCGATGCGTCGCTGGAAGACTACTTGCGGGGTGTGGCACGGCACCTCTTGACGCATCTGGGAGCTTCCAGCGATCTGGAGATTCGCTTGCGCCTGATCCGGTCTCCGTTCCTGACCGCTTTCGTGCTCCCCAATGGCTCCATCTACTTGACCAGTGGCATGTTGGCCCGCATGAACGACGAAGCGCAGCTGGCCGCCGTGCTCGGACACGAACTCGTGCACTTCGTGCGCCGCCACAGCCTGCTCGAGCGTCTGGAGGTCGAGCGGCTGAGGAAGCAGGCGATCGTTGTGTTCAGTGTGCTCATGCCACCACTGGCGATGACTCGCGAGTTGAGAGAGGGAGCCTCTTCGGGCGACTTCGATCGCATCTTCGCGGTGCAGCTCCAGGGGTACTCGCAAGCCCTCGAGCTCGAGGCCGATCGCTTGGGGTTCGAGGCCTCGACGGCGGCGGGTTACGCGGGGGCTGCAGCCATCGAGGTCTTCGAGCAGCTGAAGACCGAGGACGAGCGAGATCCGACCGATGACCCCAACGCCTACGCGAGTCACCCGAAGTTGGACGAGCGGATCGAACACTACCGGCAGCTCATGGCGAAGCCAGTCGACGCCAGCAAGGGCGGGCGGCGTTCGCAGACGCGGTTTCTTGCAGCGGCTCGAGACGCCGTGCTCGCGAACGTCGACATGGATCTCACGATTGGCCGCGTGGCCTCGGCCCGGGGAGCCATCGATCGAATGTTGGCGTTCGATGCGGATCACCCCGGCCTCCAGCTGCGGCTCGGACGCTGGTACCGGCTCATGCGTCGCGAGCCCGGGGCGCTCGAGGCGGCCGCCGCCGCTTTCGCTCGGGCGGTCGAACTAGATCCCACGTTGGCAGCCGCCCATCGAGAACTCGGCCTGGTGGCGCGGGCGCAGAGCGCGCGAGCTCTCGCCGCGACCTCGCTGGAGCGCTACCTCGAGCTCGAGCCCGGGGCGCCGGATGCTCCAATTCTGCGCGGGTATCTGGACGAGCTAGCGACGGAAGGTGGGGGACGGTGAGCGCCAGTGCGCTCGCGTTGGTTGCGGGCACTCTGGCCGCGCTGGTCGCCAGCGCAGCGCACGCTGAGTTCGATCCGTTCGAGATCCCGCGCGCCGAGTTCCTCGATCGGGTACAGGTGATCGGCCTGGCTCCCGTCTCGCTTCCGGCTTCCGTAGAGCGTCGCGATGAGGTTCGTGCACTCGTGGAGCGTACGATCAGCGACTTCCTGCTGGACGCCGGCTTCGGCGTCGTTGACTCAAAGACGTATCTCTCCGTGTGGACGCCACTGTCCGAGCGCATGGGGGGGACGCACGACCCCGCTACCGGGGAAACCACGCAGACCTGGAAAATCGCCGCCGAGCATACTTTTCGCGAGCTGGCCGATCGACATCGAGTCGACGCCGTCCTGCACGCGAGGGTTGCGGCTCTCGAACGTTTCACCGGGCACAAGGGTTGGCGGCTCTTCGGCGAGGCTCCCCGATGGAAGGGGAAGTCACTCCGCTACATCACGATCGACCCGCCGCAACGCCTTGTCGCGGCACACGTCAGCTTGCTGATCGTCGACGGGGGCGATGCCGTGCTCTACAGCGTCTCTCATCCCGTCGAGTGGTGGAGCGTGTTCAAGGACCGCAGCTACGAGGAGATCGCTGACGAGCAGAAGCTTCGCGTCTCCGGTCCTCTGCGCGAGTCGCTGACGCACATGCTGAGCTTCCTCGCGCCAAACGTGCAGTAGCCGACGGATCGCATTCGCGGGCAGCGCGGAGTCGGTTGTCTTGGACGGGCGTTGGCTCGTTCGACTCCGCTCGTTGGCCTAGGAAGCGTCCTGCAGCTCCGTGGCGTCGGCGTGGAAGTACGCGTTCGGGAAGTTGTCTGCGATGCTCGATTCGAAGACGGCCCGGTTCTTGAAGTAGCCGCCGGGATAGAGATGGAGCTCTTTCTCCATCAGGCAGGCAGCGATCGCCACGTGGAGGCGGTCGGTGTGGATGGAGGCGAAGGGCGCCAGGGCGTTCATGAAGCCGTCCAGGGGCGCCAGATAGTCGTTCTCGTGGCTGAGGTCGCGGTTCTCTTCCGGCAGCGCGATGCGGCCGGCGCTCTCCGCGTCGGTGCGGAAGAAGTAGCCCGGTCCGCTGCCGGGCGCGGCGGGCCGGGGTCCCAGATAGAACGCCATGTCGTCGCAGAAATGGGAGCTCGGAACGATACGCCGGCTCTCCCGACGATCGCGTCGGAAGAGCGTCAACGCCGGGGCCACGGGCTCGAACTCGAAGGTGGAAGGCAGCACGACGGTGGCGCTGAAGTGGCGGCAGAGCTTGGCGAGCGGCCGGCGGTGATCCCAGAAGCGGCACCACGCGCCCCCACCGCCGAAGACCAGAACGCTCTGGCTCTTCTTGACTCCGGCGAACTTCATGGGGCCGCTCCGCCAGTCCCGCTTTCGGAGTCGCTTGAGCCAGCTGCGCCGGTGATTGGGGCGGAACCAAGGCGACGCGTAGAGGTCGCGGACGATCTCCTCGGTCACCGCGATGCCGCGCTCCTCGAAGAAGCGCAGGGTGCCGTGGCGAATCAGGCCGTCGCCCCAGTTGCCGGGGTTGGCGACGTAGTAGATGCGCTTGTCGCGAGCGACGGTCTTGATGACCTGCTCGAGCGCATCGAATCGATCCATGATCGCGGCGGGAAGATGATTCACTGGCCTCGCGGCGGCTCCGCAGTGGAGGCTCCGAAGAGCGGCTCGCCACGAGACTCTAACGAACCGGTCGCTCGGCTCCCAGGAGTGCTACGAGCGGGTCGAGGTCTCGCTGCGGGTCAGCAGGCGGCCGATGGCGTCCCGCAGCGATCCGCCCGGCAGGCGGCCGTGGGTCGTCCACCAGGAGAGGAGGAGGTGTCTCGGAACGGACTCGAGCGCGTCCAGACGCTCTTCCAGGGAGATCGATCGGTCGAAAGTCTCGCAGGCTTCGAGGGCCCCGCAGGCGGCCAGCCCGACCATGGTGCGCAGGCATTTCCCGCACTCGGAGCAGTTGCCCGTAGCGGAGCGGTTTTCCCAACAAACCCGTAGGTGCTGACGAACGAGGGGCTCGTCCGCCAGGATCGGGATCTTGTCGCGGCGCGACAGGCTCGCGTCCCCGTGTTCCACGCCGAGAGTGCGGCTCGACCAGAGCGGGTCGGTGCGGAAGCTCGAGCCCCAGGGCCGCGGATCGCGATAGGGCCAGGTGGCCGGGATCCGCAGGGTGCCGATCGTGTCCGAGAGGGCGTGCCCCACGGCAGCCAGGGCGGCACCGTGGGTCCGTTCCCAGTTCGAGCGGGCAAAGAGCGGATGGGTGCGGAGATTGGTGCGCACGACGATCGCCTTCTTACCAGTGCGGTCGGCGATCTCGGCCAGGGAACGCTCGTAGGCCTCCTGGCGCACCGCGTCCTCCAGCGGAATGTCGTAGCCGGCGACGTACACGAGCACGTCGACGGGGTTCGGCTCGCGCAGAAGCGCGTAGAATGAGTCGACGCCGCCGGTGAAGCAGAGCCCCACGCCGGGGTGACGCTGGGCGGCGGCCGTGGTCGCAGTGGCACCGCGCAGCGGGTGGCGTCCGCGGTAGCCCCAGAACTCGCGCAAGATCGGCAGCAGTTCGTTCGTCCTCGCGAGCCACTCCTCGTCCAACGGGGCATCCAGCTCGATTCGCGCTCTGGCGTCGAGCGCGGGCACGAACAGGGCCGTCGCGAAGGCCTCGGGCGCCGGGCGCAGGGGGGCGTCGTCCGAGGAGAACCAGAGCTCCGTGCCGGCCGCATCGGCCAGGACGTCTCGCCCCGATTCGCGGCCCGCAACCGGCGGCGACACCTGCCAACGGGGTCGCCTAGCGAGCGCGCGCCACGAAATCGGCATACGTCGCCGTCCGGTGCGTCCCCGCGCCGGAGCTCCCCGCTTTGACATGGCCCCGGTGCACCACCAGATCCAGCCGCTCGATGGCGAACCCCGCGGCTTCGAGCCCGGCGCGCAGATCCTGTTCGGAGCGCACCGCATGACTGCGGATCCCACGGCAGTGGGCGCGCGCGATGGGCCGCACCGCGGCGGGGTCGATGCCCAGCCGTTCCACCTCGGGCGCCAGGGCTTGGCAGACGGTGTCCGCGAAGGCCTCCGCTCGCTCGGGTGAGAAACCCGGGTTGCGCTCCTCAGGATCGATCCGCGTGGTGGTCACCAGTCGACCGCCGGTGCGCAGCAGCGCCCGCCAGCGCGCGAAGAGCTCACGATGGGCGGCTGGCGCGAACTTGGCGATGAACGAGTGAGTCGTTACCACGTCGTAGGGGCGGTCTGGTTTCCAGGTGAGGGCGTCGCCGACCGCGGTCTGGATCGCTGCACCCACGCGCTCGGCGTAGCACTGGCAGAGAAGGCCCGGCGTGGGACACAGGTCGAGGGCGGTCACGACCGGAGCGGTGCCCACGGCTCGGTAGGCCCGCAGGACGTGCTCCAGCATCCCGGAATCCGCCGTGCCGGAGATCAACACGCGGCGGTGCTCGCCGCTCCCGGCCAGCGCCCCCAGGGCATCCGCGTAGAAGGCGGCGTGCCGGTCCGGAGTGGCCGCCAGCCCCAACACGCGCAACAGCGGATACAGCCCGTGGTAGCTGGCGCAGCTGCCCGCCCCGCTCTCGCCCGTCGCGGGCCAAGCGTCTGCGAGAGGGGGGGGATTGGCATCGGCCTGCGGCCACCGGCAGGTCTTCGGCGCCCGATTCCACGCCAGTTGGGCCGCGTGCACCAGCGCGGCCCCGTGCTCGGCCTCGGCGTGGTCACCGCGGCAGTGCGAACTCATCCCACCTCCGTCCCTCATCCCATCTTCGTCCGGTCGGAACGACTCGATCACAGCTCTCGCTTCTGCTCCACGCGTCTGTCGCTCCAGGGTCGGGTGGGGTTCCTGGCTGGGGGACACCCCGGGTTCAGCTGGGGAATTCTATCGTGCGCTTGACGCGTTCTCGCGCACAATCCAGTCTGTAGCGCATTGAGGGCAACGCCGGAGGGAGAAGGCATGGTGGCCGCGGGACTCGTGCGACTGGTCGAGGCGAACGCGCCGCTGTGGGCGGCCGAAGCCGAGGTGGTCCGGACGTACTGGGATGCGCCCATCCGCACCCGAGCGACGGATCTCAAGTGGTTGCTCCACCAGTGC
>JAKSBN010000521.1 GCA_022361175.1 Pseudomonadota bacterium | reverse complement strand
TCCATCGACCAGGCCGTTCACGCCACTCACAAGGTCGTGGCCTATGTGAAGCAGCGCGTGCAGCAGATCGAGAAGAAGCTGAGTGGGTGGCGCCGCTAGATCGGACGGCCCGGCGTCCACACCCACCGAGGCCTCGAGACGTTCGCGTCTCGGGGCCTCGCCCGTTTCGGCGAAGGACCGACCGGGACTTGGGGCCCGCGGGGAGGAGCGGTCGGAGCGAGGGGTGGCGGAGAGGGTGGGATTCGAACCCACGGAATGGCAAGCCATTCACCTGATTTCGAGTCAGGCCCGTTCAACCGGACTCCGGCACCTCTCCGCGCGGCCGGGAAAGCTAGCAGGACGACTCTTGCGCCGCTTCCGGGCCGAGTGACCGAGGGTACGACTCGTGCTAGGGTGCGCGCCGAACGGTGATCCGGAGGACGCCTTTTGGCGCGAGACGACCTGATCGAGGCGACAGGCAGCGTGGACAAGATCCTGGGTGGCGGTCGCTACCAGATCTCGCTGGAGAGCGGTCAGACCGTGACGGCTCAGTTGTCCGGTCGCATGCGTCGTTTCCGCATTCGGGTCATTCCCGGCGACCGCGTCACGGTCGGGCTTTCGCCCTACGACCCCACCCACGGCTTCATCACGTTCCGCCTGAAGGAAGGCCAAGCGCCGCCCAAACGGTGAGCCGCACGGCGGACCGCCTCCGGCTGCGGGCCCTCCAGCTCCTCGATCGCCTCCGTCTCTGGCGCCTGCGCCGTCGCCATCCGGGCCTCGTGCTCGAACCCGGGGCCAGCACCAACTTCGCCCACGCCCGCTTCGACCTGGCGCCGGGCGCGCGGGTCACGATCGAGGCGGGCGCCGTCACCGAACGGCGCCGCGACGGAGTGGTCTTCGACGTGGGGCCGGGCGGACAGCTAACGGTGGGCGCCGGCACCTGGCTGCGCTCGGATCGGGGCCCGGTCCACCTGATCGTTTACGACGGCGCGCGGCTCACCGTCGGGCCCGAGTGCTTTCTGAACGCCTGCCAGGTGAGCGCCAAGCTGGAGGTCACGTTGGGCCGGCGCGCCTGGGTCGGCCCCGGCAGCCGGATCTACGACGCGGACCAGCACGACCTGGACGCCGAACGCCCCGAGCGCAGGGCGCCGGTCCGGATCGGGGACTGCGCCTGGATCACATCCGACGCCACGGTGCTGCGCGGCGTCGAGATGGGGGCCCACAGCGTGCTCGGAACCCGCTCGGTGCTGCTGGAGTCCGTCCCGCCGCACACCTTCGTCGCCGGCACCCCCGCCCGTCCACTGGGCCGCGTGGGGGATCGATCCCGGGTTCGCTAGCGGCGAGCCTGGGACAGGACCGCCGACCTTGCACCG
The DNA here is from genome assembly GCA_022361175.1 of Pseudomonadota bacterium. GTDB lineage: Bacteria > Myxococcota_A > UBA9160 > UBA9160 > UBA4427 > JAKSBN01. Next base: position 13,164 of record JAKSBN010000521.1, on the reverse strand, counting down.
CGCGAGCGGGCGCGGGGAGGGGAGCGGAGGCGAAATCAAGCGCAGCCTCCACCGAGACCGATCGGAGCGCGATCTCCCCTTGGCTCTATGGCACAAGCGAGACGGAGCGTCCGCGGCGAGCCATTCGCCGCAGCTCCCTGCCCGCGCCCGCGACGTCCCAGCTCCAGGGCCGGCCCGACTCTGCGTCGTCAGCGATCGTGGTACCGTGCCCGCTATGGGACTGCGAATCGCGATCTTCGGTCAGGCCCCGTTTGGGCGGGACGTCACGCTGCGATTGGCCGACGCCGGCCACGAAATCGTGGGGGTCTACGTACCGCCCGACCGCGGGCGCCCCGATCCGCTGGCCGCCGAGGCTGAGGAGCGCGGCTGGCGGCTGCTGCGCCACAAGTCGTTTCGACGCCAGGGCCAGGCGCGGCCCGAGCGCGTGGCCGAGTATCTGGAGCTGGGCGCGGAGCTGAACGTGCTGCCCTTCACCACGGTGATCCTGCCGCCCGAGATCGTCGACGCCCCGGTGCACAAGAGCCTGTGCTTCCATCCGTCGCTGCTGCCCGCCTTCCGCGGTGGCAACGCCATTCCGTGGACGGTCATGTTGGGGGCCCAGGAGACGGGGGTCACGGTGTTCCAACCCGACGAGGGGGTGGACACCGGCCCGATCGTGGTGCAGCGGGGCGGGATCCCGATCGCCCCCACCGACACCGCGGCCTCGCTCTACTTCGACAAGATCTACCCGGCGGGCGTCGAAGCCATGGTGGAGGCCGTGGAAGCGGTGGCCGCGGGCACGGCCACGTTCACGCCCCAGACCGAAGCGGGCGCCAGCTTTCAGGGCCTGGTCACCGAGGAGGACGCGCGCATCGACTGGTCGCGTCCGGCCGCGGAGCTGGACCGTCAGGTGCGCGGCTGCGATCCGCAGCCGGGCGCTTGGTGCGTGCTGGAGGGGACCCCTGTGCGTCTCTACGGCGCCAGCCTGGCGGCGGGCGACGGCGCCGCGGAGCCGGGCCGCGTGCTGGGCCTCTCGGACGCGGGCCTGCGCATCGGCCTCGCGGGCGGCGAGCTGCGCGTGGCCAAGCTGCGCGTGGGCGACGGCAAGAAGCTCCCCGCCGCCGAGGTGGAGATTGCATCCGGTGCGCGCTTCGGCTGATCCCGCACTGCCCGCGTTCGCGCGGGACGCCGGTTTCAACGCCGGAGGCAGCCTCCCGCGCGCAGCCTACGACTCTCTCGTGCCCCCTGCCTGGCGCGCCGAAAAGCTGGCGCCGGACGCTCGCTCCGCCCGCGTGTTGGCCACCGGCGGCCGGCCCTTCTTCGCGGCCGTCCAGGCGGCCCCCGAGTGGCGCGACGGCGGCCCCGACCCGGTCGACCGTCTGACGCGGCGTGTGGCCGACGCCGTCGCTCGCGTCTGGACGGACGCCGGGACGCCCAGCCGCGCGCTCTTCTCCTTCGAGCAGCACGGCGGCGAGTTCGCCGACTTCATCGCCCTGGCGGAGGCCGCCGGCCTGGCGGCGCCGAGCCGGCTCGGGCTGGCGCTTCACCCCGAGTTCGGGCCGTGGGTGGCCTTCCGGGTCGTGGTCCTGACCGAAGCCCCACAATTCGGACCCGCGGCCGACCCCCCGGCGTCGCTCTGCGCCGACTGCGCGGCCCCCTGCGTGGCCGCCTGCCCGGGCGGGGCGGTCGGCGACGGCCCGTTCGACGTGGCGGCGTGCGCTTCTACTCGCCGCCACACCTCCGGCTGCGCCGAGCGCTGCGCCGCGCGGCACGCCTGCGTCTGGGGCCCGGAGCACGCGTACACCGCGGAGGCCGAGCGGCATCACATGGCGGCGTCCGCGCGGTTTCTGTTTCGGTGAAGAAACCGGGTCCATGGACTTCGGCCCTTGAAAATCGCGGGCCTGCGCTCAACTTCTGCGCACCGCGCGCCGAAGGTCTGGCGTCGGAACCGAGGGAGCGGGGGTAGACAAGAAAGGGAAAAGGGGCAGGGAGCCCGCACCGGTTTCCCTGCGGGGATGGTCGGGTCGGTCCGTCTCCAGCGGCGTGCAGGGGGTCGCCGGGAGCGATGCATCCCGCTACCCTGCCGGCCCACAAGAGACGCCCGGAGTCTCACCCCCACATACTGAAGATTGGTGAATGTGAATCCGCCCCGGTCGCATGGCCGAGGGCAGCCCCCACTGAACGAGTTGGGGGAAGCGAGGCGATCATGACGGCCGAGCTCTCGAAGATCCGGAACATCGGCATCAGTGCCCACATCGATTCCGGAAAGACCACGCTGACGGAGCGCGTGCTCTTCTACACGGGGCGCATCCACGCCATTCACGAGGTGAAGGGCAAGGACGAGGTCGGCGCCACCATGGACTCCATGGATCTGGAGCGCGAGCGCGGCATCACGATCCAGTCCGCCGCGACCCACTGCGTCTGGAACGACCACCACATCAACATCATCGACACGCCCGGCCACGTGGACTTCACCGTCGAGGTCGAGCGCGCGCTGCGCGTGCTGGACGGCGCGGTTCTGATCCTGTGCGGCGTGGCGGGCGTGCAGTCGCAGTCCATGACCGTCGACCGCCAGATGAAGCGCTACCGCGTGCCGCGGCTGGCCTTCATCAACAAGCTCGACCGCTCCGGCGCCAACCCGCAGAAGGTGACGGAACAGCTGCGCGAGAAGCTCGGCCACAACGCCGTGATGATGCAGCTGCCGATCGGGCTGGAGGCCGATCTCGAGGGTCTGATCGATCTGGTCACCATGAAGGCCTACTACTTCGAAGGCGACAACGGCGAGCACGTGGTCGAGAAGGAGATCCCGGCCGAGCGGCTGGAGGAGGCCGAGACCGCCCGCGAGAAGATGCTGGACGCCGTGTCCATGTTCTCGGACGAGCTGATGGAGGCCATCCTCGAGGAGAACGTCAGCGAGGAGATGATCCACGCGGCCATCAAGTCCGGCACGCTCTCGATGGAGCTGACGCCCGTCTACCTGGGTTCGGCCTACAAGAACAAGGGCGTCCAGAGGCTTCTGGATGCGGTGAACCGCTACCTGCCCCATCCCGGCGAGGTGACCAACACCGGTCTCGACCTGTCCAACGACGAGGCCGAGATCACGGTGGAGAGCGACTCGAACAAGCCGCTGGTGGCGCTGGCCTTCAAGCTGGAGGACGGCCGCTACGGCCAGCTGACCTACGTGCGCGTGTACCAGGGCCGGCTCAAGAAGGGCGGCACCATCATCAACCAGCGGACCCGGAAGAAGCACAAGGTCGGCCGCCTGATCCGCATGCACGCCAGCGACATGGAGGACATCACCGAATCCTCCGCCGGCGACATCGTGGCGCTGTTCGGCATCGACTGCGCTTCGGGCGACACCTTCTGCGACGAGACCGTGCAGGTGGCCATGACCTCGATGCACATCCCGAAGCCGGTGATCTCGCTCTCGATCAAGCCCAAGGACCAGAAGGCCCAGGACAACATGTCGAAGGCCCTCGGGCGCTTCGTGCGCGAGGATCCGACCTTCCACGCGGGTGTGGACGACGAGAGCGGCGAGACCGTGATCTCGGGCATGGGCGAGCTGCACCTCGATGTGTACGTCCAGCGCATGGGCCGCGAGTACAACTGCGAGGTGGAGACCGGCCAGCCCCAGGTGGCCTACCGCGAGACCATCTCTCAGCGGGCCGAGTTCAACTACACCCACAAGAAGCAGACCGGCGGTTCGGGCCAGTACGGCCGCGTGGCCGGCTACGTGGAGCCGATCCCGGAGGGGGACGAGGAGTTCGAGTTCCTCAACGAGATCCGCGGCGGCGCGATCCCCACGGAGTACATCCCGGCGGTGGAGAAGGGCTTCCGCAGCTCGCTCGACAAGGGCCGCCTGATCGGGTTCCCGGTGCTGGGCCTGCGGGTATGCATCAACGACGGCCAGTCGCACTCGGTGGACTCCTCGGAGATGGCCTTCCAGGCCGCCGCTCGCGGGGCCTTCCGCGACGTGTACGGCAAGGCCAAGCCGATCATCCTCGAGCCGGTGATGAAGCTCTCGGTGGAAGGCCCCTCCGAATTCCAGGGCGCTCTCTTGAAGACGATCATGCAGCGTCGTGGTACGGTGATCGGGACCACGGAGGAAGACGGCTTCTGCCGGGTCGACGCCGAGGTGCCCCTGGCGGCCATGTTCGGCTACGCCACGGACCTGCGGTCGACGACCCAGGGCAAGGCCGAGTTCACCATGGAGTTTGCCCGCTACCTGCCCGCTCCCTCGGAAGTTCAGCAAGAGCTGATCGAGAAGTACCGGACCCGGGTCAAGGGCGAGGACGACTAGACCGGCGTCAGTCGGTTCCACTCCCAGCCAGGGGGACGCATGTATCGGAAGTTCCTGAACGCCCGCAGCCCGTTGCGGCTACTGGAGAAGGGGCTCCACGGGGGCCTCGGCATCGGCAACTTGGGCGTGGTCCTGGCGGGCCACGGCATGGGCAAGTCCTCGTTCCTGGTGTGCGTCGCGCTGGACGAGCTGCTGCGCGGTGGCCAGGTGCTTCACGTGGCGCTCGACCAGACGGTCTCCCACGTTCGCGCCTACTACGACACGGTCTTCGAGGACTTGGCCTCCAGCACCCATTTGGAGGACGCCGCGGTGACGCACGCCGAGATCGATCGGCGCCGCAGCATCCGCGCCTATCCGCCGGCCGGCTTCTCTACCGCCAAGTTGCGGGAAGCGGTCAAGGTGGAGGCGGAGACCGGCGGCCGACCCACGCTGATCGTGATCGAGGGGGTCGACGTCTCCGCGGCGGATCGTGACGAGATCGCCGACCTGAAGGCCCTGGGCGAGGAGATCGCCGCCGAGATCTGGCTGTCGACGGCGTCGGAGCAGGAGCACATCCAGGCGGTGCCGGCCGAGCTCGGGCGGCTGGAAGACCTGGTGAGCGTCGTGCTCGCTCTGGGGCCCCAGGCGCGCGGCAAGGACGAGATCGCCCTGCGCGCGCTCAAGGACCACGACAACCCCGACGTCTCGGCCCTGCACGTCTCGCTGGATGCGCGCAGCCTGCTTCTGGTTCGCAGCTAGCTACGCCTAGCGCAGCCGCGCCAGGGCGCGGGAGACGGCGTCGCGCCGCGGATCGCTGTAGACGAGTCCGCCGCTGGCGCCGGCCGGTGCCGCCGCGCTCTTGCGCGTGGTCTTCTTCCCGGCCCTCTTCTTTGCGACCTTCTTCGTGGCCTTCTTCTGGGTCGCCTTTTTCTTGGAGGCTTTCTTCGCCGCCGGCTTCTTCTTCTGCGCCCGCTTCTTGCTCGCGGTCTTCTTCTTGGCGGTCTTCTTCTTCGCGCCCGGCTTGCGCGCCACCTTCTTGCGCGCAGCCTTCTTTCCCGCGGCTTTCTTCTTGCGAGCGGCCATGATCTCTCCTCCAAGAGCGAGTGGGGGACGCAGGGTAGCGCCTCACGAACTGCGGGGTAGGTCTCGCAGCTCCGACAAGTGGGCGCGCCAGCCCGAGCGCACGGCGTTGTTCTCCGCGCGCGTGAAGCCGAGCTCCTCGGCAATCTGCGCGATCTCGCCCGTTTCCTCGGCGGAGATGAGGCCGTCGGCGGCGGCGACGGCGTACAGGCACTCGAGCACCTGCACGCGCTGCGCCCGGGTGGAGAGACGTCGCAGTTCGCGCGTGACCACGTAGTTGGAGGTGCCGCCGAGCTCTCCCGCCTCGCAGCGGGCGATCTCCACCGCGAGCTTGGCTTCTTCATCCGACAGCGCACCCAACTCGCGGGCCAGCCGCTCCATCTCGGCCTCTTCGGACGCCTCGACGCGGAGATCCGCGTAGGCGACGCGGGCCAGCACGTAGGCGAAGGCCGCCAGGTAGCGCGCTTGCTCGGGAGCCAGGCGATCCAGGCGCGCGGCGATTCGACGCACGCTGGCCGAGCCCTCGCGCGTCGCTCCGGGCTCGACGCCGCCCCCCAACCCCAGGAATCGCAGTATCGACACGGGCGCCTCCGAGTGGGGGCCGAGCATGGCCCATCGCCGGCGGGGCGACCAGCGGGTACCCTCTGCCCCGGTGTCGATTGGAGAGGATCGCCATGCCCCTGCCCCGCGAAGCGAACGAGCTCCTGCTGCTCCACAACCCGCGCTGCTCCAAGAGCCGCGCCACGCTGGCGCTCCTGGAGGAGAGCGGCGTCGACTTCACCGTTCGGCGCTATCTGGAAGAGCCCCTGGATGCCGGCGAACTGCGCGAACTGCAGAGCCGGCTCGGGAAACCCCTCGCCGAGTGGGTGCGCTCGGGCGAGGCGGCCTACGCGGAGGCCGGCCTCGGTCCCGACGCGGGCGACGACGCCTTGGTGGCCGCCGTGGCCCGCGAGCCGGTTCTGATGGAGCGCCCGATTCTCGTCTCGGCGACGAAAGCCCGCGTCGGGCGCCCGCCCGAGGCCGTCCTCGAGCTGCTCCCGCCGCGGGGGTGAGACGGAGTCGGCATGTCGACCCACCCCCAGACCGCCCCGTCCGAAGCCGACGAGCGCGAGCTGGTGCGCGCTCTGCAGGGGGGCGACGGGCAGGCCTACGAGCGCCTGGTCCGAGAGCACACGGGGCGGATGCTGGCGGTGGCGCGGCGCTATCTGCGGCACGAGGAGGACGCCCGGGAGGCCGTGCAGGAGGCCTTCGTGTCGGCGTTTCGCGCCATCGACCGCTTCGAGGGCGAGGCCCGGCTCTCCACCTGGCTGCACCGCATTACGGTCAATGCCTGCCTGATGAAGCTGCGGCGCCGGCGCCGCAAGCCGGAGGAGAGCATCGACGACCTGCTGCCCGGATTCCTGGAGGACGGGCACATGGCCGATACGCCGGCTCCCTGGAGGGACAGCGCCGATCGGCTGTTGGAGCGAGAGGAGAGCCGCGTCCGCGTGCGAGAAGCCATTGCGAAACTGCCCGACAACTACCGAACCGTCCTGCTGCTTCGCGACATCGAAGGACGCGACACGGACGAAACGGCCCGGGAGCTGGACCTGACGCCCGGGACCGTGAAGACGCGCCTGCACCGCGCCCGCCTGGCGCTGCGCACGCTGCTCGACACCGAGTTCCGGGAGGAGGCGTCATGACCAAGCAGAGCTGGCTCGAACGCCTGCGCGCGCGCCTCTCGGGCCGGGGCTCCGAGGCGGCGGCGCTCTCCTGCCGGGAGTTCGTCGACTTCCTGATGCAGTACCTCGACCGCGAGCTCTCGGACGCCGAGCGCCGGGTCTTCGAGCAGCACATGGAGGACTGTCCGCCCTGCAAGGTCTACCTGGACAGCTACGAGGACACCGTCAAGATGGGGCAGGCGGTGTGCCGGGGCGGCGACGAGCTTCCGGACGACGTCCCGGAGGACCTGGTCCAGGCGATTCTGGCCGCGCGACCGCGCTAGAGGCCCTCTCAGTCGCCAGAGTCGCGTCTTCGAGCCGATCTCTGCGTTGCGAGATCTCGACGTGGCGACCGCTGTGTCTGCGCACACCTCGGCCCGAATCCACGCCCCTGGCTCGGTCGAGGGACTCGAACACGAGGGCGCCGCGCCCACGCGTAGAGAGCGGCCGGCCGGCGAACCGCGGGTGACGGACTTTCGGTACCGCAGTTGACGATGCGCGCTCGCACGCGTCCAGGGACGGTCTGCAGAAGGGCATTGCGCTTGCACTGGCCGGTGGTGCTCAGCCCCGACCGGAGCCCAGCCCATGAACCGCCCTCGAACCCGACGTCGCCTGCGGCGCGGCGCCGTGCTGCTGCAGATCGCGTTGTTGCTGAACCTCACCAGCTGTCGCCCCGCCTCCTTGTGGCCTCAGGAGCCCGGAGTCCTGGCGTACCAGCGCGACGCGGTGCTGGCCGTGCCGGGGGGGCGCGTTCAGCTGGCCGGCGGCAATCTGCTGGTGGAGCGCGTCGATCTCTCCATCGACACGCGCTTGGGTACGCACGAGCTCGGTGCCGTCTACAACGCGGCCACCGGCGCGTGGCTTTTCGACGTGGACGTGCGCTACGCCGACGGCGAGTTCGTGGACGCCACCGGAGCCCGCCACGAGACCGCCGGACGGGCGCCCGGGACCTGGCTGGAGGGCACGGACTGGGTCGTGCAGGACGAGAGCCGCATGCGCACGCGCGGCGGGCTCGTCCACGTCTTCGCCGACGGCCGGCTGACCGCGGTTCACCGCACGAGCTCCGCCTATCCGCGACTCGTCTACCACCGCGCGGAGATCGCCGGCGTATCCCGCGCCACGGAGATCGAGCAGTGCGTAGCACCGGGAAGCTGCGCGCCGGTCTTCACTCTCCTCTACGACGCGCGTGGAAACCGGGTGGAAGCCCGCGATCGCGCCGGTCGCAGCGCGCGCTTCGAATACGACGCCCTCGATCGCCTCGTCTCCGCCCGCGACGGTCTCGACGTGGATCGCGGCTGGCCCGGCTTTCGCTACGAGTACGCGGGCGTGACGGGCAAGCTCCGCGCCAGCGTGAACTCCGAAGGCGAGCGGATCGAGTACACCTACGCGGGAACGCGGCTGCGCGAGCTGAAGCGCGTGGGCGAGGGCGATCCCCGCTACCGGTTCTTCTACGGCAAGAGCCCGGTGAGCGGGCTCTACACCACCCGTGTCGAAGACCCGCGCGGCGGGTCGCGCGTCTTTCGCTTCGACGACCAGGGGCGGCTGGCGGAGCGCGAGGACGCCGTCGGCGAAGTGGAGCGGTGGGCGTGGTCCGGGCGCCGTCCGGTGCGGCACGTCGGCCGCGGGGGTGAGGTCACGGAGTGGAGCTACCCGGCACCCGACCGCGTGCGCGAGACGCAGCCAAGCGGTAACACGGTCGACACACGGCTCGCCCTGGGGGCCGAGAACCGGGACGATCCCTTCGCCTGGCCCGTCCGGCGCGCGGAGGATGCGCTGGGCCTCGTCGAGGAACGGGCCTACGACCCGGAAGGCCGCCTGCTCTCCCACACCAACGGGGCGGGCGAGGCGATCGTGCTCGAATACGACGCCCTGGGTCAGATCCTGGCCCGGACGGAGCGGTCGGGTCTTCGCATCGTCTACGGGGACTACGGTGAGCACGGTCATGCGGGCTCTTGGACGCTGGGCGAACGGACCTTTCCGCTGGTGTACGACGCCGTCGGCAATCTCCTGTCGGGCCCGGTGGCCCGGGATTCGCTCGATCCCGGGCGGCCCGGGATGGCTGCCGAAGGCCGTCGCTACGACGCCGATCGCAACCTGACGGAGTTCCGGGTGCGACACACCCACGTGATTCCCTGGGAAGTCGGCACGGTGCAGATCGCCCATCGCAGCGACGGCCTGAGGACCTCCGTGACCCGTCCCTACGGCAGCCAGACCGAGCTCGACTACGACGCCCTCGGCCGAATGGTGGAACGGCGCGACCGCGTAGACGGCGCCTGGCGTGCCGAGCGCTTCGAGTACGACGCCGCGGACAACCTGGTGGCCCACGCGCGGGCCAACGGCATGCGGCGCGAGTGGGATCACGATGCGGAGAACCGAGTCGTCGCCGTGCGGCTGCTGCGAGACGGGCAGCTCGAGCAGGAGGCCGCCTTCGTCTACGCAGACGGTCGCCCGGTCTCGCGCTCGGAGTCCGTTCGCGAAGGGGACGAGCTCTACTTCTACGACGCCGCCGGCCGGCTGGCGGCCACCGTCTTTCCCGACGGCGAGATCCTCGAGCAGGAGTACGACGCGCGCTCGCGGCAGCTTCGCGATCGGTACTGGATCGGGGGCGCACTCGCGCTCGAGCGCAGCTTCGCCCACGATGGCGCCGACCGCGAGATCGGGATGATGGACGATGGCGAGTCCGTACTGGCGCGCACCTTCGAGGGCGGTCTCCTACGCGAGCTCCGCTACGGGAACGGGTTGGTGCGCAGCTTCGCCTACACGTCCGACACCCGCGCCCTGGAATCCAGCGAGACACTCCACCCGGGGCTCGGTTGGGTCGAGCGCTCCAGCGTCGACCGGGTGGGGGGCTGCGACGGGGCGACCTACTGGACGTGCACGACGGCCATCACCGAGACCCGGGGCGGTGTCGCGGCCACGAGCGTGGAGCGCTACGTGCTGCTACACGCCGATGGGCTGGCGGTGGGCACCCGCGTCGGGGCCGTCGTCCACGAGGCGGAGGGCGACGTGCTGGCCGGGCTGGAGGAGTTCGACCTGCTCGGCAATCGCATCCGCAGGGGCGCCGGTGAATTCGCCGTCTTCAACCCCGAGCACAACCGCCTGCTGGAAGGCTTCGGGCACGTCTACGAGTACGACGAGGCCGGGTTCGTCACCCGGCGCGACGAAACGCAGCTCACCTGGACGGCCGGGGGGCGAATTCGCACCCTGGGCCCCGAACGGAGCTTCGTCTGGGACGTGGACGGGCGACCCGTGGCGAGCACTCACACGGGCGAACTCGTGAGGTTTCGGTTCGGCGGGCGCGTGGCCGAACACGGCGGCGGCGCGGTGCGGATGCTGGACACCGGCGAGGTTCGGGTCGATCTGCAGACCGGGGAACGCCGGTATCGCCACCTCGACCTGCGCCGCAACGTGAAGTTCGTCAGCGACGACGCGGGCGAGGTCGTGCTGCACCGCCAGTACGGCGCCTTCGGCGTCGATCGCGCCTGGGGCGACGACGCGGGTGAGCCCGGCTTCGCCCAGGCGCACGCCGTCGACGACCTGGTGGCGCTGGGCGCCCGTCTGTACGACCCCGATGCGGGGCGCTTCTTGTCGCCGGACCCGATCCGGCACGGGCTCAACCAGTTCGCCTACACGTTGGGCAACCCGCTGTGGTTCTGGGATCCGGACGGTCTGCTCTCGGGAGAGCTGATCGGGGCCGGCGGCGCGGCCGGGGCCATCGGCGTGGGATTGATCGGCACAGGCACGACCGCCACGCTCATCGGCACGGGGTTGGGAGCGTTGCTGGTGGCCACCGGCGCCGGCCTGGTGACCGCGGGCGTCGGTCTCATCGTCATCGGCGTGATCCAGGCCGTCAAGGAGGACGGCCAAACCGCGGCGACCAGCGGCGCCTTGGCCGGCGCGGGCCTGGGAGGCGGGTGCGCGCCGTCTCGGCTGGCGAACACGCCGGAACTCGCCCCCTGGCTGCGAGTGCTGCTGGGGCTGCAGCTCGTGCTGGCCGTCGTGTGGCTTCGGCGCAGGCCGCGCGTCGCGCCCTCGTGACGGGTGCCGGCGGGCTGCGCCGGTCGCTTTGACCGACCGGTCGACCCCCGTCCGGACGGCTTCGACACGCGTCGGTCGCGGGGTATGCTTGCGCGCTGCGAAAACGCTGCAGCCGCCCGCACCCCTCAACCGTGCGCGCACCGAAGGAGACGAGATGGCCGATCCCGTCGTGATCGTGGAGAAGAACGAGCACGTGCTGACCGTCACCCTGAACCGACCGGAGAAGAAGAACGCGGTCAACTGCGAGGTGATGTGTCGCCTGTACGACGCCTGGGTCGAGCTGGATGCGGACGACGCGCTGCGGGTGGGTGTGCTCACGGGACGCGGCGACACCTTCTGCGCGGGGATGGATTTGGCGGAGATCGGAAAGCTGCGCTCGGGCAAGGCGGACAACCCGTGGATCGAGCGGGTGCAGAAGGAGCCGCACGTGATCTACGGCGCGTGGCTCAAGACCTACCGGCCCACGAAGCCCGTGATTCTGGCGGCCGAGGGCTTCGCGCGGGCGGGCGGCACCGAGATCCTCCAGGGAACGGACATTCGCGTGGCGGGAGAGAGCGCCAAGTTCGGTGTGACCGAGGTGCAACGCGGCCTGTTTCCCATGGCCGGATCGGCCGTCCGGCTGCGCCGCCAGATTGGCTACGCCGTGGCCGCCGAGATGCTGCTGGTGGGCGAGGACCTGCCGGCGCCGCGCGCCCAGGCACTCGGGCTGATCAACCACGTGGTGCCGGACGGGCAGGCGCTGGCCAAGGCGCAGGATATCGCGGCCCGGATCGCGGCCAACGGTCCCCTGGCCGTGAAGGCCATTTTGGCGACGCTGCGCGAGACGGAGACCCTCTCCGAGGAGAAGGCCTTCGAGATCGAGCAGAAGCACGGCATGCAGGTGATGATGTCGAAGGACGCCGCCGAGGGGCCGCGGGCTTTCCTGGAGAAGCGCAAGCCGGTGTTCCAGGGCAAGTAGCCGCCGGGTCAGCCCTCCGCGTCCTCGATCGGGAAGTACGGGTTCCAAGCGACTTCCCAGAGAAAATCGTCCGGGTCGGCGAAGTAGCCCGAGTAGCCGCCCCAGAACACGTCCTGGGCCGGCTTGACCAGTCGGCCTCCGGCGTCGACGGCGAGGGCCAGCGCCGCGTCCACGTCCTCGCGCGTGCGCACGTTGTGCGCGAGCGTGAAGCCGCGGAAGCCTGAACCCTCGGACGGCACCTGCGCGTCCTCGGCGAGCGCGGTGCGGGGGTAGAGCGACAGCCAGGTCCCGGCGGTCTCGAAGAACGCGATGTTCTCGCCCCCCTCGTCGCGCAGCGGCAGCCCGAGACCGTCGCGGTAGAAGCGGATCGACCGCTCGAGATCGCTCACTCCGAGCGCGATGAGACTGATTCTCGCGTCCCAGCGGGCCGCCGAACGTCCGGACATGGAGACCTCCTTGCTCGCGATTTCGCGTCCCGCCATGGTGCCCGAAGCCGCGGCGCCGGGCTTGAACGAATGCGACACTGCTGCCATCCGCGTCGCACGGCGGCACTGGCTTGCGCGGGACGCCCGTGAACGCTTCGCCGAGGAGGAAAGCTGGGAGGGGCGCCAGCGCGAGGCGCCGGCCCCGGGTGGCGTCAGCGCGTCCAGGCCAGAATCCGCTCGAACAGGCGCTTGACGAACGGGGTGAGGCGCGTGCGGTTGTAGGCGTCTCCCGCTTGGCGGATCGCCTCGGCCTGGGTCGGGTAGGGATGGATGACTTGGGAGATTCCTCCGAGTCCCAGCTTTCCGGCCATGGCCACGCTGATCTCGCTGATCATGTCCCCGGCGTTTGCCGCCACGATCGTGGCGCCCACGATCTGGTCGGTGCCGCGCTTCGTGTGCACCTTGACGAAGCCCTCTTCGTGGCCCTCGGCCAGGGCGCGGTCCACGTCCTTGAGCTCTCGCACGTAGGTGTCGATGGCCAGGTTCTGGGCGGCGGCATCGCGTTCGTACAGGCCGACGTGGGCGATCTCGGGGTCGGTGTAGGTGCACCACGGCATGGTCAGCGCCGAGAGCTTCTTGCTCCCCAGCCGCAAGACGTCGGCGAAGAGCGCGTTCTGGATCACGATGCGGGCGGCGAAGTCGGCG
>JAKSBN010000399.1 GCA_022361175.1 Pseudomonadota bacterium | reverse complement strand
CTGGGCCGGGCTCGCGGCGTTGGCGCTCGGGTGTGCCGCGGGTCACCACACGCCGGAGCCCTACCGCAGCGACGCCGGCCGGGCGGCGCAGCTGGACGCCCGCGCGCACAGCTTCTGCCGCGGAAGCGATGCGACGCCGAGGCCGCTGCCCGCGAAGCCGTTCCTGACGGACGGCTGTTCTCGCTTTCCGGACGGGCATTGGGTCGCTTGTTGCGTCGAGCACGACGTCGCGTACTGGTGCGGCGGCACGGCTTCGGAGCGGCTCGAGGCGGATCGCGCGTTTCGGCGCTGCGTTGCCCGCGCGGCGTCGCCCGCGTTGGCCGGCCTCATGTACTGGGGCGTGCGCGTCGGCGGACACCCGGCCTTCCCCAGCGCCTACCGCTGGAGCTACGGCCGCGAGTACTGGCCCTGGTACGCCGATTGGCGCGAGGCGTCGTCCGTGACGGAGCCGGCGCCGGCTGCCGACGCGCGTTGAAGGACGCGAGCCGGATCGGATTCGCGTACACTTTTCTCGAGTTCAGGCTCGCCCCCCAACCGGCTGCGCTCCTCAGCGGCGCGCAGTCTGGAGGAGCCATGCACGGTCGAACCACCCGCCCCCTTCTCTTCGCTCTCTCCCTCGGCCTCCTGCTGACGCTCGCGTGCGCGCGTCCGACGCCCACCGTTCAGCGGGGCCCCGACGCGGAGGTCACTTTCGACGGCCTCCACCGGGTCGACGACAGCCGCGCCCAGTACGCCTGGATGAAGCCCGACATCGACCTCTCCGCCTACGACGCCGTCCGCTTGGAGCTGGCGGAGGTGGAGTACCGCGCCGTGCGGCCGCACCGGAACATCGGGGTCTCGACGGGGCCGGGCCGCCAGGACTATCCCATGGACGAACGCCAGAAGAGGCGGCTCGTCGATATCGTGACCGAGGTCTTCCGCAGCGAGTTGGAGCGCAGCGAGCACTTCGCCCTGACGGAGGCTCCGGGTCCCCGCGTCCTCAGCCTGCGGGCCTCGCTCCTGGACGTGGTGTCGCACGTGCCGCCGGAGCCGCGTGGCCGCGGCGACGTCTTCGTGCGCTCGGTCGGCGAGGCAACCCTGGTGCTCGAGCTGCGCGACTCCGAGAGCGGCGAGATCTTCGCCCGTTCCATCGACCGCCGTTCCGCAGAGCGGATGGGCCAGCTGACCCTCAGCAGTCCGCCCACCAACGCCGTGGAGGTGCGCCGGGCCGCCAGCATCTGGGCGCGCGCGCTGCGGGAGAGCCTGGATCGGCTCCACGGCACGGCCGCGCCGTCCTCCTGACACCTGTTTCACCAAAACGGAGTCGGGCCGTAGTCTTTTGGACACATTTCTGTGCTGCCCACCAGTGACGCCAGAGGAGTGTGGACCCCGGTGGCGTCACCCGCGTAGTATCAAACGGAGCAAATCGGTCGCCGCGACACCATCCCGAGAGGGTCACCCCGAGAGGAGTTGAGACGATGCGAACCCCCACCCCGACCGCACGCTGGCTTGCACTCTTCGCCGCCCTAGCTCTGCTGCCGGTTTCCACCGCCTGGGCGGAGGCCAACTGGAATCAGGAGCGCGTGACGGCCATCGCCGTCGAACTGGCCCAATCGGTGAAGGAACTCCGCGCGAATGCCCGCAAGAACCCAGATGCGCCGATAGGCGGGCCGCGGCGGGCACAGCACGCCGCGCGCGAGGACTTGCGCTTGATGGAGAACAGCTCCAAGCACCTGGTCGCCCAACTCGAGAAGGGCGACGGACGCGAGGAGACCCGAGCCATCTACAAGCGCCTGCAGAGTCTCCGCCGCGACGCCGAGGAGAACGGCCGCAAAGCCCGGATCCCGGACGACACGCTGGGCAAGATCACCGCCACCCAGGATCTGCTGAGACGGCTCGCGCCGTACTACGAGGACGTGGCCTCGGCGCCTCCGAGCAACTAGCCCGTGCGGGAAACCACCCCCCCGAGCGCCCCGCGACGGCGGCGCCGCCACCCGTGCACCGTGCTCGCGCTCGGGGTGACGTTGGCGGCCTGCGGCCCCGGGGCGACCGAGCCGCCGCCGGAAGTCGTGCGGCCCGTCAAGATCCTCGACCTGGCCGGCGGCGGAGCCGTCGATTTCCTCGACTACCCGGGGCAGATCGCGGCCACCCAGTACTCCGAGATGGGGTTCGAGGTGCCCGGGCGCGTGGTGGAGTTCCCGGTGGACGAGGGACAGCCCGTCACCGCGGGGCAGGTGCTCGCGCGGCTCGACCCGCGCGACTTCGAGGCCGCCAACGAGGCGGCGCTGGCGCGGCTGCGCGCCTCGAAGGCCGAGTACGAGCGGGTGAAGGCGCTCTTCGATGCGGACGTCACTTCGCAGCAGGAGCTCGACCGCGCCCAGCGCAACTACGAGGTGGTCCAGGCCAACGTGAAGACCGCTGACAAGGCGCTCGAGGACACCGTGCTGCGGGCGCCCTTCGACGGCAGCGTGGGCAAGAAGCTGGTGAAGGAGTTCGAGAACGTCCAGGCCAAGCAGCCCGTCCTGATCGTGCAGGACCTGGAGGCCATGGAGCTGGTGGTGGCCGTGCCCGAACGGGACTTCGTGCGCCTGGATCCGAGCCTCTCCAACGAGGAGGCCACGCGGCGGGCCCAGCCGCGGGTGACGCTCAGCTCGGTGCCCGACCGCGCCTTTCCCGCCCGCATCAAGGAGTACTCGACGGCTGCGGATCCCACGACCCGCACCTACACCGTCACCCTGGGCTTCGCCCAGCCCGAAGGCGTGAGCGTGCTGCCGGGCATGACCGCCAAGGTGACCATCCGCGTCGCGGCCGAGCGCGTGGCCGAAGCGGGCCTGCGCATCCCGTCGCGCGCGGCCCAGGCCGACGAAGCGGGAGCCGCCTTCGTGTGGGTCGTCGACGCGGAGAGCATGCGCGTCAGCCGCCGGGCCGTCGAGCTGGGAGAGCTGGCGGGCGGTGACGTGCGCGTCCGCAGCGGGCTCCAGGGCGACGAGTGGCTCGCGGTATCCGGACTGCGGCAGCTGCGCGACGGCATGCAGGTCAGCCGCTTCCAGAACTAGCACTCCACGGCACCCAGCGGACGAGGCGCACCGACCCATGAACCTGGCAGAGCTCTCGATCCGCAATCGCGTGACCACCCTCGTGATGGCGGCGGTGCTGCTGTTCGGAGGCGGCGCTGCCTACGACGGCATGTCGCGACTGGAGGATCCGGAGTTCACCATCAAGGAAGCGCTGGTCGTCACCCCCTACTCCGGAGCCTCGGCCGCCGAGGTCGAGGAGGAGGTCACCGACGAACTCGAGCTGGCCGTGCAGCAGCTGAGCCAGCTGAAGGAGATCGAATCCAAGTCGGACCGCGGGCTCTCGACCCTCACGGTCACCATCAAGGACCGCTTCGACAAGAACTCCCTGCCCCAGGTCTGGGACGAGCTGCGCCGCAAGGTGGGCGACGCGCAGGGCCAGTTGCCGCCGGGTGCGGGCCCGTCGATCGTCGTGGACGACTACGGCGACGTGTGGGGCGTCTTCGTGGCCGTTCACGGGGACGAGTACAGCTACGCCGAGCTCAAGACGGTGGTGGACCTGCTGCGGCGCGAGCTGGTGCTGGTGGAGGACGTGGCCAAGATCGAGACCTTCGGCGAACGCAGCGAGGCCATCTACATCGAACCCGACCGCGATCGCATGGCCCAGCTGGGCGTTCCGCCCGACGCGATCTTCAACGAGGTGCGGCAGCGCAACCTGGTGTCCTACGCCGGCCGGGTCCGCGTCGGCGACGAGTTCATCACCGTCTCGCCCACCGGCCAGCTCAGCTCGGTGGAGGAGTTCGAGTCGATCTTGATCACGCCGGGCAGCGCCCGGCAGATCTACCTGCGCGACGTCGCCGCCGTGCGCCGGGGCTACGTCGAGCCCCAGCAGAGCCTGATCCGGTACGACGGCCAGCCGGCCATCGGCCTCGGCATCTCCACCGTCTCCGGCGGCAACGTGGTCACCATGGGGCAGGCGCTCGAGAAGCGCGTGCAGGAGCTCTTGCCCGAGATTCCGCTCGGCATCGAGGTCGGGATCATCTCACTCCAGTCCCAGGCCGTGACGACCGCCATCGAGGGCTTCACGACCAGCCTCGTCCAGGCCGTGGCCATCGTGATCGCCGTGCTGCTGGTCTTCATGGGTCCGAGCAGCGGTCTGCTGATCGGGTTCATCCTGGTGCTGACGATCGTCGGGAGCTTCATCTTCCTGGCACCGTGGGGCGTGGCGCTGGAGCGCATCTCGCTGGGAGCGCTGATCATCGCGCTGGGCATGCTGGTGGACAACGCCATCGTGATCGTGGACGGCATCCTGATCAAGCTCCAGCGCGGCGTGGACCGCGAGCGCGCCGCCATCGAAACCGCCTCGCAGTCCGCCATGCCGCTCTTCGGTGCCACGGTGATCGCGGTGCTCGCGTTCGCGGCCATCGGCACGTCCGACGACAACACCGGCGAGTTCTGCCGCTCTCTTTTCCAAGTCGTGCTGGTCTCGCTGCTCTTCAGCTGGTTCACGGCGCTCACGGTGACGCCGCTGCTGGGTGTGATGTTTCTGAAGGCGCCCAGCGGCGGGGGCGACGATCCCTATGCCAGCCCCTTCTACCGGCGCTACAAGGGCTTCCTCACCGCCTGCATCCGCCGGCGCGGGCTGACGTTGGCGGTGGTCGTCGCGATCTTCGCCGCGGCCGTGTGGGGCTTCGGGTTCGTCGAGCGGAGCTTCTTCCCGCCGTCGACGCGGCCCCAGTTCATGGTCGACCTGTGGCTGCCCCAGGGCACCCACATCGACGAGACCACCGCCCAGGTCGCGGAGATCGAGGAGTACGTCCGCGGCTTGGACGGCGTCACGCACGTGACCTCGCTGGTGGGCCAGGGCGGCCTGCGCTTCCTCCTCACCTACACTCCGGAGAAGCTGAACAGCGCCTACGCCCAGCTGCTGGTGGACGTGGAAGACGGCGACGTGATCGACGGACTGCAGCACCGAATGGAGGCGGATCTCGCCGAGCGCTACCCGGACACCCTCTCCTACGTCTTCAAGTTCGAGCTGGGGCCGGGATCCAACGGGAAGATCCGCGCACGTCTGGGAGGGAACGATCCCGCCGAGCTGCGCCGGATCGCGGCCCAGGTGAAGGTGATTTTCGAGGACGACCAGGGCGCCAAGGGCGTGCGCCAGGACTGGCGCCAGCAGGTGAAGATCCTCGAGCCGGAGATCGCCGAGGAGGAGGCGAATGCCATCGGGATCCAGCGGGACGACGTGGCGTTGGCTCTGCTGCAGGGCTTCGAGGGCGCGCGCGCCGGCGTGTATCGCGAGGGCGACCTGCTGCTGCCGGTGATCGTGCGGGCCCCGGAGGCCCAACGCACGGACGTGGCCAGCGTGCGCGCGCTCCAGATCTGGAGCCCCGCCGCCGGTCGCGAGGTGCCGCTCCGCCAAGTGGTGAGCGATTTCCAAACGCGCATGGAGAACGAGATCATCTACCGGCGCGACCGCAAACGCACGATCACGGTCTACGCCGACCCTGTCTCGGGACCGGCGAGCGTGCTCTTCGCGCGCCTGCGACCCCAGGTCGAAGCGCTGGTCGAGGCGTCTCCCGGCATCACACTCGAATGGGGAGGCGAGTACGAGGACTCGGGCAACGCCCAGGAGGGCATCGCCGCGAGCATCCCGTTCTTCGTGCTGGCCATGCTCCTGATCACGATCGGGCTCTTCAACTCGCTGCGGCAGCCCGCGGTGATCTGGCTCTGCGTCCCGTTGGCCGTGATCGGCGTGACCGCCGGCCTCCTGATCACCCGCCAACCCTTCGGCTTCATGGCTCTGCTGGGCTTCCTGTCGCTGATGGGCATGCTCATCAAGAACGCCATCGTCCTGATCGACCAGATCAACCTGGAGCTGGCCGACGGCAAGCCCCTGTTGGACGCGATCGTCGACTCCGGCGCCAGCCGCCTGCGCCCCGTGGCCATGGCGGCCTCCACGACGGCACTCGGCATGATTCCTCTGCTCTTTGACGCGTTCTTCGTGGCCATGGCGGTGACCATCATCGGCGGCCTGCTCTTCGCCACGGTGCTCACCATGGTCGTCGTGCCGGTGCTCTTCGCCCTCTTCTACGGCGCCCCCACGGACGGCGGCGCGGCGGCCGACTGAGCGTGGACCGCTACCGCCACGCGTACCTGTTGGCGGCCCTGGTGCTGATCGTGCCGGCGCGGCCTTTCCTGGTCGAACGCGTCTTCGGACTGGCGCTTCTCGACCTGATGCTCCTGGTGGTCCTGATCGCGTGCATCGTTTCGTGCGCGCGCGGCCGCTGGCGCATCGCCACCGGATTGGTCATGGTCGCCGCGATCCAGGCACTCGATTGGTTGTCGTCCTCGTCCGAAGCCGTCTGGGGGTCGCAACTCCGCAACTTGCTGGCGGTCGTCTTCTTCGGCTACGTCGCGGCCATCCTGTTTCGGCGCATCTTCCAGGACACACGGCACGTGACGACGGACACGTTGGCGGGCGCGATCTCGATCTACCTCGTGCTGGGAGTCGGCTGGACGTTCGCCTATGCGCTGCTGGAGGTCTCCGAGCCGGGCTCCTTCGTCCTGAACGGCGCTCCCTTGGACACCGTCGAGTTCGACCGCTTCATCGGGTTCAGCTTCATCACGCTCACCACCCTGGGCTACGGCAACATGGTCCCCACGACGCCGCGCGCCGATGCGCTCGCCGTGACGGAGGCCATCGTCGGCCCCATCTACCTGACCGTCCTGGTGGCGCGATTGGTGGCGCTGAACCTCACCCAGAACCTGGACGCGGAAGATCCTCCCTGAGGCCGTTCAGCCGCCGTCGGCGGCATGCTCTACGGGGCGCGGATCGAGACGGGGCGGTGGTGCCTCGCGCAGGGTCTCCCGGGGAGACTCCCCGAAGAGCTGCCGATACTCCACGGAGAACCTCCCCAGCTCGTCGAAGCCGTGACGCGTCGCGATGGCCGTGACCGTCCCGGTGCCAGGCGCGGTGGTGACCAGCTCGCGCCGCGCCTCGTTCATGCGGCGAACGCGCAGATAGCGGACCGGCGTCACTCCGAATTCCTCGCGAAACGAAGCCTCCAGCGTGCGCTGACTCACTCCCACGCGGTCCGCCAGCACCGGAACGCGGAGCCTGGCCCCAGACCGGCGGGCCACCGTCAACGCGTGCCACACAGCCGCCTCGCGCGTCGAGGGAGCGGCGTCGGGGCACCGGCCGGTCCCCAACGCGGAACCGAGCGTTTCGACCAGCAGGTACGCCGTGCGCCGCTCGAACCGCGCCCTCGCGTCGGCCTCCAGAAGGCGCTCGCTTCCGCTTCGCCGCCGCTGCAGCGTCCAGATCACGGAACCGGCCCAACGCTCGAGTGCGGCCGGATCAACCCGGCGCGCACGGGCTTGGGCGAGAGCCGTGAGATCCAGCCCGAACTCGGCGACGCACGCCTGCAAGAGTTCTTGCTCCACCCGGAGTAGCCACCGGCGACCGTCCGCCGAGAAGCCGCGCGCCAATCTGCCAGGGCCCGCCACGGCCACCGCGTCGTGACCGATCGTGTGGCCGCACCAGCGGAACGGCCGCCACACCGAAAAGGCGCCGCTGAACAGGAACCGTCTCTCTCCCGGCGCGGTCTCGAACCGCAAGCCTCGGTCCCAGCTCTCTGCCACGAGCTGCACCCGATCCGTCGCCACGACCTCGAGGTTTCCCTCGAAGCGCCCTCGCGACACCTGCTCGAGCTGATCCCAGATCGGGCTGCATCGCTCGTGTTGGAGGAAGTCCGACGTGCGAACCCGGACATAGGCCGGAGACGAGACCGTCATACCTGGCACCCGCGTTCTCGCTTGGTCGCCAGCCCGCCCGAATTGAATCCTACTATGCCCCGAAGACCGCGCCGCCGACAACCGACCTGTCGAGGCCCCCGTCACCCAAACGTCACGTCGAAGCGATGAGCTTTCGCCCCAAGACCCGCGGAGTCGACGAGTCGGCATCGCCGTCGGCCTCCGGTCACTCTGAACAACGACGGAGCGGCTAGCGCAGCAGCTCGATGTAGGTCTGGATGACGAAGGCGTTCAGGATGTCCAGCAGAAAGGCGCCGACCAGCGGCACCACCAGAAACGCCTTGGGCGAGGGACCGAAGCGGCTCGCCACGGCGTTCATGTTGGCCACTGCCACGGGCGTCGCTCCGAGGCCGAGTCCAGCGTAGCCCGAGGCGATGATCGCCGCGTCGTAGTCGCGGCCGCAGAACCGAAACACCACGTAGATGGCGAACACCATGGCCAGCGCCACTTGCGCGACCAGCACCAAGGCCACGCCCCCGAAGGCGCCGGCCAGCTGGGTGAGCTGCATGCTCATCAGGCTCATGGCCAGGAAGAGGTGCAGGCTCACGTTGCCCAGCAGATCGACGACGTCCGCGTCGACGGGCCGCCGGCGGGCGTCCGCCAGGTTCGTCAGCAGGATGCCGACCAACATGGCGGTGAGAAATCCCGGAAGCACGGTACCGCGGGACCGCAAGAGGTCGTTCAGCTCGCCCCCGATGCCCACGCAGATGGCCAGGAGCAGAATGGTCCGGATCACCTGGGCGCTCGTGACGGAGACCGGCGCGTCCGCGTCGCCCTCCGCGCCAGAATCGCTCTCCTCGGCGGCGGGAATGGCCGTCTCGTCTCCGAGGCGGTGCTTCCGGATCAGGCGCTGGGCGATGGGCCCGCCGACCAGGCCGCCACAGATCAGGCCGAAGGTGGCGAAGGCGAGCCCCAACGCGGTGGCGCCCTCGAAGCCCGCTTCCTCCGCGAGCGCACCCCAGGTGATGGCGGTCCCGTGGCCGCCGGCCAGGGAGATGCTGCCACCCAGCAACCCGTACCCCAGCGACTCGCCCGCCGCCGTCGCGACGGCGATCCCCACCGCGTTCTGAGCCACCAGGAAGGCGACCGTCACGCCGGCCAGGATCGCCAGCGTGCGACCGCCCTCCTTCAGCGTGGCGAGCTTCGCCGAGAGACCGATGGTGCTGAAGAAGATCAGCAGCAGGTTGTCGCGAAGCTCCAGATTGAAGCGGACCCGCACGTCCGCGAAGACCTCGAGCAACGCCAGCGCCAGGCTGCAGAGGATCCCGCCGGTGACGGCGATGGGGATGCTGAAGCGCTGCAGAAAATCGAGTTGCTTCGTGACCCGTTCGCCGAGCCAGAGAACCGCGATGCTCACGACCAGCACCCGGCTGGCGTCGAACTCGATGCCCACGAACGCCAGTGTACTCAGGCCAAGGGATGCCGTGGACATCGAGCGGCGGCGGCGAACCGAACTTCAGAGCTGAGGTGAGACGGCCCCGCCGCGGGTCGCGTCTTCGGCCTCCACCAAGGCCGCCAAGTGCTCCAGATCGAACGCTTCCTGCCGCGAGCGCAGATCGAAGTAGAGCACCACCGTGACCGCCGAGTAGTAGGCGAAGCCGATGGCCTGGGCCGCGGCCATGCCGATCAAGCCGCCCATGGGCAGCACCAGAAACAAGAACTGAAAAGCGAACACGGGGATGGAGATCATGAGGTAGGTCGTCACCCAGACGCCGAGCGAGCGCCAGCGATGGCCCGTCAGCAACTGCCAAGCCCGCGCAATGGCCGCGAAGAACGACGTATCCTCGAACACGACGATCTGGGGCAGCACCAACATCGGCAGCAGAGCCAACAGGTAGGCGAGCAACAGCCCCAGGATGAACACGGTGATGGCCACGCCGACGCCGACCGGGGTCGAGCCAGCGGCCCCCGCGAGCTGCCCCACGAACACGGAGCCACCGACCAGCACGAAGGTGGCGATGATCAGCGCGACGCTGACGATGACGAAGAAGATCAGATAAGTGAGTCCGAGCGGAAGCAAGTGGTGGAGCCCCGCCCGCGCGGCGTCGCCCACGGACACCGGCCGGCCCAGGTACAGGTTGCCGATGGCCGACGTGATGGCGGCGACCACGAACGGGAGCATGGCCAGGGTGGCCAGCCAGACAACGCCGACGCCGATCAGGAGATCGGGGGCCAGCCCACTGTCCGCCGTGAAGTCGGCCTCGAGCGTGCGGGTCAGGAGGCCCATCACCAGCATGCTCGGCGCGTACACGATGGCGGCGAGTCCCGTCAGCAGCCCGAACCGGTCGCGCAGCAGCCGGAAGCCCATGTCCAGGATCTCCGCCAGGGACAGAGCGCGAATCTCGTAGTCCAAGCCAGCTCCTCCGCAGCCGTGCCTAGCGCCGGCCCGAGACCGAAGGCCACAGCTCGATACGTCCCAGCAGCACGTGGAACCACTGGCGCCACTCGGGCGCCGTCTCGAGCGGGCTTTCGGCAATCAATACCATCAACCGTCCCTGGCCCAATTCGACCCAGGTGAGCGTCTCGGCGCGACGCCGCGCGCCGTCGTCGAGCCACACCTGCAGCCCGGGCCGCCCCTCCACCACCAGGGGCGCGCGGTAGCGCAGGAAACGCCCCCGGAAGTGTACGCCGGCGTAGCGCTCCAGGTAGCTCTCGACGTCGGGAAACGGCACGACCACCACCTGAAACGAGACCTCGTGGTCCCAGGTCGTGCCGTCCACCATCACCACCCCGTGGTCCGTCTGCAGCGTCAGCCACCCGGCCGGAGGAAACAGCTCGAAGCCGTGGCGGGCATCCACGTAGGGCGCGGCCGAGAATTCGACGTGGCGAGGCGGAGAGGCCGGCGGGGGCCGTTCCCCCGGAGGCCCCGGCGGCACCCAGCCGAAGTGCGTGCCGTTGGGCAGCCGGTACAGCGTCAAGAACGAGTTCACGTCCTGTTGGGACAGTCCCTCCAGAAACCCGCGCCCATAGATCGTCTCCACGCCCACCTCGTACATGAGGTCGGCTGGGATCGGACTGTGGCCGCGCATGCCCAGCGCGTGACCGATTTCGTGCCGGGCCACCCGCTCCACTTGGGTCGGCGTGAGAAGCCCCACCTCGTCGGCCACGAAGATGCGCAGCTCGTCGACCCGGAAGGCCACGTCGAGGCGTTCGGCGTCCGGATCCCAGCGCGTCGCGCGACAGGAGCCCGTCATGCGGACCGATCCCAGCACCTGCACCTCGAGCTCCGGCACGGCGTGTTCGTGCCCCACCAGATTGACCCGCAGGTCCGCCTCCTCGCCGCTCTCGACGAAACGGAAGGTCACCAGCCCCTCCAGGTTGTTCTCCCAGACGGCGAAGGCCGCGCGCACGGCTTCGGTGTACTCCGAGGGCAGAATGGGCCGGAACTCGTTCTGCAAGTCGGCCCGGATGCGCGGAGGCTCGACGAAGATGCGCAGCGGCATCGCCGAGTCGGGCCACCGGCACAGCACCAGGGCGTCGCCGCGCGCGTCGCTCCCGCGAAAGCGGTGCACCATGAAGGGCAGATAGTTGGGCTCGATCAGGTCGGGGTAGGCCCCGCGGAAGGCCGTGTAGTCGCGGCGGGTGGGCTCGTAGGCCGCCTCCGGCAGCGACTGGAGCGGCGCCGTACAGGCCGCGAGCCCCAGGGCCAGGAGGCCTGCTGTGATGCGGACCGGCAGCGCGGCCCCGGGCACCGGCTACCGCCGCCGACCGCGCAGCGCGCGCGCCGTTTCGCGATCGTCCTGGCGGCGCCGGATCGTCTCGCGCTTGTCGTGGACCCGCTTGCCGCGCGCCAGTCCCAGCTCGACCTTCACGCGGCCCTGCTTGAAGTACAGCGACAGGGGAATCAGGGTGAGCCCCCGCTCCACGACGCGGCCCTCCAGCTTGGCGATCTCTCGGCGGTGGAGCAGCAACTTGCGGTCGCGGCGGGGATTGCTGGGGTTGGCCAGCGTGGCCGGCTCGTACGGGGAGATGTGCAGGTGGTGCAGCCAGACCTCGCCGCGCCGGATCGTGGCGTAGGCGTCACCCAGATTCGCCTTGCCGTCGCGCAGGCTCTTCACCTCGGGCCCCAGGAGCGCGATGCCGGCCTCGACGCTGTCGAGGATCTCGTACTCGAACCGGGCCCGCCGGTTGCGGGCGATGATCTTGTGGTCGGCGTCCCCCATGGCCCGGCCCATGCTAGCAGGCCGCCGGGGGCGCCAACGCGCCTAGGGGTCCTGGCGCTGCTTGTTGTGGTGGTCGACGAACACGCGCCGGGCGGAGTGAGAGCGGGCCTCTTCGCCTTCGAGCTGGGTCCAGCTGGCGATGATCACGACGTCGTGGGGCTTGATCAGATGGGCGGCGGCTCCGTTCACGCAGATCTCACCCGACCCGCGCTCGCCCTCGATCACGTAGGTGGTGAGCCGCGCGCCGTTGGTGCAGTCCCAGATGTCGACCTGCTCGTACGGGATCATGTCCGCCGCATCCATCAGATCGCGATCGATGGTGACGCTGCCCTCGTACTCGATGTTGGCCTCGGTGACGGTGGCGCGGTGGATCTTCGATTTGAGCACGGTGCGAATCATGACGGGTTCTCCTGGGGGTTCGCGAGCGCGGCCACCGGCAGCACCCGATTGTCGATCAAGCGGACGGGACGGCCGCGGCCGTCCGGATCCGGGGAAAAATGAACGGCCAACGCCAGCAGGGTGTCGGCCACCAGCCGGGCCGGGGCCGGCTCCAGGCTCTCGGGATCCCGCAGCTCGGCGTAGTCGAGCTTGCCGAGCGTGGCGCTGCCGAGCTCGCGCCGCACGGCGTCCAAGAGGGCGTCGCGGTCGCGCTCTCCCGCCGCCACCGCGTGGTGCGCGCCATCCAGAGCCCGGGAGAGCGCGACGGCCTCACGCCGGGCCCGGGGGCCCAGATGGACGTTCCGACTCGAGAGCGCCAGGCCGTCGCCTTCGCGCACGATGGGCGCCCCGACGATCTCCACATCCAGCAGCAGGTCTCTCGCCAACCGCCGGAGGACCGCCAGCTGCTGGTAGTCCTTCTGGCCGAAGACCGCCACGTGCGGCTTGGCGGCCGCCAAGAGCTTGGTCACCACGGTCGTCACGCCGCGAAAGTGACCGGGCCGGGTCGCACCGCAGAGCGGCAGGGTGAGTTCCTGGCATTCGACGAACGTCTGGTGCCCCTCCGGATACAAGTCGTCGGCCGCCGGTGCGAACACCACGTCCACACCGGCGGCCCGACAACTCTCCAGATCCCGTTCCAGCGTCCGCGGATAGGCCGCCAGATCGCGGGCGTCGTTGAACTGCGTCGGGTTCACGAAGATCGAGACCCAGACGCGATCCGCGCGCTCGCGCGCGTGGGCGACCAGAGACAGGTGGCCGGCGTGCAGCGCGCCCATGGTGGGAACCAGGGCGAT
>JAKSBN010000267.1 GCA_022361175.1 Pseudomonadota bacterium | reverse complement strand
TCGCCTGGTGCGCGGACGCGCACCCGAGATGCGGCGCCTGCTGCTGGATGTGGACGGGCCGTAGCCGACCTCCCTTCCCCGCACGGCACCGCCTCAAGCTGCCCGAGACGAGCGCCGATCTTCTCCCTGGCGCGGGATGCGCAGGGAGAAGATCTGACGATGCCGACGCGCGAGCGCAACGGCGGCTTCGCCGTGCTCTGGGTCGTGGCCGTCCTGGCCTTGTTCACGCTGGCGACCGCGGGCCTCATGTGGGCGCGCGGTGGCACCCCGGACCCGGTGTGGATGGGCATCTGCACGGCGGTCGCCGCGACCTGCCTGGCCATCGAGGCCCGGCGCGACCGCAACGAGTTCCTCCGCCTGTTCGGCGCCTTCGCCTTCATCTCGGCGCTGGGCTGCGGCGCCGTCGCCCTGAGCGACGGGTCGCATCCGGTCGCCATGGCCACCGCGGGTCTCTCGGCCATCGCGGCTGCGGCGTGCGGCCTGGCGTTGTGGCGCCAGCAGTACGGGGACGAGCCGCTTCCCAACGTCCTCCGGGAGCGGCTCGACGATTCCGTGATCGTGGAACTCGACGGCGTCCAGTTCGTGGCCTCGTGTTCGGATGGGGAAGTGCTGGCGGGCGAGGAGATCCGGGTTCAGGTGTTGGCCCAGAACGGCTTCGACACCGAGCGGCGGCTGGAGATCGGATTGACGGGACACGCGGGACTGGGCAAGCGCGGCACCATGTTCTTCAGCGAGAAGTCCCCGACGCTCGTGCTTCCCGGCGGTGCGGCCGGACTCCTAACGATCCCCATCGCGACGCACCCCCGCGCGCGCGGCTCCTACAAGCTGCTGGTGGACCCGCAGGTGCACGGCACCGGCGGCGTACGGGTGCGGCGTTGGCGGGCGAAGCCCTTCTCGGCGCGCGTCAGTCCGCGGCTCCAGTTCCTGGGCCTCCTCGTCGGAATGTGGGCCTGGGGCGGCGGGCTGGAGTTCGCCGTCAAGATCCGCCGCAACCGCGACGCGGTCCGCGGTGCCGAGCCGGAAACTCCCGCGCCGTCAGAACAGGAAATCGTGTACCAGCCCGAGCCGACCGTGTTGGCCGGCTGGTCCCAGGGGCTCTAGCGCGCTGCCGTCTCAAGCGCTCCGTCGAACCCGCCGATGGCGTTGCGGTTGCCCGGCCCGCAACAGGAGGTGCCATGGACACGGACAAGCGTCGTCGGGGCTACGCGGCCGTCTGGCTGCTGGCGAGCATCGCGGTGTTGGTCCTGACGATCGGCGGGATCCTGTGGGCCATGCGACACCCCCCGAATGCCCTGTGGATGGGGGGCGCCGTCGCCGTGGCGGCGGCGTGCCTGGCCATCGAGGCACGCCGCGACCGCATCGAGTTCTCCCGGCTTGCGGGTGTGCTCGCCGCCTTCGCCACCCTCGGCGCGGGCTTGGTCGTCCTCCTGGTCGGCGCGCATCCGGCGGCGATCGCCGCCGCTGGCCTCTCCGCCATCGCCACCGGGGCGTGCGGATGGTCCGTGTGGCGCCACCAGCACGGACCCGAGCCCCTGCGCAACGTGCTGCGGGAACAGGTCGACGACTCTGACATCCAGGAGCTGGACGGCGTGCAGTTCACCGCCTGGTGCTCGAGCGCAGAAGTGCTCGCCGGCGAGGAAATCGAGATTCGCGTGCTGGCGCAGAACGGCTTCGACACCGAGCGGCGGCTGGAGGTCGAACTGGCGGACCGTCGCGACCTCTTCTCGAGCGCGAAGTCCCCCACCCTGGTGCTTCCGGGAGGGGCGGCGGGCGTACTGACGATCCCGATCGCCGTGCACCCCGGCGCGCGGGGCGCCCACCGGCTGGGTCTGGCGCCGAAGGTGCACGGGCGCGGCGGTGTCCGCGTCAGGCGCTGGCGGGCCGTGGAGTTCTCGCCACCCGTGCGTTCCGGCCTCCGGGTCGCGGCCCTGTTCGCGGGGATGCTGGTCTGGGGCGGCGGTCTTCACGTCTCCATTCGGGTCCAGCCCAACCGCAACGCCGGCCGTGGGTCGCAACTCGACACTCCGGCCACGCCGACGCAGGAGCTCGTCTACCAGCCCCACCCCACCGAGCTGGCCGCTTGGATCCAAGGGTAGCCCCGCGGACACTTCCGGCGGAACTCACAACGCGTCACACTTCGCTCCGACGAGGGGGTGTCCGTGCGAAATGCCGTCCTGTGGTTCTTGTGGGTCCTGATCACGGGCACGCTGGCGTGCGCCGGCCCCCTGGGTCCGTTTCCGGGCGGAGAGCTCTCCGGGACCATTGCAAGCGAGGCCGTGAGCGACTGGTCGTTCGCCCACGACGTCATGATCGTGCAGCTGGAGACGCGGCCCGAACGCCCCTACTCCGTGAACCTCGGCTGCATCGACTACGGGGAGGCGATCTACGTCGGCACCTCGAACCCCGAAACCAGCCGCTGGGTGTCCCACTTGGAAGCCGACCCGCGCGTGCGCCTGCGCGTGGGCGACACCGTCTACCCGCTGCGCGCCGAGCGCGTCACGGATACGACCGAGTACAACGCCGCGGGCCTGCGCTTCTTCCGCAAGTACGACCTGGACTACGATCCCGAGGAGTCGGCCGGCGTCCTGTTCCGCTTGGATCCCCGTTGACGCGCCCTAGCCGTCTCCCACCGACCGAATCACCCGCGCCCAATCGAGCGAACCGTCGGGGCTGACGAGGCGAACGTCTCGCACGAGCGCCAGCTCGAGCCGCCCGTTCGGGACATCGAAGGATTCGCCCTCGACGTGCTGGTAGCTGGGACTGCGGATGGGATCGAAGAAGCGGTCGAATTCGTCGCGGAGTGTCCCGTCGTTCGCCTCGGGACCGTCCTGTGCGAGCCGCCGGAGGAGCCCGAGCTCCTCCCCATGGCCGTCGGGCCGCCGGCGGGACGCCAGCAGCTTCCGCGCCCGGGCCGGTTCGTCGAGGATCAGCGCCATGCGCACCGCGCTGTGAAGGAAGGACTGGGATTGCGTGCTCCACTCTCCCTGCTCCCCTTTCAGCCACGTCTGCAGATCGTCGATCGCCTGAGACAGGTCGGCTCGGTCAAGCCCGGCACCTCCCCAGAGCCCTTCGGTGTAGGCCTTCGCCCGGAGGAACTCCGCGCGGTTGAGGGGGAACGCCTCGGGATGGGCCGGCCTCGTCAGCCGGTCTTCCGCCTCGATGCGCTCGATGACGGCGCGTCCCCGCTCGAGGAAGCTCCGCGCTCCGAGCGTCTCGCCGGCGTACAGGAGTTCCAACGCGCACTGAAGCTCATCCTCCACCGAGTTCTCAGGCTCGCGGTTGCGCTCCCAGTCCTCGAACGGGTCCCACGTCAACAGGTCGGCGTAGTCGGCCGCGTACTTGCGGTAGCGCTCCCGCCACTCCTGGCCGGCTTTCGTTCTCATCGAGCCTCCGTCCGGAACGGCACGTCGCAGCACGCCGATCGACATCGCGAAGGGCGCTCCGTAGGGGAATACGACTCGGCCCCTGAAGCCGACTGCGCCTTCGCTCCGGGGCTTCTCACGTCCCTCCATCGGGCTCTCTGGACGCCGTTTACAGAAACGATACGTATCGTTATGATACTCGAGGTCGGCAGCCCCTTCCCATGGGGAGACGGGAGTGGTGCGGGCGCTTGGCGTCTCCTCTCCCGGGCGTTGTGTTCCCCTTGGCGCGGCGGAGATCCACGCAGCGGAGATCC
>JAKSBN010000077.1 GCA_022361175.1 Pseudomonadota bacterium | reverse complement strand
CAGACCCTCAGGCGAGCCGTGCGCCTCACTCGCGCCTCCGCGGGCCCGTTGTGGGCCCGTTCGACAAGAGCAGCTCGAGAAACGGCGAGTCCGCGGGCAGCACGAGCGGCGTGTTGTCGTTCAGCACCTTCTCGTAGCTCTCGAGTGTGCGCAGAAAGCGGTAGAAGCTCTCGTGACCCTCGTAGGCCTCCGCATAGATCCGAGCCGCCTCGGCCTCCCCTTCGCCCCGCAGGCGCGCCGCCTCGCTCTCGGCCGCCGCCAGCACCTCCGCTCGTCGCCGATCGGCCTCGGCTCGGATCTTCTGGGCCTCGGCTCGGCCCTCCGAACGGTATCCGCCCGCGATGCGCTCCCGCTCGGCGCGCATCCGCGCGAAGACGCTCTGCAGGTTCTGTTGCGGGAAGCTGAGACGAGTGATCCCGAGACTCACGATCTCGATTCCGTAGTCCCGTACGGCGACGCGGGCCGAGGCCCCGAGAACCCGGGACTCCAGGCCCAGCAAGCCCTCGCCCTCGCGTTCCGCCGGCACGAGGCCGTCGAACGGGATCTCCCCGAGAGCGCTGCCTAGCTCGGACTGCACCAGCGCCCCCAGCCTCATCTCGGCGAACTCCCTCGTCCGCAGCGCCGTGAGGTAGCGAACGGGATCCCCGATACGCCAGGACAGGTAGGTCGAGGTGAGGACGTTCTTCTTGTCCTCCGTCAGGAGCTCCGTCTCCGGTGTGGCCGTGAACAGGATCCGCTTGTCGACGCGGGTGACGCGCTGGATCGGGGTGGGCAGCTTTGCATACAGCCCGGCCTCGCTGTGAACCGCGACGGGTCGGCCGAACTGGGTGATCACCACGTGCTCGGTTTCTTCGACCACGAGTATGGACGTCGCCGCCAGCGCGAGCAGCCCGACGAGGCCCGCAAAGACGAGCACGGTTCTCACGGTGTCCTCCTTTCCATCCCCCGCCCCGGCGGACGCCGCAGCCCGGGTGGGAGTGCGTCCGCGGGCATCCCGCTGTCGTCGGAACGGATCCACAGATCGAGTTCGCCGCCGCTGCCCGACGCCCCGTTGATGTACTTGTGGGGTTTGGCCAGCGACCGTTCCAGCGTCTCCAGATAGAGCCGCATCTCGGTGGTCGAGGACTCCGCCCGGTGCACTTCGGCGAGCGCACGGAAGGGCGCCGTCGTCCCGATCGCGAGCTGCTGCATGCGGTGCTGCTCGGCGCGGGCCTTCTCCAGGAGCTCGCTCGACTCTCCCTGCGCCGCGGCGACCCGCTCTACCGCATCGCCGTTCGCCTCGTGGATCTCGCGCGCCCGGTCTTCCAGTGCGCTGGCCACATCGCGGAAGGCCTCGTGAACCGATGCCGGCGCGTGAACGTCGAGCAGGCGCGCGTCCACCACCTCGACGCCCACGGCGAGCGAGCCCATGCGCTCCTTGAGGGCCGCGCGCAGCGCCTGCTCCGTTCGGACACGCTCGGTGGTGTACAAGCCGTCGATGGGCGTCGCCGCCACGATCCGCACGAAGACGCCCCGCGCGAGATCGGCCACGATGCCCTCGGCGTCCTCGACGCCGAAGGCGAAGCGGACCGGATCGTTCACGCGGTAGTGCACCACCGCTCGAACATCGAGCAGGTTCGCATCAGCCGTCACGAAGTACGACGCACGGCCACGCGCCGACGCAGAGATTCCCACTTGGCGAATCCGCGCCACGTCCACCGCGGACCCACGGCCGATCGGTGGCGGCCAGTGCAGGTGAAGGCCGGGGGCCAGATCCGATTCCACCACACGCCCGAAGCGCTGCACCACCCCGCGATAGCCGGGCTCCACGACGAGCAACCCGCCGGGAAGCCAGATCAGTGCCAGCAGGACGAGCCCCCCTCCGAGGATGGAAGGCCGCAGGGCATCGCTCCAGCCGAGGCGCCCCGCGGCGGCTCGCAGCCGTGTTCCCTGCTCTCGCGCCTCCCGCAGGCCCTCGTGAAAGCGCGTGCGTCGCGCACTCCACACCAGGAGCCCGGCGAACCCCACCGCTGCGAAGAGCTTCAATGCCGCGAGCAGACCCGGGTCCTCAGTCCCGCGCGCGCCCAACGTCGCCGCGCGCACGAGGTCCCCCGCCACCGCGTCGAGCACCAGGCCCGCCACCAGGCTCACCCCGATGATGGATCCCAGATAGATTCGCAGCTGATGTCGGCCGAGGAGGCGCCCCACGACCGCAATCGTGGCTGCATTCGTCGCCGGCCCCACGAGCAGGAACACCAGGGCCGCTCCGGGAGAGAGGCCCTTCGCGACGAGCGCGGCGGCGATGGGCGTCGAGGCACTCGCGCACAGATACAGCGGAACGCCCGCCGCCATCACGACGAGCATCGGCAGCAGGCCTCCGTCGAGGCCCAGGGCAGCCGAGAAGAAGTCGTCGGGCAGCGCAGCGGAGAGAAGGCCGGTGAACAACAGCCCCACCGTCAGCCAGAACGAGAGATCGTCGAGCAGCGTGACGAAGCCGTAGCGCATCGCACGCTCGAGGCGCTCTTTCATGTTGGCCCAACACGGGCTCGCCGAGTCGCCCCGTTCCGTCACCGCGTGGCTGTGCTTCGCGCTCTGGGCCTGGCACTCCGACGGGTCGTGGTCGTGCAGAGGCAGGCCCCCGAGCGCCTCGTCGTCGACAGCGTCTGCTCTCCCGGGGGCGGCCATCGACAACAGACCCGCGAT
>JAKSBN010000463.1 GCA_022361175.1 Pseudomonadota bacterium | reverse complement strand
GACAAACGCGTGCGGGGCGCGGGCGGCGACCATCGCGTCCACGGCGACCTGGAGGTCGCCGTCGGTGCGGTTCTTGAAGCCGACCGGGCAGGACAGGCCGGAGGCGAGTTGACGGTGGATCTGGCTCTCGGTGGTGCGCGCGCCGATGGCGCCCCAGCACACCAGGTCGCCGTAGTACTGCGGGGAGATGGGATCCAGGTACTCGGTGCCCGTTCCCAACCCCAGGTCCACGATGTTCTGGAGCAGTTGCCGCGCGGTGCGCAGCCCGAGGTTGATGTCGAACGTACCGTCCAGGTGGGGATCGTTGATGAGGCCCTTCCAGCCCACCGTCGTGCGCGGCTTCTCGAAGTAGACGCGCATCACGATCAAGAGCTCGTGCTTGTGGTCCTCCGCCACCTTCTGGAGGCGACGCGCGTATTCGAGGCTCGCGACGGGATCGTGAATCGAGCACGGCCCCACCACCACCACGAGGCGGTCGTCCTCGCCGTGGAGGATGCGCGAGATCTGCTCGCGGGCGGTGACGATGGTGGTCGAGCCTTCCTCGGAAAGCGGCAGCTCTTCCATCAGGATGGCCGGGGGCAGGAGCGGTCGCAGCTCCTGGATGCGCAGGTCGTCGGTGCGGTGATACATGGCGGGGTCCTTGGGTTCGGAGGCCCCCTACCTGTATCGCTCCTGGCGCCAAGAAGCATGCGCGACCTCTTCGCGATCGCGCAAGCCCTCGTTTTCAATGGAAATTTGAAGATCGCCGGCGGCTCAGTAGCCCTCCCACTCCACCGCACTGCGGTAAGCCGACCACACAGCCAGAGCGTGGACCAGGAAGCCGGGCACCAGAATCAGGGAGTACGCCGCCATCGTGCCCAGGAACCAGAGGGCGCCCGCCGCCAGGCGGCCGGCGTAGACCTGGCCGAGACCGGGCAAGAGCACCGACAGCACGGCCGCGATGCCCGGGTGGGGCGAGCGGTTGACCGTGCTGCGGCTGTCGAGATCCCCGAAGAGCTCGCGCTCGAGTTGGCGTTCGCGGTGTCCGTACATCTGGCCTCCTCCTCAGTGAGAACCCCTGAGAGAGCAAGGTGCGTGCCGGATCCGGCAGCGGGGCGCCTGGAGGAAGCCCGCCGCCCGAGGGGCAGGTGCCAGCTTTCGGCGACACTGTCGCCCGCGTACTGCACCTTCGGGCGCGCGCCCCGGAGATGCACTAGAAGTCCTGCGTCGGTTCAGTGGGCAGACGGGAGGCGGCGCCATGAGGCGATGGTGGGGGGGATGGATCGGCCTGGCCGCGGCGGGGGCGGTGGCGTGTGCGGCGCCTCCGTCCGAGACGCCGCCGTCGTCGCCCGACCCGCACGGCGCGCTGGTGGCCGTTCCCGCGGAGGCTCCGGAGCCGCTGCTCGATCGGGTGCGACCGCTCACGCTGGAGGGGCGCCGCTCGGGAGAGGGCTACTTCGACGCCACGGGACGCCACCTCGTCTTCCAGAGCGAGCGCGAGCCGGGGAATCCCTTCTTCCAGATCTACGTGATGGATCTCGAGCGCGGCGACGTCGCGCGGGTCTCCACCGGCCGCGGCAAGACCACGTGCGCGTGGCTGCATCCCGACGGGCGCCGCGTGCTGTTCGCCTCCACCCACGAGGACCCCGAAGCGGTCGCCAAGCAGGAGGCCGAGCGGGCGGCGCGCGAGAGCGGAGAAGAGCGGCGCTACGCCTGGGACTACGACGAGAACTACGACCTCTACGTCCGCGACCGGGTCGACGGGCGCCTGACGCGACTCACCGAGGCCCGCGGCTACGACGCCGAGGGCGCCTTCTCGCCCGACGGCGGGAGCGTCGTGTTCGCGTCGAACCGGCGGGCCTACGCCAGCCCGCTCGACCCCGAAGCCCAGGCCCGGCTGGAACGCGACCCGGCGTTCTTCATGGAGCTCTACCGGTTGGACCTGGCCAGCGGCGCCCTCACGCAGCTCACCGACAGCCCCGGCTACGACGGCGGGCCGTTCTTCAGCGCGGACGGCGAGCGCATCGTGTGGCGCCGCTTCTCGCCGGACGGGGCGCGGGCGGAAGTCTTCAGCATGAAGAGCGACGGCAGCGACGTGCGGCAGCTCACCCGCATGGGCGTGCTCTCGTTCGCACCGTTCTTCCACCCTTCCGGCGACTACGTGATCTTCGCCAGCAACCGAGAGGGCTTCGGCAACTTCGAGCTCTACGTGGTCGATGCCGAGGGTCAGCGCGAGCCGGTCCGGGTGAGCGACCGCGACGGCTTCGACGGCCTGCCCGCCTTTCACCCGGACGGGCACCAGCCGGCGTTCACCAGCGGCCGCGGCGGAGGCGGATCCCAGATCTACCTGGCCGACTGGGACGACGCCGCGGCGCGAAGCGCGCTGGGGCTTCCGCCTGCCGCGTCTGCGCCCACCAGGGCCGCGTCCCCCGCCGCGACGGATTTCCCGGGCGAGGGTCGGCTGCGGGCCCACGTGGACGAACTCGCCGGAGAACGCGCCGCCGGGCGTTTGACCGGGACGGACGGCGAGCGCGTGGCGACGGCCTACGTCGCCGACGTCTTCCAGGGCCTGGGCCTGGCGCCCGCCGGCGACGGCAACAGCTTCTTCCAGGTGTTCGAGTTCACGGCGGGCCTGTCGCTCGGCGAACGCAACGAGCTGCAGGCCGAGGGCCGGCTCGACCACACCTTCGTCCTCGACGACGAGTGGCGCCCTCTGGCGTTCTCCCACACCGGCGAGCTGGCGTCGTCCGAGCTGGCGTTCGCCGGCTACGGCATCGTGGCGCCCGCCGGCGGCGGCCTGGCCGCGCAGGACGCCTACGCCGACCTGGACGTGCGCGACCGCGTCGTGATGGTGCTGCGCTACGTGCCCGAAGGCCTCGCGCCCGAGGCCCGCCAGCACCTGCGCCGCTACGCGAGCCTTCGCTACAAGGCCATGGTGGCGCGCGATCGCGGCGCGCGCGGCATCCTGGTGGTGAGCGGACCGAACTCGAAGGTGCGGCAACCCCTCGTCCCGCTGTCGTTCGACGCCTCCCTGGCCGGCAGCAGCATCGCGGCGCTCTCCCTCTCCGACGCGGCCGCCGAGCGGCTGCTGGCCGCG
>JAKSBN010000321.1 GCA_022361175.1 Pseudomonadota bacterium | reverse complement strand
GGCTGACGCTCGGAGCGCGGCCCGGAACCGGGCGGGTCTCCATTCCCGTCCGCGCCTACACGCGCATCGAGCGGCGTTTCTATCGCCGCTTCGCCAACGAGATGATCCGGGGGCTCGAACGTGCGTGGGCGCACGCGGTCGACCTCAAGGTCGAGCAGATTCGCGTGCTCCAGAACGGTCCCGGCCTGGCAGAGCCGGACGAATCGGTGCTGGTGGCGACGCTCGACGTGAAGGGCATGGCCGAACTCTGTCGGCTGCGCGTCGCGCTGCCGGCGTCCAAGTTCGCCAAGCGTGAGGAAGCCGGCCCCGACATCGGGCTCGGAAACGCCGGTCTGCGAGAAGAGCTCATGTCCATGACCGTCGCCATCCGCGCCGAGCTCGGTTCGGTCGAGCTGCCCATCGGAGAGGTGGCGGACCTTCAGATCGGCCGTGTACTGGCCCTGGACGAGCACGAGGACGGCCGACTGCTGGTCCGGGTCGAGGGCACGCCCATGTTTCTCGCGGAGCGGGGTTCCGTGGGGCGGCGGCTGGCTGTTCGGCTCGACGAGCGTGTGGAGTAGGCGGTAGGCATGGAGAACGAGCGACCGACGGAAACGCCCGAGGCAGAGGAGAGCGCCTCCCAACACGCGACTCCGGAGCCGGAGAAGCGAGCGCCCGG
This sequence comes from Pseudomonadota bacterium, assembly GCA_022361175.1. Taxonomy (GTDB): domain Bacteria; phylum Myxococcota_A; class UBA9160; order UBA9160; family UBA4427; genus JAKSBN01. The sequence continues at coordinate 3,641 of JAKSBN010000321.1, read as the reverse complement.
GGCGGACATGGATCTCGTCATGGACGTGCCGCTCAAGCTGACCGTCGAGATCGGGAACGCCAAGCTCATGGTTCGCGATCTGCTCCAGCTGGGGAAGGGCTCCATCGTGGAGCTCGATCGGATGAGTGGCGATCCGGCGGACGTCTACGTGAACGATCGCCTGGTGGCGAGAGGCGAGGTCACGGTGGTGGAGGAGCGACTCGCGGTCCGCATCGTCGAGGTGGTGGGCAGCGAGCGCTGGCTCCGCGATCGACATTGACGAGCGTGTGACATGGACAAGATGTGGCTCTCATTGGCGGTGACTCTGCTGGCGCTCTTCGCGCTGCGGGGCGGCCTCAAACGCTGGCTGCTCTCGCGTTCGGCGGCGGGCGGCGAAGCGCTGCGGGTGCGCGAGACGGTTACTCTGGGCGCGCGGCAGCAGCTGCACGTGGTCGAGATCGGCTCCGAACGGCTGTTGGTGGGGAGCACCGAAGCCGCGGTCACGCTGCTCCGGGAGCTGCCGCGTCCCGGTGAAGAAGCGTCCGATCCAGAGGCGCAGGCGGTGGCCACGGAGGCGTCCGAGACCCCCGCCAGCCGCTGGCGCTGGTTGGCGGCGGTGGGCAAGGTCTTGGCGGTCCTGGTGGTGTGTCTGGCCTCCCCCGCCTGGGGCGCCGAACCCGGGGCCGCGAATCTCTCGCTTCCGCTGGGCGATCTCTCCGATCCGGAGCGGCTGGCGCCGACGCTGCAGATCCTCCTGCTCCTCACGGTGGTGTCGGTGGCGCCGTCCTTCCTGCTGATGGCCACCTGCTTCACCCGCATCCTGATCGTTCTCTCCATGCTGCGCCAGGCCATCGGTGTGCCGGGGCTCCCGCCCAACCAAGTGGTGGCGGCACTGGCGCTCTTCACCACGATCTTCGTGATGGCGCCCGTGGGCGAGCAGATCCACGCGGAGGCGCTGACGCCTTATCTGGCGCAGGAGATCGACGTCGCGGAGGCCTCGGAGCGGGCTCTCGAGCCCGTGCGCGCGTACCTGCTGCACCACACGCGCAAGAACGACCTGGCTCTGTTCGCAGAGCTGGCCGGCCGGCCAGAGACCGAGCCCCTGGAGGAGGTATCGCTCTTCTCGCTGCTGCCCGCCTACATGATCAGCGAGCTGCGCATCGCGTTCGAGATCGGCTTCATGATCTATCTGCCGTTCCTGGTCCTGGATCTGGTGGTGGCCTCGATGCTGGTGTCCATGGGCATGATCGTGCTGCCGCCCCCGATGATCTCCCTGCCGTTCAAGCTGATGCTGTTCGTGTTGTTGGACGGTTGGAACCTCGTGGTGGCCTCCTTGGTCACCGGGCTGCGCTAGGTCATGTCCTTCGAGACCGTGTCGGGGATCCTGCAGGACACGATCTACACGAGTCTGCTGATCTCCGCGCCCTTTCTGGTGGCGGCCATCGTGGTGGGCCTGGGAATTTCCATCCTCCAGGTGGCGACCCAGATCAACGAACAGGCGCTCACGGTGGTGCCGAAGATCGTCATCGTGCTGGCCATCTTCGCGGGCCTCTTCCCGTGGAGCATGAGAACGATGATCGACTTCACGCGCCGGCTCCTGTTCTACGTCGCGGAGCGGGGTGGGACGTGACCTTCGACTGGGGTGCCGAGACCCTGGTGGCCGCCGCGCTGGGCGGTGTGAGGATGCTCGCGCTTCTCTACACCGCGCCGGTCTTCGGCGGCGAGGGTCCCGCGGCTTCGGTGCGCCTGGGGTTGGCCATGTGGCTGGCCGCCGTGCTGTCCCCGGGGCTCGAGCTCGCGGAGGGCTGGGAGCAGTGGGGGCCGCTCCAGGTGGCGGGGGCACTGCTGCAGGAGGCGCTGATCGGCGCCGTCCTGGGAACCGGCACGCTGCTCGTCTTCTCGACCTTCCTGCTGTTCGGCGAGTTCATCTCGATCCAGGGGGGGCTCGGCGCGGCGCGCGTGATCGACCCCACCAGCGGGACGTCCTCGGTGGCGCTGTCGCAGATCTTCTACCAGTTCTCGCTCCTCATCTATCTCACCATCGACGGGCACCACGAGCTTCTGCGCTCTGCTGCGATGTCGTTCGAGGTGATGCCCATCGCGAGCGCGGGCCTCGACGGCGAGGCGCTCCCGGCCGTGGTCCTGTTGGCCGCTGACGTGTTCGAGATGGCCGTGCGGCTCGCGGCTCCCGTCACGGTCTCCATGTTCATCTCCAATCTGGGAGTCGGCGTGCTGGCGCGCGCGATGCCCCAGTTGAATCTCATGACGCTGCAGCTGCCCGTGCAGATGGCCCTGCTCTTGGTGATCGTGGGCGTCGGCGGGGTCGCCTTCGTGGACGCCATCGGCGCCTTCGTAGCCGGCTGGCCCGAGCGCGTACTCGGTGCGCTTCTGGGGCTCGGGTAGATGGCGGACGAGCACGGCGAAAAGACCGAGAAGGCCACCGCCAAGCGGCGCGCCGATTCACGCGACAAGGGCGAGGTCGCCAAGAGCAAGGAGGTCCCGACGGTCGTGATGCTGCTGGTGGGATTCGCCACGCTGGTGTCGCCGCTCGGTTCGGGCCTCCTGCGGGCCTGGGGGGAGGTGGCGCGCTCTGCCTGGGCCGGCGACATCACCGTCCCGACCTCGGTGGCCGGCTGGCACGCGCTCCTGCTGGGCGCCGTCGGCTGGGTGGCGCTGGCGTTCGTGCCCTTCGCCATGATCTTCTGGATCGCGGCCGTGGCCTCTCACCTGGGCCAGACCGGTTGGCTCTTCGCCGTCGGAGCCTACAAGTTCGACTTCACTCGCATGAATCCACTGCAGGGCCTGAAGCGGCTGGTGGACCTGGACCGGCTGATGCAGTTCGCCAAGACCCTGGTGCAGTTCACCATCGTGTGCGGGCTCGTCTCCATGGTCATCGTGCCGGCGCTGCCGACCCTCATGTCTCTGATGGCCGCCCCGCTGGCCGAGTCGCTCTCCGTGCAGCGCGAGCTGGCGATCCAGCTGATGATCCTGATGCTGGTCACCCTGGCCTTCTTCGCCGCCATCGACGTGGCGTACTCGCGCTGGCAATTCGAGCGCAAGCTGCGCATGAGCAAGCAGGAGGTTCGGGACGAGCACAAGCAGCAAGAGGGCGACCCCCTCATCAAGGGACAGATCAAGGCGCGGCAGCTGGAGATGTCGCGCCTGCGCATGATCGCCGAGGTGGCGACGGCCGACGTCGTGGTCGTGAACCCGACCCACTACGCCGTGGCCCTGCGCTACGTGCGCACGCAGATGGCGGCGCCGCGCGTCGTCGCGCGCGGGCGCAACCGGCTGGCCGAGCGCATCCGGCGCGTGGCCCGCGACCACGGCGTTCCGATCGTCGAGAACCCGCCCCTGGCCCGGCTGCTGTATCGCGCCACGCGCGTCGGGCGCGAGGTTCCCGAGCACCTGTTCGAGGCCGTGGCGGAGGTGCTCGCCTACGTCTACCGGCTGGACGAGCGGCGCGGCGCGGCCTGGAAGTCGGCCGGATGAGCGGGCGCAACAGCGAGATCCTGCTGGCCACCGCCTTCTTCTGGATCCTGGCGCTGCTGGTGGTCCCGCTGCCGCCGATCGCCCTGGATCTGCTGCTCTCCTTCTCGCTCACGATCGGAATCCTGATCCTGCTGCTGGCGCTCTACACCCAGCGGCCGCTCGACTTCTCG
>JAKSBN010000001.1 GCA_022361175.1 Pseudomonadota bacterium | reverse complement strand
TCGCGATCGCCAATCTGGCGCTCATCTTCCCCCACGAGCGTGTGTCGTCTCGGATCCGCCACCGAATTCTCGCAGGGCTCGGCGCGGGGATGGCGTTGCTCGCCGTGACCGAAGTGGTTGTCTTCTACTCGCGGCCGGACGTCGCCTTCCTGCTCGACAGCATCGCCTATCTGCTCAGCGCCCTCTTGGGGGTTGGCATGGTCGTGAGCTTCGGCGAGGCATTCCTGCGTGGACGGGATCCGGCCGAGCGCACGCGAGCGGCGTTGGTCTTCGCAGGCGGTCTGATCGGATTCCTGGTGCCCGCCTGCGCGCTCTTCGCCTTCTTCCTGCTCGGCATCGAGTTCTCGACCGTGTGGTGGACGCCCTTCCTCGCGGCCTTCGCCGCGTTCCTGCTCTACGCGATCGTGCGACACGATCTTCTCCAAGCCGAGCGGGTGATCCGACTGACGGTCGGCTACACGATCGCGACCTCCGGCGTGCTCCTCGCCTACGCCGGCAGTCTCGCCCTGCTCTCTCGCTTGCTGTGGCCCGACACCGAGCAGGCCACTCCGTCCTTCGTGCTCGTCCTGGCCGTCGCTGTGTCCTTCGAGCCCGTACGCCGGCGCGTGCAGCAGATGATCGACCGCGCGTTCTACCGCTCGCAGGTGGACGTGGCGCGCACGCTGAAGCAGGCCAGCGCCCAGTTCGCCACCCTCGAGAGCGAGCACTCGATCGCGCGCTGCCTCGCGGGCGTGCTCGAGACGGCCTTGGGGCTCCACTGGGCGCGGGTCGAGCTGGGGCCGGCGTCGGCGGCTCCCCCCGACGCCGCTCTGGTCGAACCGATCGCCTTCCAAGGCGAGGCGCTCGGCCTGGTGGCATGCGGCCAGAAGCGCTCGGGGGCTCCCTACTCGGCCGTGGAGATCGAGCTCGTGCGGAGCCTCGCCTCCCAGGCGGCCCTCGCCACCCAGCACGCACGTGCGATCGGGGCCCTGCGCACGGCCCAGGGACAGCTGATGCGCAGCGAGCGGCTGGCCGCCGTAGGCGAGTTCGCGGGGTCCGTTGCCCACGGCATCCGCAATCCGCTGGCGGGAATCCGCGCCGCCGCCCAGGGCGCCCGCCAGCGGGCCGGGGAAGGGCCGCTGGCGGAGTCGCTCGCGGGCGTCCTGGCCGAGTCGGATCGCCTGGAGAAGCGCATCAAGACCCTGCTCGATTTCTCCCGACCCTACGCGCTGAAGCCGCGCGGGACGGATCTGGTCACCCTGCTTCGAGCCGTGGAGCGCTCCGTGAAGCCGGCGGCGGCCGAGCACGGAGTGCGCGTGACGCTCGCCATCGACGACGCTCCGGACGGTCGGATTCGGGCCGACTCGGCGTACCTCGAGGAGGCGATACTCGAGCTCGCCGCCAACGGACTCCGGGCCATGCCGGACGGAGGGGTGCTCGGTCTGCGACTCTCCCGCGAGGACGACGAACTCGTGATCCGGGTCAGCGACACGGGTGCGGGCGTGCCGGAGGGGGTCAAGGATCGACTGTTCGAGCTCTTCTTCACGACGTACAGCGACGGTAGCGGTGTGGGTCTCGCGACCGTCAAGAGGATCGTCGACTTTCATGGCGGGCGGGTCGAGCTCGAGCGGACGGGCCCGGAGGGCACCACCTTTCGCGTGTGCCTACCGCTCCACACCTCGAATGGCCTCGACGAGTGACTAGTCGGCTTCCTCGGGCGGGGCATCGGCATCGGGGGCCTCGGGAGGCAGGAGCACGTCGCTGGGCAGGGTCCCTGCAGCGCGAGTCGGTCCGATCGAGAGGATCGAGACGCCGTCGTCGCCGAAGACCGCGAGTGTGCCCTCGGCCCGCGGCGCCGTGGCGCGCACCGCGACGTAGGCGCCCCGGGCACTCTCCACCTCGACGGTCTCGGTGGCGAAGCTGCCGTCGGTGTCCGGCCACACCACTTCGACCTCGCCCGACACCTCGAGGCGAACGGTTCCCGCGCCCCTCGCCACGTTCCCGAGCGTGTCGAGCGGAACGACCCGGAGAATCTCTGCCGTCTCGAGTTCGAGATGGCCGAGAACCTCCACGGGCGCGGGGGTCCCGTCGAAGGAGAGGCCGGGCCGGACGCTGCGCCCGGGCGTCGGCGCGAAGCGCCTGCCGTCCACGTCGCTCACGAGGCCGAAGCGGACCGCCGGTCCGGAGTGCACCCGCGCCACGTCGATCGACGGAGCGCTGCCGTCGAGTGGCAGCGTGAAGGCCTCCCCGACGCGCGGGTCGTTCGGGTCTGGCAGGTACGCCATCTCCACCTGCACGGCGACGCGAGCATCCGGGTGGGCGGGCACGAGTCCGCGCGGCGCGTCCCGGTAGTCCACGTCGGCGTCCGGCAGGAAGGGCAGTCGGGTCATCGCCAGCGGGCCGTCCGGCGCGACGTCGCCCCCTTCGACGAGCGGCAGCAGCAAGGCCTCGGCTGCTGCCCCCGGCCACGCGTGGCAGCTCGCGCAGGCCAGGTTGGGATTCTCGAACGGGCCCGCGACGACGGCGGCCGCGAGGGCGACGCCGGTCCCCTCGGGTCCCCCGACCGAGATCGAGAGGCTGCCTTCTGCGATCCCGTGCCGACCGATCGCGTAGCGCCGGCCCACGGGATAGAGCTCGAGCTGCTCGAGGGCGCCGTCCCGCGTATCGCCGTCGCGGTGGGTCACGCCGACGAAGCCGTCGCCGTCGAGATCCGCGAAGGCGAGCACGAGCGCGGGAATCCCCTCCCACCACGGCGGCACGATGGGGCGGCCGCCGCGCGGCCCGGGCGTGCCATCCGACGCCACGAGCCCGAAGGGAATCGCCGAGCCTTGGCCGAAGGGTGCAGCGACTCCGAGCGGAATCGCGCCCCGAAGCGGCGCTGGTAGCGGGATGTTGGGCCCGATGGGGGGCAAGCCCGCGCGCACCACGAGATCGACGTCACCCACGATGTCTGCATGGACGACGTCGTCAGCCGTGCCGAACTCCTCGTCCGGCCCGGCTTGCATCCACGGTGTGCCCGCCGGAATCTCGGCGACCTCGCCTTCGGTCGGCACACGCGGGTCGTCGGCCAGCGGGTCGCCGGCCGGAATCTCGGCGACGCAGCCGTCGTTGCCGAGGCCGCCCACCGTCAGCAGACCGACGAGCGCGACGACTGCGGGCAGCCCGCGCTTCACTGCGCGAGCTCCGGAATCTCCAACGAAATCGGATTGGAGAGCAAAGGCTCGCCACGATAG
>JAKSBN010000045.1 GCA_022361175.1 Pseudomonadota bacterium | reverse complement strand
GAGGTTGGATGTCTGACAAAAAGCACAAACAGAAAGGGCGGCCAATGGCCGCCCTTTGTCGTCTAACGTCCAACACTGGACATCAAATCATTACCGTTCCAGCAATTCCAGTTTGCCTGGCTTGCCATCCCATTCGGCATGGTCTTCCGGCGCGTCTTTTTTCTCGGTAATGTTGGGCCACTCTTCGGCCAGTTCGGCGTTGAGTTCAACAAAGACTTCCTGGCCCTCGGGCATTTCATCTTCGGAGAAGATTGCGTCTACCGGACACTCGGGCTCGCAGAGTGCGCACGGCAGCACCGAGGCGCCGCCGCGGTCTTCCCAGTAGCTGCGACGCGTGTACGAGCGCCGCGCGTGGAGGCTGCGGTGGACGACCGTGCGCAGCAGCCACCGGCGCAGGTGTTCGGGAACGGCGCCCGTCTGCCACAGCGCGATCAGGGCCTCCTGCACGGCATCCGACGCCGCATCGTCGTCGCCGAGGATGCGCCTCGCCGTGGCCTGGACCACGGGAAGGTGGGGTCGGATCTGTTGTTCGAAGCTCGCCAAGTCGGCGTACCCGGCCCGATGGTTCGGTGCCGAGGCGCGCCCTTTGTGTTCCTTGCGCACCGCAGTGCTCCCTCCGGCGGAAATCGTTCGAGGCCGGCGCACGCAAGAGTCGCGGGGGCCAAGGGCCCCTCGCTCGAGCCGCGGCCGGCGGGGCTGGTGAAACGAACGATCAGCCGAGAGGAGGTGCGCGAGGAGATGCGGGTGCGTACTGCACCCGGGACGGAACGAGGAGCGGGGGCGACGCGTCGACCGCCCCGCTGAGTGATGCGTGGCCGAGCGGGGAGGGCCTCACGGGTGCCAGGGCTGCCCGGCTCTGGGAGAGCGACTGGCAGAGATCGCAGTGCGTGTCCGTCTCCGGAGCTTCGTGCGGAGCCCCGTGGATCGGCTCCTCGGCCGCGTGCTCCAGGTGTTCGAAGCTGTGCAGCAGTGAGAGCGAAGGGGCGCCCAGCGTCGCGGTCGCGAAAAGGACCGCGAAGACGGCGAGCAGCTGCGAGGGGAGGGGGCGGTGCAAGGGGGGCCTCGGTGAAATCCTGGATAGCCTATCGGGCGCAGCGCTTCGAGTGCAACCTCCGCGCCTGTGGAGGTCGAGGGGATCCGGGCCCAAAGGCCACTCGGGACCTGTAGTGCCGCCCGGACGGAGGAAGTTCCGCCGTACCCCGATTTTTTGCGCTCTGGTCAGTGCAGAGGCGTGCTCGTCCCCTCGGAACCAGGCCACGCACCGCCCGCGCTGGCCAGGTTCGCGAGCTCGGCGTCCGTCGCCAGGCACGCGTCGAGGGCCGCCTCCGCACGAGTCGGTTCCAGCTCGGGTCCCAGCAGCACGACCTCCTGGTGTCGGTCTCCGAATCGGGGGTCCCAGCGGGCGAGAAGCTGACGTTGTCTCGTTCGATCCCGGGGCCAACTCGCGGCGGATACGGAGGCCCACCAGCGGCCCGCCACGAAGAGCCGCTGGACCGCCGCCGCACGCGAGTAGCCGAGGACCACGTCGGGACGATCCGCCAGCCAGACCCGGCCCTTGGCCCGCAGGACGTCGGGAGCCTGCTGGGCGATCCAGTGCTCGAAGCGCGTTGGGTTGAAGGGACGGTGTCGCCGGTAGAGCAGGGACGGAGGCGCTCCCGGCGCAAGATCCAGCTGATCGCGCACCCGCTGCCACGAGGCGCGCGGCCAGGGGCGGCGATCGCTTTCTCGACTCTCCAATATGGCGCGGAGCGCGGGGCCCCTGTCCAGCAGCGCGGCGTAGGGATTCAGTGCCCGTAACAGAGACGCGTATCGGCGTGGCGGGCGCCGTGTGGTCACGATGTGGTCGGCGGCTTCCACCTGCTCGACGAGCAGATCCGCCACGCTCCGGGCGTCGCCCGGGTGGGCGGCCCAGCCGCGATCCGAGAGCTGGTCCTGCGACTGGAGATCGCGCTCCAGATGGTCGGCATCCAGAACCACCGTCGTGCTGCGGAGGCGGGCCGGTCGCCCCGCCCAGGCCGCGAGAGCCGAGTGGTCCGCCCACGCCTCGACGAGCGGTGCCGGCTCGACGTGGGCCGGCAGGACCAGGGCGACGCGCTCGGAATCCGGAAGCCGGCGATCCGGCTCGCAGACCGCGATGCGCGCGCGCACTTCGTCCAACGTGGCCCGCTTCGCAGCGTAGGGGAACCCCGCGATCAGGTGAACGTCGAGCTCTCCCATCCGACCTCTCTCCTCGCTCCCACTCTGCTCGCCGCGCTTCAAGAGATTCGTGCCGGCCACTCCGGCTGCCCGCGGCGAGAACGGCTCGCGCAGCGTGCGCGGGCTTTCGCCGTGATGACTTGGCTGGAAGGTGCCACTCGGGTCGTCGGAGTTCCGGGTCCCGTGCGTTACGAGAAGTCCACGGGGCCCCGGTGGCAAGGGGCGCGAACGGGAAGGCTCATGCCAGCCGCCCGGCGACCCGAGAAGCCGGCAGTGGCGGCAGGAGCGAGACCGAAGCTAGTTTCGCGGGCCGCCTGTGGAGTGATCGGGCGCGGGCTTCGGAATCCGGGGCGAGGGGACACGAGAGGAGACATGAGGAGAACCGGATCGCAGAGTGTCCGCTCCCTTGCGGACGGGATCGGCATCGTGGGCTCAGCGCTCTGCGCGCTGCACTGCATCGCTGCGCCCGTTCTCCTGGTAGCGGGGACGACGTTGCCGGCCGCGTTCATGACGGACGAGAGCTTCCACGAGATGCTGCTCTGGACGATCCTGCCCGCCGCCATACTGGCCTTCGGGCTCGGCTGCTGGCGGCACAAGGATCGCGGGGTGCTCCTGCTCGGCGTCCTCGGCCTCGTCGGCCTTTCCTCGTCCGTGGCGGCGCCTCACGACCTGATCGGAGAGTTCGGTGAGCGGTTCTTGACGCTGGGATCCGCTGGGCTCCTGATCGCGGCCCACCTGCGCAACTTCAGGCGGTGCCGCGCCGACGACTGCGACCACGAGGCGGAAGCCGGCGAGTAGGCTCCTCTTGCCGTCGGGCCCGCTCTCGCGCATCCTCGGTAGGGTTTCATGGCGGTACGTACGACTCTAGGACGCTGCCTACTGGTGCTCGTGGCCATGGGCCTTGTGGCGCAAGCGCTGGCGCTCTCGATCCACCCTCCGGCCGAGGTCGTCGCTTCCGCACCCGATGAAGAGGGCGGCCGCGGCGATCACGAGTCGAGCGCCTGCGACCTCTGTCAGGTGCTCTCGCAGGTTCGGGCGCAGACCCCGCCTGCGGCGCCGCACGTCGTCCCCCTCCTTGACTTCGGCCGCGGTGCCCCTCGTGCGGTCCCCGGCCTCCTGGCCGCCGGCCCCGAGCCCTCGGCCGCGAGCCCGCGCGCACCTCCCCTGACCTCGATCTCCTGAAGTGATCTGAGTCGGCCCCATTCGGGGGCCATGTCTGATCGCGCGTGGCCGCGTTGCGGCCGAGGGGTCGAGTCCATGAGGCACGTCGCAGCCTTGCTGTGCGTGGCCGGCTGGATGCTGTCGTCCGTGGGTGACGCAGCCGCCGCCGGAGCCACACATCACCACGAGCACGAAGCGCCTCACGGGGGCGCCCTGATCGTGCTCGGTGACGAGTTCGTCCACGTTGAACTCGTGCTGGAGCCGAAAACCGGATCGCTTCGCGCGTACGTCCTCGACGGAGCGGCGGAACGCGGCGTTCCGGTCGCGCAGCGTGCTCTCGCGGTCGATGTCGTGCCGCCTCGCGGCGAGCCGTTCCAGGTGTC
>JAKSBN010000148.1 GCA_022361175.1 Pseudomonadota bacterium | reverse complement strand
GCTTCACCGACGCATAACGGGCCCGGATCGCGCGTTGCGCGCAGCGGCTACGCCGGCGAGACCTCGCCGACCTCGGCCCCATCGTGTCGCCGGACACGCTGCTGCGGTGGTACCGGAGGCTGGTGGCGAAGAAGTACGACTCGTCCGCGAGAAGGCGACCTGGGCGTCCCAAGAGCCGCAACGAGATTCAGGCCCGAACGATCGAGTTGGCGAGCGACAACCCCACTTGGGGCTACACCCGCATCCAAGGTGCCCTTCGCAATCTCGGGTTCGAAGTGGGACGCAGCACGATCCGCCGCATCCTGGCGAACGGCATCCACTCGGCTCCGATCCGGGGCAAGCGCCCCACTGTCCAGGGACGTGATCTGTTGCGCAGTAAGAGGACGGGATCTTTTGCGCACCTCCGTCAGTTGATGGTTCCTTCCTACGCCCCTGCAGCCGCCCCCGAGGACTTCGCAGCGGCCTGCTCGAGCTCCCGCAGCCGATAGCTACGGCCCGAGATGTTGAGGACGTGGCTGCGGTGGAGCAGTCGGTCGAGGATGGCTGTCGTCAGCACCTCGTCGCCCGCCAGCACCTCTGGCCAGTCCTGGATGCCCTTGTTCGTCGTGATCAGGATCGAGCCTCGCCCGTAGCGGTACGAGACGAGCCGGAAGAACAGACTGGCCTCCTGACGCGTCATCGGTTCGAAGCCCACCTCGTCGATGATCAGCAGCGCCACGTTCATGTGCTTGCGCCGTCGCAGGCGCTGCGGGCTGACCTCGGCGTCGCGCTTGAGCGCGGCGAGCAGGTCCTCGAGCCGGTGGAACGCGACCGAGAAGCCGTTCTCGACGGCCCGGATCCCGAGCGCGATCGCCAGATGCGTCTTCCCCACCCCCGGTGGCCCCTGCATCAACAGCGACTCCTTCTCCCGGATCCAGGTGCAGGTCGCCAGCGTCTCGATCCGGTTGCGCTCGACCGAGGGCTGGAACGCGAAGTCGAAGTTGCCGAGCGTGTGGCCCGTCGGGAGCCCCGAGAGCCGTAGTGCGGTCTTGAGCCTTCGCTCCTCACGGACGACGAGCTCGTCCTCGAGCAGCTGATCGAGGAAGCGATGCGGTGGCCAGCTCTCCTTGGCCGAGCGCGCCAGCGTCTCGCTCACGTGCTCGCTCGCGTGGACGAGGCCGAGACGCGTGAGCTTGTCGCGCGTCGTGTCGAGGTCGACCTTCGGAGCCTTCTTCGGGACGGCGCTACTCATCGGGCCACCTCCGCAAGCGCAGCGTAGAGATCGAGCGGCCGCTGCTCGGGCACCATGGCAGCGATCTCCTCGAGTCGGCGGCCCATCTTGCCCAACGGGACCGGCGCCTCGACGTCGTCGGTGCTCGGGCCTTCGTAGTGGGACGGCTCGATCAGCAGCCGGGACCGCGTGTGGCGTGGATGCTCGGCCAGGACCTGCCCGTCTGCCCAGACCTGGACCCGCTCAGCGCAGCCCCGCACCTCGACCTCCTGCTCGGCGAAGCGGAAGGGCACGCTGTAGGTGCGCCCCTCGAAGCGCACAGTGGCGTCGATCGCGACGCGACGTCGCTGGACGAGATCGAAGGGCTCCGGCAGCAGCGGGAGCGGCGAGAGCCACGGCAGCTCCGCCTCCCAGCTCGCCCGGACACTCTCGCCCGTCACGGGGCAGGTGCGTCGCCTCGCACTCTCCTCGACCGCCTCGTCCGTGTAGGCCTGCAGCTCGGCAAGGTCCCGCCACGAGCGGTGGCGCGGATCGAAGGCCCGCTTGTGGGCCAGGATCCGGCGTTCGACCTTGCCCTTGTCGCCCGGGCAGCGAGGGCGCGCCGCATCCACGTGGAAGCGCACCGTCCTGGCGTACTCGCGGTAGGTCCGGTTGATCTCGCCCCAGGGACCCGCGCCCCGGGCCACCGCGGTCTTCACGTTGTCGACGCGAAGGACCGCGGGCACGCCCTGGAGCCGTCGCAGTGCCTCGTTGTGGACATGCAGCCAGGCCAGCTGGTCGGCTCGCTCCGACCACACCACCGCCTCCTTGCGCGAGTGCGACAGCACGAGGTGGAAGGCATGGAGCGCGACGCGTTCGTGGCCCACCTCGACGCCCGGGAACTCGCCCCAGTCCACCTGGCCCTGTGTCCCCGGCGGCGTCTCGACGCGGCGTCGTGTCCGGACCTTCGGCTTCGGGAACTTGGCCCGCACGTAGCGCTGGATCGACTTATAGCTGCCGGTGTAGCCGTGGTCCCGCACCAGCTGCTCGTGGAGCTCCTGGAGGTTCACGCCGCGGCCCTGCGTCTTGGCCTCCTCGATCCACCGCCGGATCACGCCGGCGAGTGGCTCCGCCTGGAACCGCTTGCTCCGACCGTCGGGGAGATCCTCGGCCAGCCGCCGAAGCCGGTACCGAACGCTGTTCTCTCGAATGCCCAGCTGGCGAGCGATCGCCCGGTTGGAGAGGCCTCGCTCGTGAAGCACCTGAATCGTCATCACTTCCTCTCGTCTCAGCCGGCGCCCCATCCACCATCCCCCCTCTGGGAAGGGTGGCGGAACGCCAATCAACGAGAGGTGCGCAAAAGTTCGTGTCCTCCTAGCTCCCCAATATCACGTCCGGCGACAGCCGGCTTCGGCGCGAGGGCAGCAAGGGCTTCGCGCCCACGGTCTTCTTGGTGGCTCGGAACCCACAGGAAGAATTGGGAGCGATACGAGGGGTCCAATTCAGCGTAGTAGGCGACGTTGCGCGTGCCAGCTTCGCGGTCGAACTCCGAGAGCATCTGTTCGACCGTCCATCCACCCCGTACCGGAGTGCGACCGAGGTAGCAGAACTTGCCGAGTTCGGAAGCGGTCCCGACGCACCGTCGCGCGTGCTTTCGGAAATCAGTCAGCGGATCGGGCCCGGGTGCAAGGCCGTCGCCAGGTTCCGGGTCTTTTTTCGGCTTCGGTTTGGACTTCATGGCTGCGAGGCGCCTGTGCCGCCTAACGGATCAGGCGCTCAGCGGCCGGCCCGCCTCCGCGGGGGCCTGAAGCGCCCTAGGTTCAGTGCCAGAAGATTACCAAGGCCGATTGAACCGCGCTGTGGCCGGTCCGCT
>JAKSBN010000008.1 GCA_022361175.1 Pseudomonadota bacterium | reverse complement strand
GCCTCGACCGCCCCCGTGAAGGCGCCGCGTTCGTGGCCGAAGAGCTCGCTCTCCAACAGCTCGCGCGGAATGGCGGCCGCGTTGACCGCAACGAAGGGCGCCTCGGCGCGAGGGCTGGCGGTGTGGATGGCGCGGGCGACGAGCTCCTTGCCCGTCCCGCTCTCGCCGGTGATGAGCACGGGCACGTTCCGCATGGCCACCCGCCCGATCGTCTTGAAGATCTCCAGCAGGGCGGGGCTGCGCCCGACCAGGCGCTCCTCGCGGCGCGTGGTGCCGACCTCGCGCCTGAGCTCCCGGACTTCCTGCTCCAGGGCGCGGGTGCGCAACGCCTTGTCGGCCAAGGCCGTCGCCTCGGCCAGCGAGAAGGGCTTCACCAGGTACTCGAGGGCGCCGCGCTTCATGGCCTCGACGGCGTTTTCGAAGGTGTTCTGGGCCGTAATGATCACGATGGAGGTGGCCGTGGCCGTGGTCTGCAGCCGGTCCAGCAGCTCGAGTCCGGTGGCACCCGGCATGCGGATGTCCAGGAAGGCGAGATCGAAGCGGTCGCTCACGAGCGCCTCGAACGCCCGCTGGCCGTCCTCGACTTCGGTGACGACGTGGCCCGCCTCCTCCAGCGCCTCGCGCAGGACGAAGCGGATCGACGCTTCGTCGTCCGCCACCAGGATCCGGGCACCCGTAGCAGCGGTCATGAGGGCCTCCGCAGCGGCAGGGCGACGCGCACGCGGGTCCCCTGGCCGGGTTCGCTGGTCACCCGCAGCGTGCCACCGTGGCGGGCGATCCAGTGTTGGGAGAGGGCGAGGCCGAGGCCGGTGCCCTCTGCCCGGGTGGTGAAGAAGGGCGTGCCCAGGCGCGCCAGCGTGTCCGCGTCGATGCCGGGGCCCGTGTCGGTCAGGCTGACGACCACCGTGGGCAGGTGGCGGCCGCGATCGTCGGTCAGGCGGCGTTCGAGGCTCATGCGGGTCGTCACCGACACGCTGCCTCCGGACGCCTCGAGCGCCTGGAGCGCGTTGCGCCCGAGGTTCAAGAACACTTGGGTCAGGCGCTGGGAGTCGCCGACGAACTCGGGAATCGAGGGGTCGTAGAGTCGTTCGAACGCGACGCCCTTCGCCAACGGGTCGTGTGTCAGGAGGTCGATCGTTCCGTCGAGCACCTGGTGCAGGTTGAGGGGCTCCAGCCGGAGCTCTTCGCTCTTCGCGAACACCATCAGGTCGTCGACCAGCGACGTGATCCGGTCCACCTCGCGCACGATCAGCTCGGCGGCGCGCCCGGTGCGGGCGTCTTCGCTCCGGGTGGCGATGAGCTCGCCGGCGCCGCGGATGCCCCCGAGCGGGTTCTTGAGCTCGTGGGCGATGCCCGCCGCGATGTGCCCGAACGAATCCAGCTGAGCGCGCTCCTCCACGGTGGCGCGCAGGGTGTTCTCGATGGTTCGATCCCGGAGCGAAAGCACCACCCCTTGGGTTTGGCCGCTGCCCGAGTAGCTGGGGGACACGGAGACGTTGACGCGCACGTTCACGTCGAAGCGGCGCTCGATCTCGACGTCGTTCTCGATCACGGGCCGGCGGCTCGCCAGCACCTGCTGGATCAGGGCGACCGCGCGGTGCTCCTTGCCCAGCAGCTGTTCCACGTGCTCACCCCGGGCCGCGGAGACGGAAGTCTCGAGAATGCGGCACGCCTCGGCGTTCAGACGCAGCACACGCGCCTCGTCGTCCACGACGACGAGGCCGTCGAGGACGGCGTCGAGGACGGTCTGTAGATCCATGTCCAAAGGCGAATCCAAGGCGAATTTCCCCTCGGGTCACAATATGCACAAATTTTGTGCAAACTAGCTCGGATCGAACCCAACGTCGACTGCTACCGTTGGCGCCATGCGAACGGGCCTAGCGGTTGCCGAGGCGCTGGAAGCGATCCTGTCCGAGACGCCCGTCCTGCCCCCCGAGACCACCAACACCCAGGACGCGCTGGGTCGGGTTCTGGCAGAGCCCGTGACCTCCACCCGCACCCTGCCTCCGGCGGACTGCTCCGCCATGGACGGCTACGCCGTGCGGGCGGCCGATCTGGCCGGGGCCGACCGGGAGCACCCCGTCGAGCTGCCCGTCGTGGGGGAGATCCCAGCCGGGGCCGATCCCGACGGACCCTCGTTGGCCCCCGGTCAGGCAGCCCGGATCTTCACGGGCGCACCGGTTCCTCCGGGGGCGGATACGGTGGTGCGGCAGGAGGACACCGACGCCGTTGGCGATCGCGTTCGCATTCTCATTGCACCGTCGATCGGGGAGCACGTGCGCGAGGCGGGGGAAGACGTGCGCGCCGGGCAAGAGATTCTGGCACCGGGGCGGCGGCTGGGGCCCGCCGAGTTGGGGATGCTGGCCTCCCTGGGCCGTTCGGTGGTGGCCGTCCACCAGCGTCCGAGCGTGGCCATCCTGTCGGGAGGCGACGAGCTGGTGGAGCCGGACCGCGATCCGGCGGGGGGCCGCATCGTCTCGGCCAACTCCTACACCCTGTCCGCCCAGTGTCGCGAGGTGGGCGCCGACCCCGTCTACCTGGGGATCGCCCGCGCCCCGCCCGAGGACCTGGAGCGCCACCTGCGCGCCGGCCTCTCGGCCGACGTC
>JAKSBN010000506.1 GCA_022361175.1 Pseudomonadota bacterium | reverse complement strand
GCGCGTGGGACAGGAACAGATGCGACTTCGCGCGCGTCATCCCGACGAAGAAGAGCCGCCGCTCCTCGGCCGTTTCGGCCGGCGCCGAGCTCGGCCAGCGCAGCGGCAGCAACCCGTCCTCGAAGCCCGTGAGGAAGACCACCGGGAACTCCAGCCCCTTGGCGGCGTGCAGCGTCAACAGCGACACGCGGTCGGCACGAGGATCCCAGGTGTCGATCTCCGCTCCCAGGGCCAGCTCGGACAAGAAAGCCTCCACGTCCGCGCCCGCGCGCCGGGCCAGGGGCTCGAGCCATTCGGCCGCCAACGCGAGCTCGCTCGGCTGGACGCGGACGGGGTCGCCGCCGTCACCCTCGCGGAGTTCCAGCACCGCCTCCTCCTCAGCGAGCCTCAGCCGCTCCACCACCGTACGCGGCGGCGTCGCGAAGAGCTCCGGGGCCTCGCTCGCCCGACGCAGGGCCTGCACCACGACCCGCACGCCCGGCCGGTCGAGAAGTCGATCGTGCGAGCGCTTCTGGAAGGGCATCCCGGAGCGAAGCAGAGCCTCGGACAGAGATTCGGATTGGGCATCGGTGCGATAGAGAACGGCGAAGTCGGCGAACGAGAGATCGCTCCCCTCGTGACTCTCGACTCGACCGCTGTCGAGCGAGAAGTAGGACGAGCCGCCGATCAGTCGTTCGATCGCGTGCACGACGAACTCGGCTTCGGCGCGTTCCGTCGGCGCAGCGTGAATCGCGATGCGCGCGGACGCCCCATCCTGCCCCCGGGCCTCGAGCGCGCGCCCCCGCACCAACGTCTCGGGCGCGATGGCCTGGAGGGCACCGTCGACGATGGCCGGGCTGGAGCGGTAGTTGCGGGTGAGCCGGACGACCCGGGCGCCGTGAAAGTCCTCCTGGAAGCGGAGGAAGAAGCCCACGTCCGCGCCGCGAAAGCCGTAGATCGCCTGGTCGGGGTCGCCAATGGCGCACACGTTGCCATCGGAGGGCGCGAGCTGGCGGACGAGCCGGTACTGGAGCTCGTCGACGTCCTGGTACTCGTCGATGAAGATCCAGCGATAGCGCTCGCGATAGAGCTCGACGACGTCCGGCTCGGCCTCCAACAGGCCCACCGGCAACGCGATGAGATCGTCGAAGTCGACCCAGCTCCGCTCCGCCAGCGCCTGCTGGTAGCGTTGCGCGAGCTTTTGGGTCGACGCGTCCGTCCCCGTCGGCCGTCCGCTGCGCTTCCAACGCGAGAGCTCCGCCACGAGTCGACGACTGCCGCGCTCCGAGGCGCCGCTGAGCTCGCGCACCAAAGCCGCGCGCTCCGCCTCGTCCGCGATCCGAAACCCGCGGTGGAGCCCGAGCGCCGCGCGCTGCTCCTGGAGCATCCGGAGCCCCAGACCGTGAAAGGTCGTGGCGAGGACGGACTTCGCGCCGTCGCCGAGCAGCGCGGCGAGGCGCGTCTCCAGCTCCTCCGCGGCGCGGCGAGTGAACGTGAGGGCCAGGCACGCGGCGGGCGGCACGCCCCGCTCGGCGATGCAGTGCGCCAGGCGGTGCACCAGCGTCCGCGTCTTGCCGGTCCCCGGTCCGGCCAGGATGAGCAGAGGCCCTTCGCCGCTCGTCGCCGCGGCGCGCTGCTCCGGATCGAGACCCGCCACGAGGCCGGTGCTCGGCACGTCGCGCGCCGCAACCCCCGCAACGGGGCCGGGAGCCGTCTCGCTTGCCTCGACGTCGCTCGCGGACGGCGCCGGTTCCCGCTCTGCTTCTCGCGCCGGCGTCGGAGGGGATGCGGGAGGCGCTTCGAAGAGCGCGTCGACGGTCGTGCCACGCTGGACCTCGCGCGCCTCGAAGAGCTTCACTCGGCCGTACTCCCCGTCGAAGCCCGCCTCGCACACGACCTCGCCCCGACGCAGGCGCGCAACCGCCTCGGCCACCAGCGTGGAGCCCGCGCGCACGATGTCTTCGACGGGCTGGCATTCGAGAATCGAGAGCTCGGGGCCGAGGCGATCGACCAGCGATGCCACCTCGCGTGCGACGCGCTTGCTCTTGGGGCCCACCCCCGCGATCTCCGAGACGATCTCCGGGAGCGGCACGAGGCTGCGGAACGGATCGGTGTGCGCCGGCCGCGCGTCGGGCGGGCGGTCGGCCAACGCCTCGACCCGGCTCAACACCCCCACGGTGACCGGCTTCCCACACGCCGGGCAGTCGCCGCCCAGGAGGCGGGTCTCGCTCGGCTCGAGGCGAACGCCGCACTTGCGATGACCGTCGAGGTGGTACTTGCCCTCCTCGGGGAAGAACTCGACGGTCCCGCCGTAGCCGTCGCCCGTCTCGAGGGCGCGGCGCATGGCGAAGTAGTCCATCTCGCCGTCGAAGCGGCAGGCCTCGCGTCCGAGCATGGGCGGCGAGTGCGCGTCGGAGTTGCTGACCAGTCGATAGCGGTCGAGACTGGACACCCGCCAGTTCATGGCCGGATCGGAAGAGAGCCCGGTCTCCACGGCGAAGATGTGCTCCGCCAGATCCCCGTAGCACTCGTCCACCGCGTCGAAGCCCGACTTCGAGCCGAGCACGGCGAACCACGGCGTCCAGATGTGCGCGGGAACCAGGTAGGCCCCGTCGCCGCTCTCCAAGGCGATCTCCAGCAGATGGCGCGAGTCGAGGCCGAGGATCGGCCGCCCGTCGGATGCGATGTTGCCGATGGCGCCCAGCCGGCGGTTGAAGCGCTCGGCCGTGTCGAAATCGGGCGCGTAGACCAGGTGGTGGATCTTCCGGGTGCGCTCGCCCTTCTTGTAGATGGTGGAGATCTCGACCGACAGCATGAACCGCGTCGTCGTGCGGCACGACGGCGGCAGCCGCCGCAGCGTCTCCCGCTCGACGTCGTCCCGCAGCCGGAACAGCCCGGGCTCCGCGGGCACCAGCTTCTGCCGCAGCTCCTCGAACCACGCCGGGTGGGTGAAGTCGCCGGTTCCCACCACGCCGATGCCCTTGCGGGCCGCCCACCAGGCCAGGTGTTCGAGATCGCAATCCCGACTGGTGGCGCGCGAGTACTTCGAGTGGATGTGGAGATCGGCATAGAACGACAACGCTGCCCTCCGAACGCGAGCCTTCCGCTCGCACATCTTTAGCATGGTCGAGGCTCCTCGTTCGCCCACAGCGTCCTGGCTCATCGCAGTCGTCGTCCCCGAGCCCTCCCGTGGCGTCTGTCCACAAGCTCTGGAGCCGCGGAAACGGCTGTATTCGCGGCCGCGACGCCCGAAGACCCGCAGGCCGCGCTCGAGGCGCACATCAAACGGCGTTCGAAAGGGAGAAAGCCAGGCACCGGCGAGCGCCGATGCCGCCGCGGGGCGGTCAGGCCCCGCGGATCTGGGACTCGATTCCCTTGAGGTCGAAGTAGAACTTCTCTCGCGAGAGCAGGCCGTCGCGGAATTCGACGATGACCAAGAAGGGGTACTTCACGGACGTCCCGGGTGCCTCGATTCCGAGAAACGGCCCCTTGTGAACGCCCCCGAAGACCCCCTCCGCAACGAGGCTGCCGTCCTCGCACCAGTGATTCGCGACGGACTCCTCGAAGTGGAGGTCGAAGGTCCTCCACCAGTAGTCGTAGTGTTCCCTGGCCCCCTCGCGTCCGTGAAACACGCGGCCCAGAGGCACCTCCTCGAAGACGCAGTCGGGATGCAGCGTGGTCAGGGTCCCCTCCATGTCATGGGCGTTCTCGGCTTGCAGATGACGCGCGAGAACCGTTCGAATCGCTTCATCCACCATGGGCGTCTCTCCTCGCGGCGAGCAGCATCCCGTGCATCCCGACGCGGTACGTCCCGGGCTTCCACCCACACGCGATGGCCACCCGGTTCCATACACCGATGGCACCCACCAGCGTGGTCAGCTCGACGATGGCGTCGTCGTCGAACTCGGCGATCGTGCGGCTCCACAGTCCGTCCGTCGTGTTGCTTCCGGGGTCTTCTGCAAGAGCTTCGGCCCAGGCCAGCGCCGCGCTTTCCCGCGCCGAGAACACGCTCGACTCGCGCCAGCCCTCGAGGGCCCGCAGCTGTTCGCGCGTCACGCCCGCGGCCGCCGCTTCCTTGGAGTGCATGTCGACGCAGTACGCGCATCCGTTCATCTGAGAGACCCGCGTGCGCACGAGCTCGCGGAGGGCGGCCTCGATGGCTCCCCCTTCGAGCGACCGCTCCAGTTCGATCAAGCCGCTCAACAACCGTTTCGGCACGTGCGCAAACGGCACTCGCTCACTCACATCGGCCCCCGTGGTGGTTGTCCGGGGGGCGAAAGCTATCCTAAATTGGATTATTGAATAGGCACCAATCTGCAAAAATCAAATGATCCAATTAGCCGAGCTCCTGCTGCCCCGCCGACGGCGCAAGCAGACCCTGCGAGACTGGCTGTACAGCGGGGTGAGAACGTCCATCCTGGAAGGGCGGCTTCCGCGCGGCGCCCTCCTCCCACCGTCGCGCGCGATCGCGGCGCAGTACTCGATCTCGCGCGGCACCGTGGTCGCTGCCCTCAAGCAGCTCGAGGCGGAGGGATACCTGATCGCCCGTCGCGGGTCGGGGACCCGCGTCCGCGCGTCCATCCCCGACGACCTCTCTCCCGGTCACGGGGCTCGCCGGACGGCGCCGACCCGCCGTCCACGAGCGCCGACGGGGCGGTGGAGCTTGCGGCCCTTCCGGCCCGACCTCCCGGCCGTCCACCACTTCCCGGTGGAAACGTGGGCGCGCCTGTCCTCGAAGCGAGTTCGCAGGGCGACCCTGCAGGACCTGGCGAACGAGGACGTGGGAGGACTCCCCGCGCTTCGGGCCGCAATCGCCGACTCCGTCGGTCCCACGCGCGGGGTCCGTTGCACCCCGGACCAGGTCGCCGTCACGTCGGGGATCCAGCAAGGCCTCGACCTGTGCTGCCGGATGCTGGTCGAGTCCGGAAGCTCCGCTTGGGTCGAAGACCCGGGCTACCACGGAGCCGTCTCGGCACTTCGGCGGGCTGGCGCCGAGCTCGTCCCCATTCCCCTCGACGACGAAGGGCTGCGAGTGGAGGAGGGCTGGAAGCGGGCGCCCCACGCGCGACTGGCGGTCGTCACGCCCGCCCACCAGTTCGCCACGGGCGTCGCGATGTCTGTCGCTCGCCGACTTCAGCTCCTCCAGTGGGCCCGTGATGCGGACGCCTACGTCTTGGAGGACGACTACGACAGCGAGTTCCGCTACGAAGGTCGACCGCTTCCAGCTCTCGCCGAGCTGGATGCCCACGGCCGAGTGATCCTGCTCGGCACCTTCAACAAGTCTCTGTTTCCCGGTCTTCGGCTCGGCTACGTCGTGCTGCCCGATGGGCTCGTCGAGCCCTACCGCCGTCTCCGGCGAGACGTCGAGAGGCCGCCTCCCTACGTCTCTCAGGCCGTGCTGGCGGACTTCATGGCCGGTGGACATTTCGCGCGACACGTGCGGCGGAGTCGAGAGATCTATGCCGCGCGTCTCGCCGCGCTTCGCGAGTCGATCGCCGGCTGCAGCGCAGGGGAGTGGCTCGAGATCCCGACGATCCCGGCGGGACTCTGCGTACCGGCTTATTCGATTCGCGGGCTCTCGTCGCAGGAGATCG
>JAKSBN010000174.1 GCA_022361175.1 Pseudomonadota bacterium | reverse complement strand
TTGAACGACGCGCTGCAGAACCTGGGCAACGTCGGGTTCCGCGCGCCGATACCCGCCTACAAGCACGCGGCGGCGCAGTTTCTGCACCTGTGCGGCCGCCTCGACTCCGACGCGATCCACCCGAACGCCCCGCGCCGACCCGGCTCGGAGCGCATCCTGCTGCTCGATTGCGCGGTTCGGCTCGGGTTGATTTCCGACGTCGAGCGGACGCGAGACGAGCGCGTGCTGCCCTACCTGGACGGGGGACCGGCCCAATGACGGTTCCGCCGTTCCCGGGCGCCGTCGGCGCTTCTCACCTGCGGGTGTACGAGAGCGAGGCTCCCGACGGGCTGTGCGGGGGCACGCCGCACGTTCACTCGGTGTGCACCGAGGCGTACTTCGTGGTGGCCGGCCGCGGCAGCGTGCAGACGATCGATGCGCAGGGGTATCGCGAGACCCCCCTCGAGCCCGGAGCCTTCGTGTGGTTCACACCCGGAACGATCCACCGCTTGATCAACGGCGACGGGGCCCTCGAGATCCTGGTGCTGATGCAGAACGCGGGGCTTCCGGAGGCCGGCGACATGATCATCTCCTTCGCGCCGGAAGTCCTCGACGACCCCGACGCCTACGCCCGCGCCCACGCGCTGCCCGAGGCGGAGACGACCACGCGCGGCGACGGCCATGCGGCGCGGACCCGCCGCGACGCGGGCGTGGCCGGCTTTCTCCCGCTGCGCGACGCCGTGCTCCGGGGCGACCGCCGTCCGCTCGAGCGATTCTACGCGCAGGCGGCGCGCCTGCTGGCGCCCCGGGCGGCGGACTGGAAGCGGCTCTACGAAGCCGGGCCCCTGGCGGAGGTGCAGGAAACCGGACGGCAGATCGCCGCGGTGGCGCGCGGGGATTCGACCCATCTGGCCGAAGCCTCGCTGCAGCGCCTGGCGCCGCCCCCCGCCGAGCGGCGCATGGGCTGCTGCGGCACGCTCGGCGTCTACGTCGCGGCCGACGCGGAACGGGAAGAGGCGTAGCCCCGGCATGATGGCTGGAGTGAGGAAACGATGAGCGCCCTGCGTTTCGCCGCGATCGGCTTGGATCATCCCCACATCTTCGGGCAGGTGACGGCCCTCAACGCAGCGGGGGCGGAGTTCGCCGCGTTTCACGCGACGCTGCCCGAGCAGGCCGAGGGCTTCGCGCGCATGTTTCCGCAGGCGAAGCGCGTGGCCGACGAGCGCGAGATCCTCGAGGACGAGTCGATCGGCATCGTGACCTCCGCGTCGATCCCCTCCGACCGGGCCGCGCTGGCCGTCCGGGCCATGCAGCACGGCAAGGACGTCCTCATGGACAAGCCCGGCGCCACGACCCAGGCGCAGATCGACGAGCTTCGCCGGGTGCAGCGCGAGACCGGGCGCATCTTCTCGGTCTTCTTCTCCGAGCGCCACGAGAGCCGCGCCACCGTGAAGGCCGCCGAGCTGGTGCGCGGCGGCGCGATCGGCGACGTGGTGCAGATCCTCGGTCTCGGCCCCCACCGCGCGAACCTCGCCGCGCGCCCGCCCTGGTTCTTCGAGCGCGAGCGCTACGGCGGCATCCTCTGCGACATCGCGTCGCACCAGGTGGACCAGTTCCTCTGGTTCGCGCAGGCGGAAGACGCCGAGATCGTCGCCTCGCTGGTCGCGAACTACGCGCACCCCGAGCACCCCGGCCTCGAGGACTACGGCGAGATCCACCTGCGCGCGGGGCGCACCCACGGCCTGGCCCGCGTCGATTGGTACACGCCGGACGGCCTCTCGACCTGGGGCGACGGCCGGCTCTTCGTGCTCGGCACGCAGGGCTACGTCGAGGTGCGGAAGTACTGCGATCTGGGGGGCCGCACCGGCGAGAATCACCTCTTGTTGGTCGACGGGGTGGAGATGCGGCGCATCGACTGCGCCCAGGCGCCGCTGCCCTTCGCCCCCGCCTTCCTCGCCGACGTGCGGGACCGGACGGAGACCGCCATGCCGCAGGAGCACACCTATCGCGTCTGCGAAATCGCGGTGCAGGCCCAGGCCCGGGCGGAACGGCTCGGATATCTCGCAAAGGAGGGCTCGTGAGCGGTCGGCTGCGCGTGGGGGTGGTCGGGCTGGGAATCGGCTTCCAGCACCTGTCGGCCTTCCGGAAGCTGCCCGAACTCTACGAGCTGGCGGCGGTCTGCGACCCCATCGAGGCCAAGCGAGACCTGGCCGTCGGGCTGCTCGGCGTCGAGCGCGGCTTCGAGAGCTTCGACGAGATGCTGGCCAGCGGGGGCCTCGACGTCGTCGACGTCTGCACGCCGCCCGATCTACACCGCCCCATGGTGACGCGCGCCCTCGAGAGCGGCTGCCACGTGATCAGCGAGAAGCCGCTGTCCGGCTCACTGGCCGACGTCGACGCCATTGCGGACTGCGAGCGCAAGAGCGAACGGCGGCTGATGCCCATCTTCCAGTACCGCTTCGGCCGCGGCATCGAGCGGCTGCGGCGCCTGCTCGAGGCCGGCGTTGCGGGCACCCCGTACGTCGCGAGCGTCGAGACCTTCTGGCGCCGCGGGGCGGACTACTACGCCGCGGAGTGGCGCGGGCGCTACGCGACCGAGCTGGGAGGCATCTGCATCTCCCACGCCATCCACTCGCACGACCTGCTCCAGAGCCTGCTGGGCCCGGTCGAGCGCGTCTTCGCTCACGTAGACACGCGGGTCAACCCGATCGAGACGGAGGACTGCGCGGTGGCCACGCTGCGGTTTCGCAGCGGCGCGCTGGCGACGCTGACGGCCACCCTGGGCTCGGCCCGCGAGTCGTCGCGGCTGCGCCTCTCGTGCGAGCACCTGTCCGCCGAATCGTCCACGCGGCCCTACCAGCCCGGCTCCGAGCCGTGGACCTTCGAGGCGATGACGCCCAAGGACGAGGCCGCGATCGACGCGGCGCTGCGCGACTTCGAACCGGGCCCCGAGCTCTACGAGGGGCAGTTCTCCGCCCTTCACCGCGCGCTCGAGCGCGGCGAAGACCCGCCGGTGACCGTCGCCGACGCGCGCGCCTCCATCGAGCTCGTCACCGCGATCTACCACTCGTCCCGCACCGGCGAGCCGGTGGACCTGCCGCTGGGCGCGGAGCACCCGCTGTACGAAGGTTGGGTGCCGGACGCGAGCGACGACACGTAGCGGGTCTCAGGCGTGTCGGAGCCCCGGAGAAGGCGGTCGGCCTTGCCGGGCCGAGCGCGCTTCGGTATTCAGACTCGCCACTCCAGGGGCTCCCGCCCCCAACTCGAAGGGAGGTGCGATATGGCACGCAAGACCCGCGACGACGAAACCCTCCCGCGCTTTCGAGCGCACCAGTAAGCGCCGCAAGGGCTTCCCCAGCGAAACCCACGTGAAGCGCGGCGACCGCACCGTGCACGGCCACGTGGAGCTGATGGAGAAGCTGGGCCGCAACGACCTCTGCCCGTGCGATTCGGGCCGGAGGTTCAAGGCGCTGCTGTCTGAAGAGCGGACGCTTCGACGGCGCGCCGAGAAGCTACTACGTCCGTGACTAGCCCCGGGCCAAGACGATAGAAGCGGCTCGTCGAGTATCGGCGGGCCGCTTCTCTCTCACGCAAAGTCGTGGGGACCGAACTCGTTCAGCCCCCGATGTTCCGCATGATTTGCAGTTGCTGCTCGAACAACGCCTTCGCGATGTCCGACATGAGGAGGAACTGGAGCTGGGATTTGAGGAGCTGGTTCTGAAGGAGCTCGTTTTGAAGTTGATTTACGGATGAGGCGGGCGCGCCGATCGCCTCCAGTGTGAACCCGGCCAGGATCGGATTGTCGTCCGGAGCAGGAGTGTTGGTGCCGCCCAGGCGGACATCGAGCCAGTCGTCGCTGGACCGGAACGTGTGCGTCACGACGACCCCGTGCGTGCGCTGCCCCGCGCCGCCCTGGACGTTGCCGACGTTGAGGGCCGTCTGGACGACCTGTCCTTCGATCTCGACGTCGAAGGCGCGATTGCAGCACCCTTCCCAGAACAGCAGCTGCAGCTTGTACAGCTGACCGGGAACCAGATCGGCTTCCACGGCGAGGTCGGTGGGATACGAGCTCCACACGATCGATCGCATCACGGTCTCGAGGGCGTTGTCGCCGCTGGTCGCGCCGAAGGTGGGAGCGGGCCAGGTGTGCTCGTGTTCGGCGTAGACATCCGCGTCGGCACTCGCCTCGTCCGTGAAGTGCGCGTCGCGGATGGAGAACCCGCCCGGCCCCGCCAGATTCACGGCGAGGACGACGTCGCCGTCCAGATCGAGCCCTTCGCCCACGTCGCCACCGAAGAAAGTCGCCACCGACGTGGAGCCGGGGGCATTGCGGTACAGGTCGCCGACCGCGCCGGGGGACGGAATGGCACCCCCCACGAGGGCCGAGCTGGGGAGGATCCCGGGGGAGGGCACCGCTCCGGTCTGCGCCACGGCCTGCCCGGCAGAGAGCGCGAGGCAGAGGAAGACGCCACTGAGGGACAGGCGAAGCGTTCGACCCGTCCACCGTTCCACCGCGGATCCCCGGATTCTCTGGCCCATTCGGAAGCTCCTCCAGCGTGTTGGCTCGCTGGTCGTACGTGCCGGGGCGGAGAAGCGGAGTTTCGGTGTTTCGGTCCTATTCGCCGTTCGGGGAAACTCGGCTGGAGAAGACTGACGGTCTCTCGCCACAAGCGAGCCCGTCGCGACGGCGAAGGAGGTGTTTTCAGCCCGCCTGCGGCGCGCAAACCCGATCATCCGTTCGGTCTCGTTCCGCCGGCGTGCGACCCTCCTGGTCGCGAAGATCGAGCCGCGCACCTCGCTCGATCAGAAACGCGGCGCCGTCAGTTCTTCCGCGTGCACAGGCGACCATCAGCGGGGTGTCGCCGTGGCGGTCCGCCGCGTCGAGCGGCGCGCCGACGTCGAGCAGCCGACGCATGACGTCGAGCTTGCCGGCGGCGGCCGCGTAGTGGAGGGGTTGCTTGCCGCGTTGGTCGG
>JAKSBN010000344.1 GCA_022361175.1 Pseudomonadota bacterium | reverse complement strand
CCGTCGAACATGATTCCGTCGGCGAAGGTGTCGTCGTCGACGATGGACGCGTCGATTGTGACGTGCTGTAGCTTGCCGCGCGGATCGGTGAAGCGCAGGTCGACATATTTGATGTCGTTGTCCTTGATGGTCTTCAGGACATCGGAAGCGTTGCTCATGATAACCCCTTGAATTTGTTCGCTTCTTGGATCTTGCTGGTGATGACGGGCGGGTGCCTGCCGGTTGTCGGATCGCGTGTCGGATCGCCTGTCAGATGGCTTCTGCGCCGCTTTCGCCGGTGCGGATGCGGATGGCTTCCTCGATGCTGGCGACGAAGATCTTGCCGTCGCCGATGCGGCCCGTGTGCGCGGCCCGCTGGATCGCCTCGACGGCGCGCTCGACCTGCTCGTCCTCGAGCACGATCTCCAGCTTCACCTTGGGCAGGAAGTCGACCACGTATTCGGCCCCGCGATAGAGCTCGGTGTGGCCCTTCTGGCGGCCGAAGCCCTTGGCCTCGGTCACGGTGATGCCCTGCAGGCCGATCTCGTGCAGGGCCTCCTTGACCTCGTCCAGCTTGAACGGCTTGATGATGGCCTCGATCTTCTTCATGGCGTCCGTCCTCCGTCCCGACGGTCCGGATCCACCCGGGCCCAGCGGGCCGCGTGACCTTAACACGAAGCCCCGTCCTCTGGGGCGGACCGGTCGCGCCCGGGGGTTCGCCCGACGCCCTGGCAAATAGCAATGGCCGTGCCACCGGGAGACGCCACTGGGACGGCCTGCGCCCAAATCGGCACAGGGGATGCCTGGTTCTTGGGCAGGGTCTGCCCAAGGAGTGGGCAGGTTTCGGCACGCTTGTCGCCGGAGGCGGGCCGTCAGGCCCTTCTCCGCGATCCGGAGGCTGGAATGGGGCTTGCACTGGCAAGTCGCCCGTGACCATGGACGCCGAACACACACCTTGGAAGGCCAATGGGAATGGGGCGGAGCTCGGATCCGAGTTCGAACGCTTCCTGCGCTACGCCTCTGCCGCCGAGCAGAACGGCCGCGGTCGGCTGAACCTCCGCTCGTGGATGGACCTGGCCGAGACCTGGCGCATCACCCAGGCCCTCCGGGACTGCGGGGGCAATCGATCGGCCGCGGCGCGCGCCCTCGGCATCGGGCGCCGGACCCTGTACGCCAAGATGGAGAAGCTCTCGATCTCTCCCATCTGGAGCGTCCCGGATAGCCCCACGGGAAAATCGACGTCCGTCGACTGAGTCTCCCCTGCCGGTCGCTCCGAGCGGCCCCCAATAGAGAAGGGGCGCGGCCCCTCTCGGAACCGCGCCCCCCTTGGATCTTCGCAACCGGGTCTAGAACGTGTAGACCAGATCCGCGAACAGGATGAGCTCGTCATCCATGTCCCGAACGCCACTGGAGTTCCGGAAGATCTCGTCGGACGAGTGATTCCAGCGCGCCTCACCGCGAACCATCAGGTTG
Source organism: Pseudomonadota bacterium (assembly GCA_022361175.1). GTDB lineage: Bacteria > Myxococcota_A > UBA9160 > UBA9160 > UBA4427 > JAKSBN01. Next base: position 3,189 of record JAKSBN010000344.1, on the reverse strand, counting down.
TCGGTCAGCGCGTGGTCGGCCGTCAGCGTCAGCGAGTAGATCTCCTCGTCGTCGCTGGTGCCGAGGACGCCCTCGTCATCCCACACCACCTCGCCGCGGAGCGCGATGCCGGTGGAGTCGGTCACGGCCAGCCGGCCCGCCAGCGCGAGTCCGAAGATGTCCGTGTCCGGGATGCCGCCCTCGTCGCGGGTCACCTGCCAGTCGAAGTTGGCCCACAGCGAGAGGTTGTCCGAGGGGTCCGCCGTCAACACCACGTCGATCATGGCGAACTTCTGGTTCTCGTTGCCGCCGCCGTTCAGACCGTAGACGTCCCCGTTGGTGCTGCCGTAGATGCCGTTCACCGAGGCGCCGAACATGTCGGTGCCGTACGCCAGCTGGGCGGTGAAGCCCTTGCCGTTGTTGGCGTCGGTGTTGCTGTCGCTGAACGGATCGTTCACGAAGCCGGCCGCCCAACTGAAGCCGCTGTCGTACTCGGACGAGATGATGACACCGGTGTGCGTTATCGGCTGCAGCCCCCACACGAAGCCGCGGGTGATGTTGAAGTTGCCCGTCGTCTGGACCACCTCGGCACCGATCAGGGTGGGCAGTTCACCGGCGTCGATCTGGATGCCACCGCCGATGGGAGCCAGGTAGCTCACATAGGCCGTGAAGATCTCCACACCGTCGTTGCCGTTGCCGCCGAAGTTCCCACCGAGCGTCGAGGCGTCCTTGCCGAACAGCAGGTCGATGTGGAAGCCGCCCCGGCTCTCCGCCGTGGGCGCCTTGTCCATCTCCAACCAGACCTGTCCCACCTGGAAGGTGTTCGAGTCCGGGAAGAAGACCGTGCTGTTCTGGTTGTTCGTGGAGTTGTTCTCGTTGGCCGTGTTGAAGTTGTAGCTGGCCTCAACCCAACCGCTGAAGTCGGTCTGCTCCAGGAAGGCCGAGAGCGAAGAGCTCGAGCCCCGCGGATTGTCGATGCCCGCATCTTCCAGCGCCACCTGCTGAGCGGCGACACGGGCATTGGCGGACTGCAGGTCGTCGTTGGTGGCCTGCAGCTGGGTCTCCAGCTGCGAGAGCCGTTCTTGGAGGACCTGGATCTGGTCCTCCACGTTGCCGGCGACTGCGAACGAGGGCAGGGCCAAAAGCCCCACGCCTGCGGCCGCCAGTGCCTTGGAGATGGATCGCATCGCGATTCCCTTTCGTGTTTCTCCCGCATGCCGCCCACACATTCGTGTGGGCCTCGAGCCCCCAGGAGTGAAGGACCCGAACACAGCCACTGCTGCGAACAACTTTGTGTTGGAGGTAACCGTTGCGGCGGTCGTGCTGCGTCCTACCCCCCGAGAGACGCCAGCACGGTTGCGCTGTGGAAGTGCAGAGTCTTGCCAAACCTCTGATCTGCTGCAACCCGCCGCCTTCGGCACCGGGCTCACAGATGGTGCGATTTACAGAAGTTTCGGCAAACGCGCAAACGACGTTGAGAAGAACTCGACGTCATCGAACGCGAGGTCGGCTATGGAATTTTGTCCTACTGTCAGAATTCCGACACAGCTGAACGAACGTTTCCTTCGCGTTTCGAATGCGGTCAAACGGGGTTCTGTCGCGATGGGCTGTATCCGGTCAGGCTGAAGTGTGCGGCCACAAGCGCTGCTCGTCCAAGTAGTCCAGAAGCCTGGGGCATGAATCCGCATCGCCGCGTTCGCGCGCTGCCGCCAGTCTTCTCAGGTCTTCCACCGTGTCCAAATCGAAGCTCGTGGCGAGAGAGTGGGTGCGAAGGCCAGCGGCCCGCGCGTTGGCCAGGGTGTCTTCCAGCACCGACCGCGTGCTCATGGGGTGATCGAAGAGACCGCGGGTCGGCTCCCGTAGCCCGATCAAGCTGTAGCCGCCGTCCCGATCCGGGCACACCACGAGGTCGTGCTCGTCCAGTGCATCCACGGCGGCCGCCAGCTGCCGGCGGCCGAGAACCGGGCTGTCGCTGCCGCGCAAGAGCACCCGGGTGTAGCCGGCCGCCGCCGCTTCGAGCGTCGCGTGCTGCATGCGCTCGCCCAGGCTGCGACCGCGTTGGGCCACGATGCGGAAGTCGGCGGGTGCGTGGGGCGCCAACTCGACACAGCCGTCGGCCGGATGCACCGTGAGGACGGCGTCCAACCCGAGCGACCGCGCCGCCGAGGCCGTGGTCGCGAGCACGTCGTCCAGCAGATGCGCGTAGAGCAGGGCGGCCTGTTCGGGCGACAGGGCCGGGCACATGCGGGTCTTCACGAATCCGGGCCGGGGAACCTTCGCGAACACCACGATGACGCCGCGATCGGTATCGACGTCGTGCGTCATCCAGCCGCTTTCGCCGCGACGAAGGGCAGCGACGAGACCTGCGCCGGCCGGCCCGCCACCTCCACTTCGGTGCCCGACTCCGCGTGCGCGCGGCGCACGTAGCCCAGGGCGATCGCGCCGACCTGAGCCGATTGACACACACTGGTGACCTCGCCGATCACTCGCCCGCCCACGCGCACGTCGCTGTCGACGGGGGGCAGCGGTGCGTCTGCGCCGAAGCGCAGCCCCACGAGACGGTGGGCCACCTGGCCCTGCGAGCGCAGCCGGGCCACGATCTCCTGCCCCGTGTAGCAACCTTTCGTGTCCGAGATGGCGCGCCCGAGGCCCGCCTCGTCGGGGAGGACGTCCTCGTCGAGCTCGGGGCCGAGCGCCGGCGTCCCCGCCTCGATGCGGAGCACCTCGAGCGCGGCGGGGGACGCCTCCACCAAGCCCAACCCCTCCCCGGCCCGCGAGAGAACGCGGCGAACGGCCTCGCCGCCGCCGCTCGGGATCAGGTACTGCAGGGTCGGCATCCCCGACACGCCGTAGGCCGCGACCGAGACGACGTGGTCTTCCAGCTCCCATTCGCACGCGCACTCCGGCGCCGGCAGCGCGAGGCCGGGCGCCGCCCGCGCCATGATCTCCGGGACCGCGGGCCCCTCGAGCGCGAGGCGAACAAAGGCCGAGCTCGCGTCCGAGAGCTCCACGTCGTCCGGGATGATCTAGCGAGAGAGGCGCTCGATCACCGGAGGCACCGCCGGCCGCGAAAGCTCGAGCCAGTAGCTCTCTTCGCGGGCCAGCACGTGCAGGTCCGCCACGATGCGACCCTGCGGCGTCAACAACGTCGCGTAGCAGCCCGAGGCCTCCGGGCCGGGGCGCAGGGCGGCGACGTCCGCCGACACCATG
>JAKSBN010000060.1 GCA_022361175.1 Pseudomonadota bacterium | reverse complement strand
GTCCGCGGGCATCGCGCACGAGATCAACAACCCGATCGCGTTCGTGGTGGCGAATCTGGGCATTCTCCCGAAGCACTGGGCCTGGCTCCGCGAACGCGCCACGGAGCGCGTCGATCTGCCCGAGTCGGTGCGCCAGCGCGTGGCGGACGCCGAAGCGCGCATTGAAGTCGCTCGGACGTTGGTTCAGCGGGTGGTCGAGGTGGTGCGCGACGTCAAGGGCTTCGCGCACATCGGCGGCGGCGAGCAGCGCATCGCCAGCACGCGCCAGTGCCTCGACCAGATCCTGCGGGTCGCGCGGTCCCAGCTCCCGTCGGAGCTCCACGTCGAGTGCGACCCGGGGCCCGAGCCCCTGCTCGAGGGACTGCCGCAGGAGCTGCAGCTGGTGCTCCTCAACCTGATCCTGATCGCGTCGCGCCAGGCGCAGCACTCGCTCTCCATCGCGCTTCACAGCCAGCGAGGCGCGCTGGTGGTGCGCGTCGGCTGGCGTGACGAGAGCGACGGAGCCGCGCCCGTGGAGGAGCTCTTCGACGCGCTGCTCGGAGAACCCGACGGCCGCGACGATCCGGGCCTCGGCTTGGCCGTCGCCCGCGAGATCGTGAGACGCCAGGGCGGCGAGCTGGCGCTGACCACCGACCGCCCGCGAGGCACGGCCTTCGTGCTCCAGATTCCCCAGCGCGAGGCGGCGTAGTCGTGGAGGAGATCACCGTCTTCACGCTGTGCCTGGCGTTCGCGGCCGCGGCGGCGGTGGGTTTCGGACTGGCGAGCTTCATCACCGGGAGCCGGGAGCAGCTCTCCGGGCTGGAGGGATCCGAGGTGCTCGACGCGCTGCCGGACGGCGTCGTCGTGGTGGACCCGGACGGCCGCATCCGCGCGGCCAACCGGGCGTTTCGCGAGCTCGCGGACGTGCCGGACGAAGCCTGGCGGGGGCAGCCCATCCGCGAGCGAATTCGGGGCGCCGAGGTGGCTCGCGCCGGAGCGGACGGTTTCGCCGAGGGCGAGCTCGTGACGGGCGACGGCGGGGCTCTGCCGGTGCTGGTGCTGCGCACGTCGGTGGCGTCGATGCCCCGGGCCGGCTCGGAGCAGGTGATCATCGTCCGCGATCTTCGCGAAGTGGAGGCCCTGCGCGGGCGCCTGGTGACATCCGGTCGCCTGGCGACCGTGGGGGAGCTGGCGGCCGGCATCGCCCGCGAGATCCAGGCCCCGTTGGCGGAGCTCAGCAAGCACCTCGACGAGCTCGGGTCGGCCTGGGGCGAACTGGCTCCGGCCGTGGCGCGCGCCGGAGACGAAGGCGATGCGCTGTGGGTCGAGGAGGGCGACGAGATTCTGGCGGAGTCGCTCGAAGGGGTGCTGCGGGCCGCCTCCATCTCGACCGACGTGCAGGGCTTCTCGCAGGCGGGTGGCGGCGAGCGCCAGCGGGCGGACGTGAACGCGCTCTTGGACGGGGTGCTCCGGGTGCTGACGCCTCAACTGCGCTCGGTGGGCCGGGTGCACAAGGACTACGGGCAAGTGCCGCCCGTCCGTTGTGCACCCCAGGAGCTCCAACAGGTCTTCCTGAATCTGGTCCAGAACGCCAGCCACGCCGTCGAACCCGGCGGCGACATTCGGCTGGAGACCCGCTGTGGGGACGGCTGCGTGCGCGTCCACGTCTCGGACGCCGGCTGCGGGATCGCCGAGCCGGACCTGGAGCGCATCTTCGACCCCTTCTTCACCACCAAGCCCGTCGGCGAGGGAACGGGGCTCGGCCTGGCCATCTCCCACGAAATCGTGCGCAAGCACGGCGGCGAGCTGCGCGTTTCGTCGCGGCCCGGCGAGGGCTCCACCTTCACCGTGGAGCTGCCGGCCGACGCGCCGGCCGAACCCGGCCCGGTTCGCTAGCAGCTTGCTAGCCTCTGGGGACCAACAGGAGGTCCCCCCCGATGAAGCTCTACGATTCCACTTTGGCGCCCAACCCGCGCCGCGTTCGCATTTTCTTGGCCGAGAAGGGCGTCGAGGTCCCGACGGTCCAGGTCGATATCGGGAAGGCCGAGAACCGCCAGCCCGACTACCTGGCGAAGAACCCCATGGGCGGCGTGCCGATTCTCGAACTCGACGACGGCACCGTCGTTGCCGAGACGGTCGCCATCTGTCGCTACTTCGAGGGCACCCAGCCCGAGCCTCCGCTGATGGGAACCGACCCGCAGGACGCGGCGGTGGTCGAGATGTGGAATCGCCGCATGGAGCTCGAGGTGTTGATCCCGATCGCCGGGGTCTTCCGCAACACGCACGAGTTCTTCAAGGGGCGGATCCCGCAGGTGCCCGAGTACGGAGACGTCTGCCGCGAGCAGGCCACCAAGCGGCTCGCCTGGCTGGACGAGGTGCTGGCTGAGCGCGACTTCATCGCCGGGGATCGCCTGACCATCGCCGACATCACCGCCGTCTGCGGCATCGACTTCGGACGCGTCACGGGGATCGCGATCCAGCCGGACCAGAAGAACCTGACCCGCTGGCACGCCGCCGTGTCGGAGCGGCCGAGCTACAAGGCCTAGTGCGGACGCGGGCGGCCGGGGCACCCTCGGCCGCCCGCGTAACCCGCCGTTCGAAGCGGCATCAGAACGGTCGACCCCGCGCCCAGCGAAGGAACCGCTGATGTCGATCGTCACCACTCTCCTGCTCTGGCTGGCCATCACAGCCCTCGGTGTCTCGGGGCTCGTCGCCCTCGAGACGGGCGCCGCCAAGCGCGCGGCGCCCGTCGCCGACCCCGAGCCGGAATGGCCGCCGGCCCTGCCCGCCGCGGAGCCGGCTCCCTGCGCCTAGCTCGGTCCTGGGCGGGGGGCGGCCGGGGCGGTATCCTGCCCCGCCGCTCGCGCGGCAGCGGTCGCCGTGGCCGGCCGGCGAGCGACGCCCCGGGAGGACCCAGTGAAGCAGCGGCGCATCGGTCGGAGCGGTCTGGTGGTCTCCGAGATCTGTCTCGGAACCATGACGTTCGGCAGCATGGCGGACGAGAAGGAGAGCCTGGCCATCTGCGATCGGGCTCTGGACGCGGGTATCAACTTCCTGGACGTCGCCGAGATCTATCCAGTGCCGCCCCGGGCCGAGTGGGCGGGACGCAGCGAGGAGATCGTCGGCAAGTGGCTGCAGGACCGGCCGCGGGATTCGCTGGTGATCGCGACCAAGGTGGCGGGGCCCGGTCTCGGGTGGTTCCAGAACCCCGTCCGCTCCGGCATCACCGCCCTCGACCGCCATCACATCCAACGCGCCGTCGACGACAGCCTGCGCCGCCTGGGCACCGACTACATCGACCTCTACCAGACCCACTGGCCCGATCCCGAGTTTCCCATCGAAGCCACCTTGGAGGCGCTCGATCGGCTGGTCGAGGAGGGCAAGGTGCGGTACGCGGGCTGCAGCAACCAGTCCGCCTACGGTCTCACCAAGAGCCTGTGGATGTCGGACCGCAACGGCACGCTCCGCTACGAGAGCATCCAGAACAACTACAGTCTGATGCAGCGCGGCTTCGACGCGGCGTTGGCCGAAGTGTGCCGGCAGGAACAGGTGAGCCTCTTGCCGTACAGCCCCAACGGCGGTGGGGTGTTGACGGGCAAGTACCAGGACGGCGCCTGGCCCGCGAAGGCGCGCTTCACGCAGTACCGAGAAGACGCGGCGCGCGGGCGGGTCATGACGGGACGTTTCGTCAACGAGAAGACCCTGGCGACCACGGAGAGGGTGCTGGGCCTGGCGCGCGACGCCGGTCTCGCGCCGGCCACGCTCGCCACGGCCTGGACGCTGTCGCGGGATTTCGTGGCGTCGACGATCATCGGCGCCACCGCGGTCGGGCAGCTGGACGACACTTTGGCGGCGGCCGACGTCACGCTGTCGGACGACGTGCTGGCGGCCTGCGACGCCATCGCGCGAGACATCCCCAACCCCATGGATTGAGCCGTTGCTCGCCTGCGGGCCTTTGCGTAGTTTGCGCACGTGGCTCGCGCGCTTCGAAGAGCAGCGAAGTGGATGGGATTCTGCGTGGGAGCGCTCGCGGCGAGCGGCGGCGCGGCCGCCTCTCCGTGGGAGCTCTACGACGGCAGCGGTGCCGCTGCCAGCCCACCCCTTGGGATCGTCGGCGGGCACACGCTCGACGCCGGCGAGTGGGAGCTCGGCTACCGCTACTTCCGCCAGCGCCGCGACGGCAATCGCGACGCCCGGCACCGCGAGAGCCTGGGTGAGATCCGCCGCCAGGGCTTCTCGTTCGTGCCGCTCGAGCAGGACGTCGAGCGCCACGAGCTGTCGCTCATGCTGGCGCCGCTCGAGCGCGTGTCGCTGCTGCTGACGCTGCCCGTCCTGCGGCTGGAGCGCACCAGCGCCGCGGCCAACGGCGACCGCTTTACCCAGCGGGTGGCCGGCCTGGGCGACGTGGAGCTGCGGGCGCTGGTGCGCTTTCAACAGAACCGCGGCCAGACCCTGCACCTGACGCTCGGCTTCGGTCTGCCCACCGGCCGCGTGGACGTGCGCGGCGAGACGCCTCGGGGCCTCGAGCGGCTGCCCTACGAGATGCAGCTGGGGTCGGGGAGCTACGACTTCCTGCCCGCGCTGACTTACCTGGGGCGCTACCAGACGCTCAGCTGGGGCGGGCAGATGTCCGGCGTCTACCGCATGACGACGAACCGCAAGGGCTATCGGCGCCGCAACGGCTACGATCTGAGTGTCTGGTTCGCCCACCGCTTCGACGCTCGTTGGAGCGCTTCGGTGCGCATGGCGTATCGGAACTGGAACAACGTGCGCAACGACGACAACGCCCTGGACGGCGCGTTCGATCCGTCGGCGGATGCGCGTCGCCAGGCGGGCCAGCGAGTGGATCTCGGCCCGGGGGTGCAGGTTTCCATTCCGGGCATGCCGAAGGCGCGGCTCCTGGTGGAGGCGCTGTGGCCGGTGTTCCGGGACCTCGACGGTCCCCAACTCGAAACCGATTGGACCGTACAGGCGGGCTGGAAATGGGGATTCTAGTGAGGCGCCACGCGGCGCGGGGGTGGGCCGCTCTGTGGAGCTTGGCCGCCTTCGGCGTCGTGGCCTGCGGACCGTCCGGGCCGCCCACGTACGAGGTGCGCGGGCTCGTTCACTCCGCCGACGCCGAGTCGCGGGACGTGGTCATCGAGCACGAGGACATCGAGGGGCTGATGCCCGCCATGACCATGAACTTCGACGTGGCCGACGCGTCGCTCTTCGCGCACCTGGCGGCCGGCAACGTGGTGGAGTTCACGTTGGAGGTGGGCCCGCGCGGGTATCTCATCACCGACGTTCGGGCGACGGGCGAGACGCGGGTGCCCGAGGGCTTCGTCGCGTTGGGGAACGCGCTTCACCGGACGGATCCGATGCCCGACTTCCAGCTGGTGGACCACACCGCAAAGCCGCTCGGCTCGGCCGACCTGCGCGGCAAGACGCTGCTGGTGGACTTCATCTTCACGCGCTGTCCGGGCCCCTGCCCGATTCTGACGGGCATCCTGCGCGACGTTCAGGCCGCCCTACCGGAGGCGGTGGCGGAGGACGTGCGAATCGTCTCCATCTCGCTGGACCCCGAGTACGACACACCGGTGGTGCTGGCCGACTACGCGCTGAAGCGCGGCGCCGGGCTGGAGACCTGGTCGTTTCTCACCGGAGCGCCCGAGCGGGTGGACGACGTGCTGAAGCGGTTCGGCGTCGCGCGGGTGCGGACGCCCGACGGCGACATCGAGCACCTGTCCGCCATCTTCCTGGTGGACGCAGAGGGGCGCATCGTGCGGCGCTACACCGGGCTCGATCACAAGCCCGAGGACCTGGTGCGCGACGTGGTCGAGCTGGCCCGGGCTTCGGGGTGACCCGCCGCCTCTCTTTCGACGTCGTGGTGGTGGGCGGTGGCGTCATCGGCTGTGCCACGGCGTACGCGCTGGCCGGTGAGGGCCACCGCGTGGGCCTGCTCGAGCGCGACCACCTGGCGGCGCACGCTTCGGGGGCCGCGGCGGGCATGTTGGCGCCGCTCTCGGAGGCCTCGGGGCCCGGCCCGTTTCTCTCGCTCGGCCTGGAAGCCCTGGCCGAATTTCCGGCGCTCTGCGCGCGTCTGGTCGAGCTCTCCGGCGTCGATCCCGAGTTCGAAGCCAGCGGCGTGCTGCGGGTGGCGACCGGCGAGTCCGAGGCCGACGAGCTCGAGTCGCGCGCCTCGCGGCTGCCGGGGTGCGGGCTCCAGTGGCTGGACGCTGGGGCGGCTCGCGCACTGGCGCCGGGGCTCAGCAGCGACGTCGTCGGCGCGCTGTGGTCGCCGCAGGAGGCGCACGTGCGCAGCCCGCTCCTGGCCGAGGCCTACGCCCGCGCGGCCGAGGCGTTGGGGGCGCGCATCCTGGCCGGCTCGCTGGTGTTGGGGATCGCCACTGGGCGCGGTCGCGTCGAGGGCGTGGAGACCAGCCAGGGCCGGGTGGCGGCGCCGGCGGTGGTGGTGTGCACGGGGGCTTGGGCGGCCGAGCTCTACGGATGGCTGCCGGCCGAGCGCGGCTTCGCGCCACCGGTGGCGCCGGTCCGGGGCCAGATCGTCTCCATCGAGTCACCCCATCCGGCGCCGCGGGCCATCGTCTGGTCGGGCAGCACTTACCTGGTGCCGAAGCGCGACGGCAGCCTGGTCGTGGGGGCGACCGAGGAGCGCGTGGGCTTCGACTGCCGGCTGACGGCGGAGGGCGTGGAGGGGCTCTTGGCCTCGGCGCGCCGCGTGCTGCCGACGACCGCGAGCGCCCGCTTTCGCGGGGGGTTCGCGGGGCTGCGCCCGGCGAGTCCGGACGGGCTGCCCTTGATCGGACCGGTTCCGGGCACCGAAGGCCTCTGGCTCGCCGCCGGCCACCACCGCAACGGCGTGCTGCTCTCCGCGGTGACCGCTGCACGCGTCGCCGACGGAGTCCTCGGCAAGGACTCCGATGGCGGCCCCTTCGCGCCCGCGCGGTTCGCCGGAGATGGCCTCTAGTCGTCCGCCAGGGCGAAGCCGCGGTCGCGGTGTCCGAACGCGAAGCGATCGGGGTGGAGGATCTCCGCCAGGATCTCCAGTGACTCCACCAGCCGGGGGCCGGGGCGGCTGAAGTACGCGTTGCCATCGGTGAGGAAGACGCGGTTCTCGCGCGCGGCGCGCAGCGCCCGGAACTCGGGTTGAGCGCTCCAGGCGGGCAGCTCGGCACGCGTGCGCGGAAGGTCGAAGCCGCACGGCATGACGACGATCAGGTCCGGGTCGGCCTCGGCCAACGCCTTCGGTTCGATCCACGGCGAATGGGCGCCGGGCGTGGCGAGGACGGCCTCGCCCCCGGCCAGCCGCACCAGCTCCGGGATCCAGTTGCCGGCCGACATCAACGGATCGAGCCATTCAATGCAGGCCACCCGCGGCCGCCGGGCGAGGGCTCCGGTCTGTTCGCCAATGAGGCTCACGCGGTCGGCCAGAGCGGCCGCCACGGCCCCGGCCCGGTCGGGCACGCCGGCGGCGTCCCCCACGCGGCGGATGTCGCCCCACACGTCGCCCAGGGTCTGGGGCGACAGCGACACGACGCGGGTGTCGGGGCCGACCCAGTCGCACACGGCCGCCTCCACATCGGCCAACTGCACCGCGCAGACTTCGCACTGGTCCTGGGTCAGGATCAGGCTGGGCTCGAGCCCCCGGAGCTTCTCGGCGTCCACCTCGTACAGCGAGAGTCCGCGCCGCACGAGGTCCTTGACCCGGTCGTCGATCTGGCGGCTGCTGCCGTCGTCGAACTGGGCGCTCGAGCAGACCGTCAGCCCCGCGACGTCGGGCGGGTGGTCGCACTCGTGGGATCGTCCCACCAATTGGTCCCGGAGGCCCAAGGCGCACACGATTTCGGTCGTGCTTGGCAGGAGGGAGACGATCCGGTGCGCGGTCATGGCAGACTATGCTACCCGACGCGAAGGGGACACCGGAGAGGGAAGGAGAGGCCGTGATTCGCCACGTTGTGCTCTTGCGCTTTTCGCCCGAAGCGGACGACCAGGACGTCGCCCGGCTGTGCCGCGCGCTCAGTTCCCTGCCGGCGTCCGTGCCCGAGATCCGGCGCTACCGCTTCGGCTCCGATCTGGGGCTCGCCGACGGCAACGCCGACTTCGCCATCGTGGCGGACTTCGACGACGCGGACGCCTGGCGGCGCTACGCCGACCACCCGGCGCACAAGGCGGTGATCACCGAATCCATCGCGCCGATCCTGGCCGATCGCTCCGCGGCCCAGATCGAGATCCCGGACTCGCCCGAGCCCTGACCGGCGCCGATCCCGGCTACGCGGTGGGTTCGCCCAGGTGCAGCAGGTGGTCCACCTCGTTGAAGCGCGTCAGTGCCCACACCACGCCGCTGGCCACGGGTACGGTGCGCAGCGTGCTGATGCCCGTGTGGGCCGAGGCGAAGCGCAGCCAGGCCCAAGGCACGGGCTCGATCCCCAACAGGTGCGAGATCAGGACTGCGTTCGTGCCCTCGTGGGCGAGGATGAGGATGCGGTGCTCGGCTTCGGGTCGGTCCCAGATGCGGTGGCCGGAGTTCTCGTGGATGCGCAGGCGGTGGTGGTCGGTCAGCAGCCCCTCGATACCGCCGCAGACGCGCTCGGTGAAGTGGCGAAACGATTCGCCGCCGGGCATGCCTTCCCACAGATGCTCCAGATCGCGGGCGCGCGCCCGCCGGAAGAACTCCTGCACCTGCGCCGGCGTCATGCCGTCCATGTCCGGCATGCCCAGCTCGCGCAGCCAGGCCTCCACCTGGGGCTCGACACCGAGCTCGCGCAGGATGGGCGCCGACGTCTCGCGCACCCGGAGCAGCGGGCTCATGTAGACCTGGTCGAAGCGGCGCCCGGCCAGCGCGCGCGCGGCGCTTTCGGCTTGTTCGTGTCCGAGCGGCGTCAGCGCGGGGTCGTTCACGGCCCGCCCGTTGGGCTCCCACAGGGGCTGCGCGTGGCGCACCAGCACGATCTCGACAGACATGCGACCTCCCGCTTCTCCAGGTAGCGCAGGCCGGCGGGCGCCGGCCAGAGCGGACTGCTGACAGTCTCTGGCCCCAGCCCGACGAGCGGTCCGGGGGCGGTGGCCCGGGGTTGCTAGAGTGGGTCGAGCCCCGACGCGACCGGGCGGAGTCCGCGTGAACGCGCTGCACGACTTCCATCCCGCCGTCCGAACCTGGTTCGAGCGGCGCTTCCCCGACGGCCCCACCGACCCCCAAGCCGGCGGCTGGCCCGAGATCCGCGCCGGCCGCGACACCCTGATCGCCGCGCCGACCGGCAGCGGCAAGACGCTCTCGGCCTTTCTCGTCTGCATCGACCGCCTGTACCGGCAGCTGGCGGCGGCGCCCCAGGAGGAGGACCGCGAGGGCACCACGCGCGTGGTCTACGTGTCGCCGCTGAAGGCGCTGGCCGTCGACATCCGCGAGAACCTGGAGACGCCGCTGGCGGAGATCGCGGAGGTGGCCCGCGAGCTGGGGCTGGCCGTCCCGGAGATCCGGGTCGGCGTGCGCAGCGGCGACACCTCGCCCCGCGACCGCGCCCTCTTGGTGCGCCGCCCGCCCCACATCCTGATCACGACGCCCGAGTCGCTCTACCTGATGATCACCGCCGCCAAGAGTCGCGAGACGCTGGGGGGCGTGGAGCGCGTGATCGTGGACGAGATCCACGCCATGGCTCGCGACAAGCGCGGCTCTCACCTGGCCCTGACGTTGGAACGGCTGGAGGCGCTCTGCCCCGAGCGCCCGGCTCGCATCGGTCTGTCGGCCACCCAGCGGCCCATCGAGACCGTGGCGCGTCTCCTGGTGGGAGCCGGCGCCGAACGCGACGACGCGGCGGGTGCGCCCCGCTGCGCGGTGGTGGACACGGGGCATCGGCGCACCCTCGATTTGGCCATCGAGCTCCCGGAGAGCGAGCTCGAGGCGGTGGCGTCCGCCGAGCAGGTGGCCCAGGTGATGGACCGCATCGCCGGCCACGTGCAGGCGCACCGCACGACCCTCGTCTTCGTGAATACGCGTCGCCTGGCCGAACGCCTGGCGCACCAGCTGCGCGAGCGACTGGGCGACGAAGCCGTGGCCGCGCACCACGGCAGCCTCTCGAAGGATCGGCGGGCCCGCGTCGAGCAGCGGCTGCGCGCCGGCGACCTGCGCGCGCTGGTGTGCACCGCCTCGCTGGAGCTGGGCATCGACGTGGGACCGGTGGAGCTGGTGTGCCAGATCGGTTCGCCGCGCAGCCTGGCCACCTTCCTGCAGCGGGTCGGACGCTCGGGCCACAGCCGCACCGGAACGCCGAAGGGCCGGCTCTATCCCCAGACCCGCGACGAGTTGGTGGAGTGCACGGCGCTACTGCGCGGGCTGCGCCAGGGACACCTGGACGCGCTCCTCCCGCCCGTGGCGCCGCTGGACATCCTCGCCCAGCAGGTGGTGGCCGAGGTGGCGGCGGCCGAGTGGACCGAGGAAGCGCTCTTCGAGCGCGTGCGCCGGGCTGCCCCTTACGCGCGACTCTCGCGAGAGGACTTCGAGGAAGTGCTCGAGCTGGTGAGCGAGGGCATCCGCACCGGCCGCGGTCGGCGCGGCGCCTACCTGCACCGCGATCGGGTGAACGGCGTGCTGCGAGCGCGTCGCGGCGCGCGCTTGGCGGCGCTGACGTCGGGCGGAGCCATTCCCGACACGGCCGACTACCGGGTCGTGACGGACCCGGACGACACCTTCGTCGGTACGGTGAACGAGGACTGGGCCATCGAGAGCATGGCCGGCGACGTCTTCTTGCTCGGGAGCACCTCGTGGCGGATTCGGCGGGTGGAAGCGGGGGTGGTGCGGGTGGTCGACGCCGAGGGGGCTCCCCCCACGATCCCGTTCTGGCTGGGCGAGGCGCCGGCCCGCACGGCCGAGCTGTCGCGCGAGGTGTCGATCCTGCGCGAGCGGGTGCAGGCCTGCCTGCTGGCCGGGGACGAGCCAGGCGCCCGCGCCGCGGTGGCCGCCGAGGCGGGGGTGGACGAGGAGGTGGCCCGCGAGGTAGTGCGCTACCTGGCCGCGGCCCACGCGGCGCTGGGCGTGCTTCCCACGCAGCAGACGGTCGTCTTCGAGCGCTTCTTCGACGAGAGCGGCGGCATGCAGCTGGTGGTGCACGCGCCCTTTGGCGGGCGCATCAACCGCGGTCTGGGGCTGGCCCTGCGCAAACGCTTCTGCAAGACCTTCGACTTCGAGCTGCAGGCGGCCGCCAACGACGACGCCGTGGTGCTGTCGCTGGGCCCCCAGCACAGCTTTCCGCTGGCGGACGTGCCGCGCTTCCTGGCCTCTCGGACGGTGGCCGAGGTGCTGTCCCAGGCGGTGCTGGTCTCGCCCATGTTCACCGCGCGTTGGCGCTGGAACCTGAATCGATCGCTGTCCGTCCTGCGCTTTCGGGGTGGCCGCCGGAACCCGCCGCCGATCCAGCGCATGGAGGCCGACGACCTGATGGCCGCGGTCTTTCCGGGCCTGGCGGCGTGTCAGGAGAACGCCACCGGCCCCATCGAGATCCCCGATCACACGCTCGTGCGCCAGACCGTGGCCGACTGCCTGACCGAGGCCATGGACGTGGACGGGCTGCGCGCGCTGGTGGAGGGCTTCGAGGCCGGCCGCGTCGAGACGCTCTTCCGGGACACGTCGGAGCCGTCTCCTCTCAGTCACGAGCTCTTGAACGGACGGCCCTACACCTTCCTCGACGACGCCCCGCTGGAGGAGCGCCGGACGCGCGCCGTCGTGCTGAGGCGGGGGCTGCCGGTGGACGCCCGCGAGCTGGCGCGGCTGGACCCGGACGCGATCGCGCGGGTTCGGGACGAGGTGGCGCCCGCGCCGCGCGACGCCGACGAGCTGCACGACTGGCTGCAGGAGCTGGTGTGGACCCGCCCGAACGAGCCGTGGCGTCCCGACTTCGAGAGCCTGGTGGCGGAGGGGCGGGCGGCCCGGGTCGAGACGGCCGGGGGAACCTTCTGGTGCGCCACCGAGCGCCGTCCCTGGATCGAGTGCCTGACCTCCTCGGCGCGCTTCGCTCCCGACGTGGCGGTGCCCGAGGCCGTGCGGGGCAGGGCTCCCACCGACCCCGGTGAAGTCGCGCGGGAGATCGTCCACGGCGCCCTCGAGACCAGCGGCCCCGTGGACGTGCCCAGCCTGTGCGAGCGCACGGGCCTGGGCGCCAGCGAGCTGGAAATCGCACTGGCCTCGTGGGAGGCGGAGGGCTTCGTGCTGCGCGGCCGCTTCGACGAGGCGCTCCCGGCGGATCGGGACCAGTGGTGCGCGCGCCGGCTGCTGACGCGCATCCACGCCTACACCCAGGAACGGCTGCGCCGCGAGATCGAGCCCGTCACCGCCCAGGATCTGATGCGCTTCCTGCTCCGCTGGCAGTACGCGGCGCCCCAGACCCAACGCGAGGGCCGCCGCGGCCTGCTGGCCGTGATCGAGCAGCTCCAGGGCTTCGAGCTTGCGGCCGGAGCCTGGGAGGAGGCGGTGCTGCCGGGCCGCGTCGCGGGCTACCGGCGCGAGTGGCTGGACGAGCTCTGCCTTTCGGGCGAGGTGACCTGGGGGCGCCTGGTGACGGCGGCGCGCGGCGATGGGGCCCCGCAGCGGGGAGCCACCCCGTCGCGTGCCACTCCGCTTTGCTTCGCCCTGCGCGCCGACCTCGGCTGGCTGCTGCAGGCGGTGCGCGGCGAAGCCGAGCCCCGCGAGCCCGAAGCGGGGGCGACGGCCGACGTGCTCCAGCTTTTGCGCGAGCGCGGCGCGCTCTTCCACGGCGAGCTGGTGGAGGCCACCCGGCGACTGCCGGTAGAGGTGGAAGAGGGGCTGTGGGACGGCGTCTCCCGAGGGCTCGTCACCGCCGACGGTTTCCAGGCCGTGCGCTCCCTGCTGGAGAGCCGGGGCCCGGACGCGCGCCGCCGCTCGCGCGAGCGCCGAGGGCGCGGGCTGCGCCGGGGTGCGGGATCGCGCCGGGGCAGTCAGGGCCGCTGGTCGCTGTTTCCCGGGGCGGGGCCGGTGGACGACGCCGACGCCCTGGCCGAAGCCGTGGCCGAGCAGCTGCTGGTGCGCTGGGGCGTGGTCTTCTACGACCTGTTGGCGCGCGAGCCGCTGGCGCTGCCCTGGCGCGAGCTCTTGTGGGCGTTCCGGCGCATGGAAGCGCGCGGAACCATCCGCGGGGGCCGCTTCGTGACCGGTTTCGTCGGGGAGCAGTACGCCTTGCCCGGCGCCGTCGAGGCCCTGCGCCAGGTGCGGCGCGCGCCGCGCGAGGGAGAGGTGGTGCGGCTGTCGGCGGCCGATCCGCTCAACCTGGTGGGCATCCTGACACCCGGCCCCCGCATCCCCGCCCTGCGCTCGAACCGGGTCGCGTACCGCGACGGCGTCGCCGTGCGGGAGGAAGACCTGGCGGGCGAGCGCGCCGCCGTGGATCGCCCGTGAGCCCGAGTGTCTCCTTTCTGTGTCTCGGGACCATGGGCTACCCCATGGCCGGGCATCTGGCTCGGGCGGGCCACCCCGTGCGGGTCTTCAACCGGACGGCCACTCGGGCCGAGGCCTGGGTGGCCGAGCACGGCGGCGCGACGGCGCCGTCCCCCGCCTCCGCCGCCGAGGGAGCCGACGTGGTGCTGCTCTGCAGCGGCAACGACGACGACGTGCGCGAGGTGGTGCTGGGCCCAGCGGGAGCGCTCGCCGCCCTGCCGGCCGGCGCCTGCCTGGTGGACCACACCACCACCTCCGCGGAGCTCGCTCGCGAGCTCCATGGGGCCGCCGGCGAGCGCGGGGTCGAGTTCCTGGACGCGCCGGTCTCGGGCGGCGAATCCGGGGCGCGGGAGGGCCAGCTGACCGTGATGGTGGGCGGCTCCGGGGCGGGGTTCGCCCGCGTCGAGCCATTGCTGGCGGTGTAT
>JAKSBN010000042.1 GCA_022361175.1 Pseudomonadota bacterium | reverse complement strand
TCGGCAACATGCCCTAGCCGCGCAAGCGGCGGGCTCGGCGCCTCCGGCTCGCGAGAGGCGAGCGCGCGAGAAACGGGGACGTTGTTGAACATTCAACTCGGGCACAGACGGCCGCCTCTCGGCAGCCAGGAACGCCGAGTTGAGTGTTCAAACAACGTCCCCGCTCCCCCTCAGGCGGGGGGCCGTTCCGGCGACGGAGCGAGCCCCAGGAAGCGGCGGATCGCGGCCACCAACGCACCGGGTGCGTCGCCCTGGATCGTGTGTCCCGCCCCCTCCACCCGCTCCCACCGGCCCTGCGGCACCGCCTCGGCGAAGCGCGCGGCGTGCTCGTCCAGGAAGACCTCGCTCTCGGCGCCGCGCAGGACCAGCGTCGGGCAGTCGATCGCAGCGAGCCGTTCGCGCAGCCCGGCCAGCGTGTCCCGCATGCGCTCGAAGCGCAGCGGCTCGCGCCGGTCCGTCTTCCAGGTGAGGCGCCCGTCCGCCCGCACGCGCAGGTTGTGGCGCAGACTCACCTCGAGCAGCCGCCGATCGCGGCGCGGGTTGAAGCGCAGCGCGTGCTCGACGAAGGCCTCGAGGCTCTCGCCCCCGTCGGCCGTGGTGACGAAGTCGATGATGGGTTGGGCGCCCTCGACCCGCACCCAGGGCCCGGCGTCGACGGCCACGAAGGCCGCCACCCGCTCGGGGTGAAGCGCCGCGAAGGTGAGGCCGTTCAGGCAGCCCATGGACATCCCCACCACCACCGCCCGCTCGATGGCGAGCGCGTCCAGAAGCCGCAGGAAATCCTCCGCGTGCTGCTCCGGCGCGTAGTCCGAGGTGGGCGACCATTCCGAATCGCCGTGCCCGCGCTGATCCAGGGCCAGACAGTGGAACTCGCCGCGCAGCGCCAAGCACGGCAGATCCCAGGTGCGCGCCGTCTGGCCGCCGCCGTGCAGGAAGAGCGCCGGCAGCCGGCCTGCCGTGCCCCAGTCCAGGTAGTGCAGCCGCAAGCCGCCCAGCACCGCGTGGTGGTGCTCCGGGGACACGAACTCGGGCACCTGGAGCCCCGCGCGCTCGGCCGCCAGCCGGTGGTGCGCCCGCTCTTCGGCGGGCGACACGGGAAGCCGGGGAAACGACGACGGGGAGGACGGGGAAGCCGAGGCAGAAGACGAGGAAGAAGAGAAGGAGACAGACATGGGATTCTCCCGGGCGCTACTTTGAGTACTCAAGGTACTACTTAGGCTAGTCTAAGTCCAGGGAGGCAAATCCAGTGAGTCCGACCCGGGTTTCGCGAGGGCGCCGCGTGCGCCGCGGCCGCGAGGAGGCCCGCCAGGCCATCCTGGAGGCCGCCGAGAAGCACCTGTGCGAGGGCGGCCCCGACGCCGTCCGCGTCCAGCGCGTGGCCGCCGACGTGGGCTTCACCGACGCCGCCGTCCACCACCACTTCGGCAACCGCCGCGGCCTGCTGGAAGCCCTGCTGGCCTTCGCCGCCCGCCGCATGCGCGCCGAGATCGAGGACATCCTGGCCGGCTGGGACGGCGAACCCGAGGGCCTGCGCCGCGTGGCCGAGCTCCTGGCCGACACCTACGCCGACAAGGGCTACGCCCGCCTCGCCCTCTGGCTGCGTCTCGGCGGCTGGGAATCCCGCGGCAGCGGCCTCTTCACCCCCCTGGTCGACGCCATCCACCGCCGCCGCCTGCGCACCGCCCGCGAACACGGCCGCCCCCGCCCGCGGCGCCAAGACACCCAACGCCAGGTCGCCCTCCTGAACGTCGCCCTGGCCGCCGAACCCCTCCTCGGCGCCGGCTTCCTCCGCAGCGTCGACCTCCCCGCCGACCCGAGCGACCAAGCCCACTTCCGCCACTGGCTCGCCCAGCAACTGTCGGCACTGCTGGAAGCGGACGCGTAGCAGGTTGACCGAAGGAGACTCGCTGGCTCAGGGCAGCCGCACGAAGTACTCGTGGAAGCGAAGGTGATCGATCCAGATCCACATCCGATCGCCCTTCACCCACACGCGGCGCTTGATCGTCTCCTCCGTCACCAAGTCGCGACCGCGCAGATCCACGTAGTCGGGCCCCTCACCCACCACCTCGTAGGGGCGCGTATCGCACCAGCCCTCGAGGCTCGAAGTCACGGAGTCGTTGGTGTACTCCACCACCAACTCGCCGAGGATCTCCTCGAAGAGCGACCGCTGAGCCTCCGTCAGCGTCGGATGGTTCTCCAACTTCGCGAGCGTCGCCTCGCGATCGGACTGCCAGCGCCCAAGTAGCTGCTCTCGCGGGCCAGCGCCCGTGGTACAAGCCACCAGCAGAAGACTTCCGAGCAACGCGACCCTCGCAGTCATGCAACCCGTATCGGCCGCCGACCGCGCGCCCTTACTACTCGTCCATCGTTCGAAGGACTCGGCTCAGTCCAACTTAGTTGCCTACAAAGGGCATGTTTCCGGGCCGAGTCGGAAGCGGTCAGCACCGTTGCCGGGTACACTGCTCACAGCGCCTTCGAGCCGGCCGCGGCAGGCTTCCGGCACCGAATCAGAGCGCTTCAAGTCGCCGCAGATGGCGGGCCGGCCGCTGCGCGCTTGTTCCGTTGGGCGGCGCGAGCGCAGGAGGGCGCACCTTGGTGAAGACGCAAGTGGCCCGTGCCGCACCTCGTCTCCGCGTGCATTCCGGACTCGCGCTCGCTATCGCCTGCTTGTTCGCGCTCCACCCCATCGCAAGCCTCGGCCTGCCCCTGCCGTTTGACGACGTTCCCGTTGATCGACTCCCGATCAGGTGCCTTGGTGAGATCGCGGAGCTTCCTTCCGACGTGACTCCGGTTGAAGAGCGTCTCTCCGATTGGTGCCGCCAACAGGTGCGGCTTCTTACCGGCGAGATGGCTGAGCCCGTGAAGAGAAACTACGAAGCCTGCGTCAAGCAACTCCGAATCGACGATGGAAGTCCCTTCGCCCTATCGCTTCACAAGGAGTGTCGCCGATTGGCAGAGGGCGACCTCGAAGCTCAATATGAGATAGGCCGTCATTTCGACTACGGTTGGGGAGTGGACCAGGACGGCCTCCGTGCAGCCGAGTGGTATCAGCGAGCCGCGGGGCACGGCAACGTCAAGGCTCTAGTGGCCCTCGGCACCCTGCACAGCGGAGCAGGCCCGCTACCTGCAAACGACGCCAAGGCTTACGAATGGTACCGCAAGGCCGCCAAAGCCGGGGACGCATTCTCGCAAGCAATGGTCGCAAATGCGTACGTGGAGGGTGCTGTCGTTCCACGAAGTTACTCGGACGCGGTGGAGTGGTACCAACGCGCGATCGAAGGAGGCTATTTCCTCGCCCCCCACCATCTCGCACGCCTTTACGCGGCGGGCCGCGGCGTAGAACGCGACTTGGTGCAGGCATACGCGTGGAACTCCCTTTCCGCTTCAACGGGTAATATCATGGCACTGGCCTACCAAGACGAATTGGAACGCAAGCTGACGTCGCAGCAGGTCACGGCGGCACAGCGACTCGCAAAGCAGCTGGATGTACGCTTCGGGGATCGAATCCGAAAACCCTAAAGTGCGCGCCGCCCAACAAGCCGCTGCAGCTGACGAGCCACTCGACTTGGAACCGCTTTCCTGGTGCTACCGACCTTCTCCCCGGTCGGTTCGCCGACGGGATATTTTCGCCCTTCGAGTACCGATGGATCGAGTCTGTCTTCATCCCGCACGCCTACCGACCTGATCCGAGCGTGGGTTTCGAGCGAGCCCAAGACACGCACGCAGTACGAAAGGCGGTCTCGGCAGCAGGCCAGTTTCCGCTGTACGAGCTCGAAGAGGGACTTCGGCTTGTCGCATACACGCGCTAGCATGCGCCGCCCAACAAGGCGCTGCAGCGGACCGGCCACAGCATGGTTCAATCGGCCTTGGTAGTCTCCTGGCACTGAACCCAGGGCGCTTCAGGCCACCGCAAGCGGCGGGCCGGCCGCTGAGCGCCAAGTCCGTTAGGCGGCTTTCCCTGATCGAAGAGCGGCTGAGTTGGCTGATCGCCATCACTACGTATCTCGGTTCCACCTCCGAGAGTTCTGTGACCCAGCGTCGCTGAAGCTACCCGATCCATGGCTATGGCTAGGCGACTGCTCTACGCGCATCGTGAGACGACGGTCGCCTCGGAACGTCGCGTGGTCGCGTGGGATGTTCGATGGACCCGGAGGGTTGGAAGATCCCGAAGCTAGCCTTGAAGAACACCTCTCTAATCGAGTGGAGGGCCCGGCAGCGTTTCCCCTGCGCAGGCTCTCTCGTAGCGGCCTAGGCGAGGTCTCAGAGATCCCGCCGGAGCTCAGCCGGTATCTAGGATGGGCAGCGGCTCGTAGCCTCCCGATGAAGCACCTCGCCGAGCGTTGGATCGATTCGTTACCAAGACCAGAAGAGTTGGAGCTTGCTGAACCGCCTCCGCCGGGTTTCGAAGAGATTCGAAAAAGACCGCGGCTTCACCGGATGGAGCACCCCCAGTTTGGGATCCGCGACGACGTCGATCCAGAAGAGGTCGATGACCTCCGAGCAACTGGGTGGCATCTGCGGTTGACTGACGCCGACTTCGCCGAGATGGTGCATCTCCAGGCTTGGTACTTCCAGATTCGCTGGTTTCCAAGGCTGAGCTGGTCCGTGCTTCGGCCCCCGCCAAGTAGCTACTTCGTGCTTAGCGATCGCCCAGTTGTATGGTCGGTGCTTGGTGATGTGAATCTCCCGCCGAACGCTCTTCGCAGCCCAGATGCGCTCTTGATCGCGCCCCTTGCACGAGACGTCGCCTTGCTCGGGTACAACTCTGCGAGAGGAGATCCGCCGCCGCTGACGCCAGCTGAGGTGAACTCTTTTGCCGCTGCCGCTGCTCATTCATGGGTCGTCGGCCCGACCCTCGACTCGGTGGAAGACACTCTTCGTGCTGGAGATGACAGCGGACTGCCTATAGCATAGAAGCCGCCTAACAAGGCACTGCAGCGGACCGGCCACAGCGCGGTCCAATCGAGCTTGATAGTCTCCTGGCACTGAACCTATAGCGCTTCAGGCCACCGCAGGCGGCGGGCCGGCCGCTGAGCGCCAAGTCCGTTGGGCGGC
>JAKSBN010000089.1 GCA_022361175.1 Pseudomonadota bacterium | reverse complement strand
TCCGCGAGCTGGGGGGCCACGATCGGGGCCAGCGCGGGCGTCGGCACCTGGGGCGTTTGCTGCGGGGCGCGGCGCGGGGTGCGCCGGGCCACCGGTTGGGGCGCCTTGGGCGGACGCTTGGCCACCGCGTCGATCTGGACGGACGGTTTGGGCGCGGGTTGGCGCTTCGGCTTGGGCTTCGGCTTGGCCCGCGGCTTGGGCTTGGGCCGCGCCACCGGCTTGGGCTTCGGGGCCGGCGGTGGCTTGGGTTTGGCCACGGGCTTCGGTTTGGGCTTCGGCGGCTCCACTTTGGGCGGCGGCGGCGGGGGCGGCGGCTCGGGCAGCCGAGTCTCGACCACCTCCTCCACGGGCCGGGTTCGCATCACCAGCTGGATCGCCGGATCGTCGATCTTGGGCTGCGCCAGGAGCACGAAGGCGGACAGGAACAGCATGCCCACCAGCAAGAGCGGGATCGAGCGGGCCGCGCGGCGCGCCAGCGCCGCCTTGCCCTCGGACAAGAGTTCGTGGCGCGCGTCCGCCAGCCCCTCGCTGAGCGTGTAGGTCTCGCGCGGCGCGCGGTACGGCTCGCCGGGCACGGCCAGCTTGCGGGCGCCGAACCCGTAGCGTTGCTGAATCCGCCAGGAGCTCATTGCTGGGCCAGAACGGGGGCCACCGTCGCCCTCCGGCGGTTGGGCCAAAACTCCTCGATGCGGTCGACCGCGTCCAACAGGTCGCGGCTGCGGGAATCCTCGTGGGGGGCCAGCAGGGGCTTGTCGGCACCGTCGTCGCGGAGGGACGCCAGCGCCACCGCCAGCGCCTCGGAGTCGAGACGCTCGCCTCGTGCATCGTTGCCCGGGATGAGCTCGAACGGCCCGGCCGCCTCCACGTCGGGCGGATGAATGCGCAGCTGCCACACCTGGGCGGCGCCCGGGGAGAGATCCTGCGCAGTCTCGCCGTGGATGCGCGGCACGATGATCTCGCCCAGCTCGGGCGCGTCGGTGCCCCCGATCTGCGTCATGGCGATGAGCAGAAGGAACGCCAGGTCCACGAACGAGAAGAGCCACGCCGGAGCGCTGCTGCCGGAGCCATTCATAGGGGGTTATTGCGGTCGCCCGGCTGGCAAACTTGTGAGGTGAATCACCGACTTGCGACGTCGGTGAGAGGAATCACGAAGGCCTCGGCGACGGCCGCCGCTCAGGCGCCGGAGCCCCCCTGGGCGCTGCCGAGATCGCCTTCCAGGTGCCGCTGATACGTGCGGTAGGTCTTGGTCACGCGGCCGCCCATTTTCTCGATGGCGCCCCGCATGCGGTAATTGTTCTCGAGAATGAGCGACGCCTCGCCACCCCGAACCCCCAGCTCGCGCGCGCGGCGCCAGGTGCGCGCATACAGGACGCTGCCGAGCGGCAGGTGCTGGAACTCGCGCTTCACGCCCAGGATGAAGACGCGCAGGCCGTCGAAACGCCGTCGCCCCAGCGCGAAGTGCAGCCAGCCAAAGGGCAGCAGACGCCCGCGCATGCGCTTCACCAGTGGGTTCAGGTCCGGAAACGTGATGGATACCGCCACCGGCCGCCCCTCGCTCTCGACCAGCCAACAGAGGCCCGGGTCGATCAGCGCGCCGAAGTTCTCGCCCAGCGCGTGGAACTCTTCCCGGCTGACGCGGACGTGGCCCCAATTGTCCTCCCAGGCGTCGTCGTAGATCTCGTGCACGAGATCGATCTCGGACCGGAGCCGGCGTCGCTCCAACGGACGCACGCGCAGCTCCGGATGGCGGCTCTCGACCCGCGCGGCGATGCGCTCGAGCGAGCGCGGGACGGCGGTGGCGTCGATCCAGTACGCGTACCAGTCCATGGCCTTCTCGAAGCCCAGCTTGGCGTAGACGTCGACGAAGTAGGCGCTGTTGTGGAGGTTCGCGATGCACGGATCGCTGTCGAAGCCGTCCACCAACAGTCCGAACTCGTGGTTCGTGTTGAAGTTGGAGGGGCCGAGCACCCGCTGCATGCCCCGCTCGCGGAGCCAGCCCGCGGCGGCGTCGAAGAGGGCCTCGGCGACCGCGGTGTCGTCGACGAACTCGAAGAACCCGAAAAAGCCCGTGCCGGGTTCGCGCTCCTGGTAGAGGTGGTCGACGGTGGCGGCGATCGTGCCGACGGGGGTTCCGCCCCGCGTGGCCAGGAAGCACGCCACGTCGGCCACCCGAAAGTACGGATTGCGGTCGGGATCGAAGAAGCGCCGCCGTTCGATCCGCAGCGGGGGCACCCAGTGCGGGTCGTCGCGGTAGATGTGTTCCCAGCAGTCGAGCATGCGCCGCGTGTCGCGCGGCAGGACCAGCGGCTCTACTCGGATGTCCGACACGAACCCTCCTGTGGCGGGGCGTCCATGCTAGCGTGCCCGACACCGCGCCCGCGCGGGCCACGGCCCGCGTTGCAGGCGGCGCCCGAGGTGTGATGGCCCGTCGCATCGCAGAGCCCAACTCGATCGCGCGGCGCATCGCGGCCCTGGTGGCGCTGGGGCTCGCTGCGGGGCTGGTCGTGCTGGCGGGGCTCCCGGAGCTCCTCACCGACCCCGAGCAGGTGCGAAGCCTGATCGAGACGGCCGGCTGGTGGGGCCCGCTCGGCTACGTCCTCGCCTTCGGCGCGCTGGCGCCGTTCGGGGCTCCCGGCATCCTGTTCATCGTCCCGGCGAGTCTCGTCTGGCCCACGGGTTTGGCGCTGCTCTTCTCCTGGCTCGGCGCGCTGCTGGCCGGGGTCGTCGGCTTTTCGTTCGCGCGCTGGGTCGCGCGCGATTGGGTCGCGCCGCGCCTGCCGCGGCGGCTTCGCGCCTACGATGCGCGTCTGGCCCGGCACGGCCTGCGCACGGTGGTGTGGATTCGGATGCTCTTCTTTCTGTTCCCGCCGGCGCACTGGGTCCTGGGGGTGTCGCGCGTCGGCTTCGGTACCTTCGTTCTGGGGACGGCCGTTGGCTTCGTGCCCGGGGTCGTCCTGACGACGCTGGTGGGGCGAGGGGCCATCCAGTGGCTGGCCGGCCAACCGCGGGAAGCGTGGTGGGCCGTCGGTGTCGTGATCGCGCTGTGGCTGGGCGTGCGCGTCTGGCGCTCGCGTGCGCGCGAATCAGCGGGCGCCAACCCCGCCGCGGCGACCCCCGACGAGGGAAGTCGCGCAGCTGGAGACCTCGGCGCCGGAAACGCCGGAGAAAGGACACGCCCATGAGAGCGCCCCTCGCTGGAATCCGGGTGGTGGAGATCGCCAGCTACGTGGCCGCACCCGCGGCCGGTGCGTTGCTGGCCGACCTGGGGGCGGACGTCGTCAAGGTCGAAGTGGCAAAGGGGGAGGTGTACCGCCACTCGACGCCGCGGGTCACGGGCATCCGCAGCGAGTTTCCGGAGGCGCCGCACTTCCAGATGGACAATCGGGGCAAGCGCTCGCTGACGCTGGACCTGACTTCGGCCGACGCCCGCGCGGCGCTGCGGCGGGTGATCGCCCGGGCCGACGTGGTGCTGACGAACATGCTGCCGCAGCGCCTCGAGAAGTACGGACTCGACGCGGCGCGCCTGCGCGGCGAACGCCCCGAGCTCATCTTCGCCAGTCTGAGTGGCTACGGACCCGAGGGCCCCGATGCCGAGACCCCGGCCTTCGACTACACGGCCTACTGGGCGCGCACCGGCTTGATGCACCAGCTGCACGAGCCCGACGCACCGCCCGCCTTCCAGCGCCCGGGACTGGGCGATCACGCCGCGTCGCTGGCGCTGGTGAGCGGCATCCTGGCGGCGCTGCGCACCCGCGATCGCGACGGCGTGGGACAGGAGGTGAGCGTGGCCCTGCAGCACATCGGCTTCTACGTGCAGGGCAACGACGCCGCCATGACGTTGGCGACGGGGCAGGAGCCCCCGCGGCACGACCGCCGCCAGCCGCGCAACCCGCTCTGGAACCACTACGCCACCCGCGACGGCCGCTGGGTCTTCCTGGTGATGATCGAGTCGGACCGCTACTGGCCGGCGCTCTGCCGGGCCCTCGAGCGACCGGAGTGGCTGGAGGACGAGCGCTTCGCCGGAGCCGTGCCCCGCTACCGCAACAGCGCGGCGCTCGCGGAGCGGCTGGCCGCCTGCTTCGCCGAGAAGACGCTGGCGGAGTGGACCGCCCAGCTCGAGGGGCGAGGCCTCATCTGGGCGCCGGTGCAGACTCTGGAGGAGGCCGTCCGCGATCCCCAGGCCCGGGCCAACGGCGTCTTCGCCGTGGTGTCCCATCCCGAGGCCGGGGAATTCGAGACGGTGGCGCCTCCGGTGCGGCTCTCCGCCCACCCCATGCCCGCGAACCGGCCGGCGCCCGCACTGGGGGCCGACGCCGAGGCCGTCCTGGCCGAGGCCGGGTTGGGCCCCGACGAGATCGCGGCAGCGCTCAAGTCGAACTGACTCCTGGTCACTTCGCGGCGGCTGATTTTCGCTTGGAAGTCACTGGGTTCGGCCTCAGAATGGCGACTTCGGTTGAACAGCGAACGTCGGTTCGGCCGGCTGTGGAAGGCTGGGGCGCGGGGTTCCGTCTGGTTTCCGCTTCCCGTTCGGGTTCGGTTTGAGAAGAACCGGGTGCCGCCAGCCAAGGTGGAGGCTGCATGCTGAGGATTCCGGTCGACCGCGGGCGACGCCTGGCGCGCGCGCTGGCGGTGGCGGCCGTCGCGGGCACCGTCGGGCTGGGCGCCGACTGCAACTTCCGCTCTTACGAAGACTACGAGGTGGTGATCCTCGAGGCGGGCCCCGGCCTGGAGTTCGCGTTTCGGGAGGCGCTCATCACCGTCAAGCCCGGCACGATCATCCAGCTGCCGGCGGGGGTGCACGCGTTTACGGATGGTCTCGTGCTGAACACCTCCCACGTGGTGATCCGCGGTCGGGGCATGCACGACACCGTGCTCGACTTCACGCTGCAGGAACGCGGCGCGGAGGGGCTCCTGGTCCTGAGCAACCACTTCGGGGCCCAGGACTTTACGATCCGCAACCCGGTGGGCGACGGACTGCGTCTCGAGGGCATCGACGGCGTGACCATCGAGCGCGTGACGGTGGAGTGGACGGGCGGCCCCAGCGTCGAGAACGGCGCCTACGGCATCTATCCCGCGCAGTGCAGCAACGTGTACATCGGCGGCTCCATCGTGCGCGGCGCCCGCGACGCCGGCATCTACCTGGGCCAGTCCCACAACGCGATCCTCGAGTACAACCTGGCCGAGGAGAACGTGCTGGGCATCGAGATCGAGAACTCCCAGGACGTGATCGCCCGCTACAACGTGACGACCGGCAACACCGCGGGCCTCGCCGTCTTCCACCTGCCCAACCTGAGCGTGGACGGACGCCGCTCGCGGGTCTACGACAACACGGTCTACGACAACAACATCGACAACTTCGCACCGCCCGGCGGGCTGATCGCGTTGGCGCCCCCCGGCGTCGGCGTGTTCGTGATCGGGAACGACGACGTCGAGATCTACGGCAACGACGTGCGCGACCACGGCACGGCCAACGTGATCGTCTCCAGCTTCCAGGTGACGCAGGAGGGCTTCGACCCCGACGTCTACGACCCCTACGCCGAGGGCGTCTACATCCACGACAACCACGTGGAGAACGCCGGCTACGATCCCAAGGGACTGCTGGGCATCGTGGCCAGCGCCATCTTCGCGCCGGATCTGATCCCGGACATCACCATCGGCGGCTACGTGGACGGGGACAAGGTGCCGGGGGGGATCGATCCCGGCGTCATCCCCTTCACCCAGCAGTTGCCCGAGCCGCTGCGAATCTGCATTCAGAGTAACGGCGCCGCCTCGTTTGGCAGCCTGAACGCGCTGGCGCCACCGGCGCCGCTGTTCGATTTGAGCCCGCACGACTGTACACAGCCGCCGCTGCCGCCCGTGGCCGTGGGCGATCCGCCCGCGCCCCCGGTGGTGGAGGACCCGTACACGCCCGAGGAGATCGCGGCGCTCTGCGGCGCGGAGGGCGAGGGGGTCAACTGGGACGCCTTCGTCGTCGACTGTCCTGAGCTCTCCGACTACCGCCTGTTCCCGGACGGCGACCCGCGCGGAGAACCGAGTCCCGGCGGCGTTCCGTACGATCTGACGACGCCGCTCTTTTCCGACTACGCCATCAAAGACCGCTTCGTCTTCCTGCCGCCCGGCACGCAGGCGCAGTACGCGGATCCGCAGGCGTTCGTGTTTCCGGTGGGGACGATCATCGCGAAGACCTTCCACTTCCTGGACGAGCGCACCGTGCCGGCGAACGACCAGTTGGTGGAGACGCGGCTCCTGATCCGGCGCGAGGGCGGTTGGCAGGGGCTGCCCTACATCTGGAACGCCGAGCGGACCGAGGCCGTACTCTCGCTGGGCGGCGGACTGCGCGCGGTCTCGTTCGAGGCCCCGAACGGCGACCCGACCGACACGGACTACGCGGTGCCGAGTGCCGCGCAGTGCGGAAGCTGTCACCTGGCCAACGCGCCCATCGGTCCGCTGGCCCGCTACTTGAACCGCGACTTCGACTACGCCGACGGCACGCGGAACCAGCTCGCTCACTGGACGGCGGAGGGCCTGCTGGCGGGGGCGCCCAGTCCCGAGGCGGCGCCGCGGCTGCCCGTCTACGACGATCCCGGCGACGGCTCGTTGGAAGAGCGCACCCGCACTTACCTGGAGATGAACTGCGCGCACTGCCACAACCCGGCCGGTCGGGCGCGCTCGACGCGCCTGTTTCTCAACATCCAACAGCCGGTCGATCTGAACTACGGCATCTGCAAGCCCACGGTCGCGGCCGGAGGCGGCGCCGGCGGTCTCACGTTCGACGTCGTGCCCGGGGCTCCGGAGGAGTCGATCCTGCTCTTCCGGCTGGCCTCGGTCGCTCCCGCCGTCAAGATGCCCGAGCTCTCCAAGAGCGTCGTCCACACCGAAGGCGTCGATCTCGTCTCCGACTGGATCGCGAATTTATCGGGCAGCTGCCCCTGACGCGCGGCACACGTCTTTGGACCGATGTCTGCGTTGCGCGGGCTCGCCGTACGAGGAGTACGGCTTCGCCCACGCGCCCGCGCGGCACGCGTCTTTGGGCCGATGTCTTCGTTGCGCGGGCTCGCCGTACGAAGAGTACGGCTTCGCCCACGCGCCTTGACCTCGACCCAAATCCGTGCGCCGCGGTCGGAGGTGGGCGTGTGGGGGTGGTCTTGCGTAGTCTCTGCGGGCTTGGGGGTGGTGGAGACGATGCGGGTCTTGGTGACGGGGGGGACGGGGTTCGTCGGGGCGCATACGGCGCGGGCGCTGTTGGCGGCGGGGCACGGGGTGCGGCTGTACGTGCGGGATCGCGAGAAGGCGGTGCGGCTCTACCGCGGTTGGGGTCTCGAGGTTCCGGAATGTGTCGTCGGCGACATCGCGGACGAAGGGGCAGTTGCCGAGGCGCTCTCGGGGTGTGACGGCGTCGTCCACGCGGCCGCCCTGGTTTCGCTGAAGGCCCGCGATGCGGAGCGGGTCTACGCCACCAACACGCGGGGGGTGGCGAGCGTGATCGGCGGCGCCGTGCGCCGCGGGCTCGCCTCCATCGTCTACGTTTCCAGCGTCAGCGCGCTCTTCGTGCCGGGGCAGGCGATCCCCGCCGATGCGCCGGTCGCCCCCGCGCGCAGCGCGTACGGGCGCTCCAAGGCCGAATGCGAGCGCATGGTCCGCCGCTGGCAGGAAGAGGGCGCCCCGATTCGCACCACGTACCCCACCGGCATCGTCGGCCCGGACGACCCCGGCCTGTCCGAGGCGAACCACGCGGTGCGCACGTTCCTCCGCGACACCATGGTGATGACGTCGAGCGGCTTCCAAGCCGTGGACGTGCGCGACTTGGCGCAGCTTCAGGTGGCGCTCCTCAAGGAATCGGAGGGGCCCCGCCGCGTCTTCGCCGGTGGTCGCTACCTGGCGTGGGAAGAGCTGGCCCGGGTTTTCGATGAGCTCGTCGGTCGCCGGGTGAGACGCGTGCCGGTCTCGGGGGGGCTGATGCGGATCGCCGGCCGCGTCGCGGATGTGGTCCGGCGCGTGTGGGACTTCGACTTTCCCCTGACGGGCGAGGCGATGGAGATCGCGACGCGCTGGGTTCCGGTTCCCGACGACCCGGCGCTGGACGCGCTGGGAGTCCAGTACCGGCCGGTGCACGAGACCTACGGCGACACAGCGCGCTGGCTGTGGAGGGCGGGGCATCTCTCGGAGCGCCAGGTCGGCGCCCTGGCGCACCCCGTGGAGCGGGCGGCCTAGTGCGGCCGCCAGGAGGGGCTGTGGACACCTTGCGAGACCGGGTGGCGGTGATCACCGGGGCCGGCAGCGGCATCGGAGAGGCGCTCGCCCACGCCTGCGCCGAGGCCGGGATGCACTGCGCGCTGGCCGACGTGGAGCCCGGGAAGGCCGAGGCGGTGGCGGCGGCCGTGGCCAAGCGCGGCGTTCGCGCTTTCGCGGCGCGCGTCGACGTCACGCGCTTCGAGGAAGTGGAGGCCTTCGCGGCGCGCACCCGCGACGAGCTCGGGGGCTGCCACCTCCTGTGCAACAACGCCGGTGTCCTGGTTCTGGGGCCCACCGTCGAGCGCACCCTGGAGGACTGGGAGTGGGTGCTCGGCGTCAACGTGAAGGGGGTCGTCCACGGGGTTCGCGCCTTCGTCCCGGCCATGATCGAAGCCGGGGAGGGGGGCCACGTGGTGAACACGGCTTCCATCAACGGCCTGATCCCGTTCGCCGCCCACGGCGTCTACACGACCAGCAAGTTCGCCGTGGTCGGGCTGTCCGAGTGCCTGCGGCTCGATCTGGCCGGGGCGGGTATCGGGGTGTCGGTCTTGTGTCCCGGCGGCGTCGCGACCCAGATCGCGCGCAGCCAGCGCAATCGTCCCGCCGAGCTCGGCGAGTATCAGCTGCGGCGACGCGATATCGAGGCGATCATGGAGTCCGGCGACGAAGCCAACGCGACGCTGATCGAGCCCTCGCGGGTGGCGGAGCTCACGCTTGAGGCCGTACGCCGCAACGAGCTCTACGTCATCACGCATCCCGGCTCGAAGGGGATGGTGGAGGCGCGTTGTCGCGAGATTCTTTCCGCGTACGATCGCGCGGCGAAGCGCGACGACCTCGACTGACGACCGCTCCGGTGCGCGAGGGGAGCAGCATGCGAACACGGGCCCGCCGTCGCTTCGAGGTCCTCTTCGCAACCGCCGTGGGCGGGCTGGCTCTGGCGTGTTCGGGGGCTCCCGCGGACGAGTCCGGGGTGTGGCTCTCGGTCGAGTACGTGCAGTGGCAGTGCCTGGGAGACAATGGGCTCGCGCCCGAGGCCGTGGCCGCCGCCTTGGCAGCGGCCGGCATTCCGGCCGAGATCGAGGAGCCGGGCCCCCCGCCGCCGCGGTGCGCGGCGTGCTATCCGGCCTGTACCGGGCGCACGCCGTATCGCGTCCGGGTGGCATCGGCCGCCGTCGAGACGGCGAGCGCGGCCATCGAGGCGCTGCGTCGGGCGCCGCCCGATCGGGGCCCGCGCGGCCCCGCGCGCTAGAAGCACCAGTCGAAGTCGCCCGTCTGGCACAGGCGGGCGCAGTCCTCGCGATCGGGATCGATGGGACAGTAGTCCTCCTGCTCGGGCGTGGGGTCGGGCAGGACGGGCTCTGGCGGCGGCGCCGGCTGGGGCTGCGGGGGGGCCGTGGCCGTCGCCGGGAGCTCGTTGATCGCGACCGGCGCCGGGGGCTCGCTGGCGGCGACCGGCGCCGGAGGCTGCGGACGCGCCCGGGGGCGCTTCGGCGTCGTCCGGACCAGGGGGCTCCCGTTGAGGGCGGTGGGCAAGTGCGCCGACCAGCGGCCCTCGCGGAGGTCTACGTAGATCCGGCGGCCGGGAGCCCCGCTCTTGTAGCGGAGCACCAGGCGCACCGCGTCGACCTGCTCGACCACCTCGATCGTGTCCGGCACGCCGTTCTCGCGCAGGAACCAGTGGGAGAGGGCGGGGGAGGCGGTCATCTCCGCGAAGATGCGACGGCCGGGAGCGGTCTCGGGCGCCTCCCGAACGGGCAGCTCGCCGTGTCCGACGCAGCAGGTCCATGAGCGGCTAGCGGCCGCGTCCGAAGACCCCGGCAAGTTCAGTCCGGCGCAGCCCGCCAGTGTCGCGAGTGCGACGAGCGCACCCGCCAGTCCGCACCGCAAACCGACTCGTCTCATCCCGTGGTTCCTTCGACCGCCGCCTCGGCGGAGGCGCGGAGCGAGTCTACGGCTTTCTGGAGCAGTCTGCGCACGCGATCGTCGGACTCGCTCGCGAGCCGCTCCTCGAGGTGGGGCAGCGCGGTGGTGCGCTGGCTGCGGCCCAGCACGCGCGCTGCCCAGGCGCGGCGCTCCCAGGCGTCGTCCGCCAACAGCTCGCACAGCCGGGCCTCGACGCGATCGTCCATGCGCGGGCCGAGCGCGGCGATGGAGGCCATGGAGACGCGGATCGAGCCGTTGCCCGTGGCGGCGTGAAGCACGGCGGTGGCTTCGGGCGAGAGATCCTCCACGAGCGACTTCACCAGGGCTCGCTTGGCCTGTTCCGGAACGTCGGGGCTGGCCAACTGCGCGTGCAGCTCGCGGTAGGCCGGGGGCAGGGCCTGCATCGGATCGGGCGCGGGCGGCGGCGCGCCCTCCGCCGCGGAGTGATGGCCGGGCGGGGCCGCCGAGACGTCCGGGAGATCCACCGGCGGAAGCGGCGCCGCCGCGACGGTGGGGGGCAGGGTGGGCGGGCGAGCGGCCCACCAGCGCGCCAACTGGCCGAGTCCGGCGCCGCCGCCGATCACGGCCGCGGCCACGCCAACGACCAGCCCGACGCGGCGCCAATCGAGTTCCTGCAGCTGGCTGCCCCACTCGATCAAGCGCGCGCGCCCGGCTTCGAGGGACGCACGTGTCCGCTCGCGCGCCGCGTTCCAATCGGGCTTCGGAATGCTCGGCAGCGTGATCTCGGGCAGCGTCGGGCGCGGCAGGGTCCAGCCCTCGCGGGCCGGGGTTCGCAGCGCTTCCTCCAACGCGTCGTGCATCTCGCGCCCGTTCGCGTAGCGCTCGTCTGGGTTGAAACGGCAGGCGCGGCGGATCACGCGGGCCACCGGCTTGGGGATGTCGCGCGGGAACTCGATGTCCAGCTCGCGCTTGCCGTGCAGCAGCGCTCCCAGATACATGAGCACCTGCTCTCCGCTGGTCGTGTCCACTCCGTGGATCCGCGCGTACACGCTCTCGCCGGTCAACGCCTGGTAGAGCGTCAAGCCCATGGAGAACACGTCGCTGGCGGGGCCCACCTCGCGACCGCCGGCCTGCTCGGGCGACATGAAGGCCGCGGTGCCGATGGCAGTGCCGGTCTTGGTGAGACCGCTCGAGCCGGTCGTGACCCGGGCGATGCCCAGGTCGCCGAGCAGCGCGCGCCCGTCGCGGGCGCGGAAGATGTTGGAGGGCTTGATGTCGCGGTGCACGATGCCCGCATCGTGAACGGCGGCCAGAGCGGACAGCACGTTCAGGAACACCGGGCCGGCCTCGTCCAGGGGCAGGCGTCCCCGTTGGTACAGGCTGCCGCCCTCGGCGAGGGTCATCGTGTAGTAGTAACAGCGGGTGTCGGGATCCTGGTCGAGCTCGAAAGGCGTGATGAGGTTGGGATGGTCGAGGCGGGCCAGCAGCTTGGCCTCGGCCTGGAAGCGGGTGAACTCCACCTCGGATGCCTGGCTGGGCTTCAGCATCTTGAGCGCACGACGGACGTCGAGCCTGGGGTCGATCACTTCGAAAACCCAGGCCATACCGCCTTCGGCGATCAGACGGACCACGGAGTATCCGCCGATTTTCTGAATGTCGTGAGGTGAAATCACTTCGGTCCCTGGAACCAGTGTCGTGAATCCCGCCGATCATCGCACGTTCGGAACCGTGGGTGCGCCCCGCAGGCGCCGAGGTTTCTCCGGGGCCGCGCGGCTCCACGAGCCGGCTGGAGGCTGCCGTGAGCGCCCAAGAGTGCCTCGCCTGCGGGGACTTCCGACCCGCACCTGCGGTCTCCTGAGGGGCGAAAGCGGAGTTTCCGCGGGTTCTCGCGGCGAGCGCGGCGGGGTAGTCTCGGCGCCCGGCAGTCTCGCGCGCGGGCCCGGTGCGGGCGGAGGTGGAATGGGGGCAGGCGAATCGGTGGCGCGATGCCAACCCGAAGCGGCGCGTCGGCTGGCCGTGACGGGAGACGATCTGGGCGCCAGCGAGGCGGTGAACCGCGCCATCGAGCGAGGGCACACGGACGGGGTCCTCACCCACGCCAGTCTGCTGGTGAACGGGCCTGCGCTCGACGACGCGGTGCGCCGCGCGCGGCGCCTCCCGGGCCTCGGACTGGGTCTGCACCTGGCCTTGGCCGACGCGCGCCCCGTGACTCCCGCCCGGGATCTCGCGGGCGTGGTGGAGCCCGACGGTTCGTTTCCCGCGAGTCCCGCGCGGGCGGGGTGGCGACTCTGGCGGCACCGCAGGCGGCTGCGGCAGGCCCTCGCCCGCGAAATTCGGGCTCAGTTCGAGCGGTTCTCCCGGCTCGGGCTGTCGCTCGAGCACGTGGACGGGCACCACCACTTGCACCTGCACCCGGTGGTGGCGCCGCTGGTGGCCGAGTGCGTGGAGCGCGCGGCCGTGCGCCGCGTGCGCCTCATGCGCGAAGACGCCGTTGCGCGTCGCGCGGGCGATCCGTGGCGAAACGAACTGCATCCGGCGCTGCATCGCTGGCTGTGCCGCGCCAGCGGCGGGCGGG
This sequence comes from Pseudomonadota bacterium, assembly GCA_022361175.1. Lineage (GTDB taxonomy): Bacteria > Myxococcota_A > UBA9160 > UBA9160 > UBA4427 > JAKSBN01. Next base: position 14,225 of record JAKSBN010000089.1, on the reverse strand, counting down.
TTCTGTCGCGCTGGGCGTGGGCGGAACGCGTCTACGGGTTGCGGGCCAGCGGTCGCCTGGACGCCCGCTACCTGGGCTGGTTGATGCCCCGACTGCAAGTGCAGCGGGCCGAGATCTACTGCCATCCCTCCCGCGACACGCCGGCCGGGCGAGTCGAGGAGGCCGCGCTGTGCGCGCCCGCGGTCCGACGCGCGATTGGGGATGCGGGTTTCGTGCTGGCCGACGCCGGCGAGGGAAGGCCCGGTTGACGGCGGCGTTCGGGTTGGCGGCGCTCTGGGTGTGGGCGGCGGCGTCGCTGGCGTATCGCGCTCTCGCGCTGGCGGCCGTGGGCCGCTCGAGTCGCCGCGCCGCGGTCGGGCACGGCGAACCCGAATCCCTGGATCTGATGTTCGCGCGGCCGCTCTGCGGGCAGACCGCTGTTGTCGGGGCCGCGTTCGAGAGTCTCTGCCGGGCGGCCCGCGAATGCGGCGCGCCCGTGCGCGTCGGCGTGGAGGACGCCCGCGATCCGGTGGCCAAGGAGGCGCTGCGCATCGCGGAGGGCCACCCGGACGTGGTCGTCTCGACGCGGATCGGTCCCGGTCCCGCCGGCGCGAACCGCAAGGTGGCGAACTTGGAGCAGGCCTGCGCCGGCGAGCGGCCCGAGTTCTGGCTTCTGACAGACGCCGACGTGCGCGTGCCGCCGGAGTACGCCGCCGCCATGACGGCGCCTTTCGCGGCGCCGGATGTGGGCCTCACCACTTGCGCGTATCGCAGCGTGCCGGCGGACAGTCGCACGTCCCGGTTGGACGCCCTGGTCACCAATCTCCACTTCCTGCCCGGCACGTGTCTGGCCGTGCGGGTCGAAGGCGTGCACTTCGCGTTGGGCGCCAGCATTGCGCTGCGCTCGCAGGCCCTCGAAGCGGCCGGCGGGTTCGCCGCGCTGCGCGACGAACCCGCCGACGACTACGTCTTGGCCCGGCGCGTCGAGGCGGCCGGCTATCGGCTGGCCTGGGCTCCGACCTGGGTCGAGCACCTGCTGGAGGATTCGGGACCGGTTGCGGCCTGGCGGCGCCATGTGCGGTGGGCGCGGGTGACGCGCAGCGTGCGTCCCTGGTCGTTTCTCGCGCTGACGCTCGTCACCCACGGCTGGGCGGCACTGGTCGCCCTGATCGCGGCCGGCCACCCGGGGCTGGGGCTGGCGGCGCTAGTGGGCTGGTGGAGCCTGGTCGGGGGCTGCGCCTGGCGTCAGCGTCGGGCGCTGGGGGTGAGGGGGCGCGATCTGGCTTGGCTGCCGATCGCGGATGCGCTGGGGCTGGGCGTCATGCTGGCCGCCTGGACGGGGCGGCCGTCGCCCCCCTGAGTCGCCCCGCCGCTAGGGGTCCACGACGAAGAACGGGGTCGCGGAGACGGCCAGCAGGGGCACCGTCACGGCGTCCCAGGCGCCCGCCAGCGGCAGCAGCACGTAGGCCCAGCCCGCGGTGCGCGTGCGGCGGAGGGTGCCCAGGTGAAGTGACGCCGGCTCGCCCTCCTGTCCCAGCGCCAGCTCGACTTCCGGCGGTGTCGCGCCGGAACGAACAGGCACGGCGGTGGCGCCCGGCGGCAGCGGCCGGCCGAGCCGCAGCGGCCGGACGCGGTAGTCGTCGACGGGACGGTCGCGGGACTGGAGCTCCGCCACGGCCAGGCGGGCGCGGCGTCGGCGGTCGCCGCGTTCCCGCGCGCGGGCGTCGTGGACCCGCACCCGGTACTCCAGCCACACCTCGTCGCCGCAGCGGTGCGCCGAGTCGACGGCGACGGCGGTCTCCGTGATGCGTGCGCGTTCCAGCAGCGCACCCGTGGCACAGCCTCCCGTGGCGACGAACGCCGCCATCAGGACCGCGGCGCAGCACCGGCCCGGCCTAGAAGAGCCAGCCATCGTAGATTTCGTAGACGTCCACCCGGCCGCCGGCGAAGTAGGTGGTCGTGGGGAACGTGAAGTGGCGCTCCACCCGGTCGTAGCGGAGCACGCGCACCCCGTCCGCGACGTTGGAATCGTAGGTCCGAAACACGATCTCGGTGGGACTCTCCTCGGCGCTGATCACCAGGACGCTGTGGTTCACGGTGACGTTGGGGAACTGGACCAGGTGGACGATCGGCGGGTGCCCCGCCTCCAGCGAGGCCACCAGATTGCCGGCGGTGTTGCGCTGGTGTGCGGGAGAGAAGGGGAAGATCATGCGCCAGTTGCCGCGCTGGAGGTAACTCTTCCAGGAACCGCCGAGGGCCTCTTTCAGGGCGCGTTCCTGGACCCGGCTGAAGGCGCGCAGGTCCGTATGGCCGGGGATGACCACGCGGGTGCGCGCGGGCCGTTCGCGGCGCGGGTCGCTGGCCATCACGCGGGCGATGCGCTCTCGGTGCTCGGCGTCGGACAGCGGCGGCGCGTCGGGCACGAACGCGGCCGCGTGAAAAAACTGGCGCGCCGCGCGGGCCATGCTGGCGCAGCGCTGCCCGAACAGGACCTCCTCCTCGCGCGCGCGGCCCGTCTGCTGGCCCGACGCGTCGACGGTGTAGTCCCAGTAGAGCTCGTTCACGAAGGCGAACGTGTCCCGCTCGAAGTCGAAGACGCGAGGCGGCTCGTCGACCGGGGCGTGGGCGCACGCGGCGGTCTGGGCCGCGAACAGCAGCGCGACGACACACCTCGTCCGTAGGAGCGAGGCGGTTGCGGGCGAAGACGGCCGGCCGGAGCGCACGGGGTCCCGTTATAGCGGCTCTACTGCTAGGCTTCGACCACTTTGACTCGCGAGTCAATCGCGTCCGCAGGGGGCGCGGGGGGCTCGTTGACCGCCAAGGGACGCCCGTCCCACGCGCGAGTTGCCGAGAGTCGTCGAAGGCAAGAGAGGACACACGAGAGATGGGTGAGGTCTACATCGTCGAAGCCGTGCGGACGCCGTTGGGTCGCCGCAACGGGGGACTGTCCACCGTACATCCCGCCGAGCTCCTGGGCGCCGTCCAGAAGGCCGCCGTGGAGCGCGTCGGGTTGGATCCGGCTGCGGTCGACCAGATCGTCGGGGGCTGCGTGTCGCAGGTGGGCGAGCAGGCGTTCAACGTCGCCCGAACGGCCTGGCTCTCCGCGGGCCTTCCGCTCGAGGTGGCGTCCACGACCGTCGACAGCCAGTGTGGATCCAGTCAGCAGGCCAGCACCCTGGCCGCCGGCCTGGTGGGGTCTGGACTCGAAGACGTGGTGCTGTCCTGCGGCATCGAGGCCATGAGCCGCATTCCGCTGGGTGCGAACTTCAGCTCTCACGGCCGCCCGATCCCCAAGTCCTACTTCGAGCGCTACGCCTTCCACTCGCAGTTCGAAGGGGCGGAGCTGATCGCGAAGGAATACGGCATTGCGCGTGAGGACACCGATCGCTTCGGGCTCCGGAGCCAGCAGCTGGCGAAGCAGGCGTGGGACGAGGGCCGCTTCGACCGCGAGGTCGTGCCCATCGACGCGCCGGTGGTCGACGCCGACGGGAAGGAGACCGGCGAGACGCTTCACGTGAGCCGCGACGAGGGCCTCCGCGACACGGCCCTGGAGAAGCTGGCGACGCTCAAGGCCGTGATGGATGGCGGCGTACACACGGCGGGCAGCTCGTCACAGATCACCGATGGGGCGTCGGCGGTGCTGATGGCGTCGGAGGCCGGGGTGAAGAAGCACGGACTCAAGCCGCGGGCGCGGGTGGTCCACAGCACCATCGTGGGCGTCGATCCGGTGACCATGTTGAAGGGGCCGATCCCGGCCACCCGCAAGCTGCTCGAGCGCACCGGCCTCGGGATCGAGGACATGGACACCTACGAGGTGAACGAGGCCTTCGCCAGCGTCGTCCTGGCCTGGATGAAGGAGTGCGGTCCCGTCGAAGAGCGGGTCAACCCGAACGGCGGCGCGATTGCCCTGGGCCACCCGACGGGCGCCACCGGCGATCGGCTCATCACGACGGCGCTGCACGAGCTGGAGCGCACGAGCGGTCGCTACGGCCTGATCTCCATGTGCTGCGGTGGCGGTCTGGGGACGGGCACCATCATCGAGCGGCTGGACTGAGAAGCGCCGGAGAGTACGTCCGGGAGCCGTAAGGCTCCCGGACGTTGCCTATTGAATGGTCGCGCGCTCGATGCGCAGGCTCTCCGTGGGTCGACCGCTCTGGGTGCCGCGCTTTTCCAGCTCCTTCAGCACGTCCAGGCCTTCGACGACCTTGCCGAAGATGGTGTGCTTGCCGTCGAGCCACGGCGTCGGCACGAAGGTCAGGAAGAACTGGCTTCCGTCCGTGCCCGGGCCGCGGTTGGCCATGCTCAGCAGGCCGGGCGAGTCGTGGCGCACGTCGTCCGCGAACTCGCCGTCGTACTCGTAGCCGGGCCCGCCGGTTCCCCGCCCGAGCGGGTCGCCGCCCTGGGCCATGAAGCCGGGGATCACGCGGTGGAACGCGACGTCGTCGTAGAAGCCGAGCCGGGTGAGATAGATGGTGCTGGAGACGTGCATGGGAGCCACATCGGGCAACAGCTGGGCCTTCACGGTCCCGAGGTTGGTCTCCAGGACCCAGTGCAGTTCCTGACCCGCTTCGAAGTCGACCTGCGGCGGTTTGGGCAGCGACGTCTTCCAGCCGGATTGGGACTTGTCGATGGACTGGTTGGCGATGAACTCATCGATGGCGGCGATTCCCACGCGGGAGCCTCCTTTCGTCGAACCGGGTTGATCCGTTGTCGGACACGCCAGAAGGAGCGCCGCCAGGGCGCTCCCGACCGCGGCGACGACCCGGCGTTGGATTCGGTAGTGGACACGCAACAGCGCTTCCCCCCCTTCTGTTGGCCCCTCGGTTGTCGTCACTGGCACAGCCGCGAGTGACCGAGAGGGGCACAGCTTAGGGGCGGCTCCGGGTGCGCTCAAGTCGCCGGCCGGCCGCCCGGCCGACCGAACGGCTCAGGGACAGACTCCCAGGGTGGCGAGCTCCTCGCTGACGGTGCCGATCCAGTCGCGGTTGGCACGGGGGTTGGCGGGGCTGGGGTGGAGAATGCCGCCGATCTGGACGTCCACGTCGGCCAGGGCCTCGCGGGCTCGCGCCTCGGCGAAGCGGCCGACCCCGACGACGAAGCGGGGTCGCCAGATGCGCACCAGCGCCTGCAGGTGCCGGTCGCAGGCGGCGAACAGGGGCTCTCGCTCGCTGGCCGGCAGCTTGTCGGGGGTGTGATTGCGGCCGGAGGCCTGCATGAAGACGAGGGGGCAGTAGTTGGCCACGAAGTGGGCGCGAAAGAACTTTTCGGGCTGCGGAAAGCGCTCGGCGATGGCCCCCCAGAGCCGCGCCCCGCTCACCTCGCTGCGGCGGCACGCGAAGCCCTCGATGGGGCGCTTCGGGTGCTCGGCCGCCGGGCGGCCGATCGGCGCCCGGATGCCCAGATAGTCGCGCACCAAGGCCACCTCGCCGAAGGGAATGCCCGTCTGCGCCATGCCGAAGGGGCCGGGATTCATGCCGAGAAAGAGAGCTCGCTTGGGGCTGTCGCCAAAGCGTCGGATGTAGGCGAAATGAGCGCGGGCCGCGTACTCGAGCGGGTTGTACACGTGCGAGACCGGTGCGGCGAAGCGCAACGGCGCGACGTCGGAGCGCAGCCGCACGGTGGCTGCTCGGACGCGGTCGGCGTGGCTCACGCGTCCGTCGCGGGAGGCAGCCAGGCCGTGAACGTGGTGCCGCGATCGGGCGCGGACTCGACCGAGACGTCGCCGCCGTGGCGCTGCAGCAGGCGGCGTACGCCGGCCAGGGAGAGTCGCAGGGGGCCTTCGGACGCCGTCGACGACGGCTCGTCGTCGCGGGGCTCCGACTCGTGGAAGAGCGCGTCCAGCGCCTTGCCGGAGAGCGGGCGGCCGGCGACTTGAAGCGAGAGCGCGAGCCCCCTCACCGAACCACCGGGGGTCGGCGAGACCACACCCTCCGTGCGGATCTCGACGCGCGCCGCGTCGGGGAAGGCCCGTTGCGTCGCGCGCACCAGTCCCCAGCCCACGCGATCCAGCTCGTAGCGGTAGAGGGCCAGACCCGGGAGCTCGTCCCCGGAAACGTGCTCGAGCTGGCAGCCGGCGGGCAGCACCTTGCGCCAGGCGGGCACGAGATCGGCCACGACGGCGTTGAGATCCAACCGCCGCCGGTCGACGCCGTCGTCGCGACGCGGGAGCAGCGGGCGCCCGGCATCCGGGGCGGGCGCGCTGTGGGTGGGTGCGGCCAGCAGCGGGGCCACGGTCTCACAGAAGGCGATCTCCGGAGCGGAGAAGCGACGCTGCGACTCGGTGTGCAGGCTCAGCAACGCGTAGGGCTCGGGCATCCGGAGACACAGCGCGTGGCTGGTGGCCCCGGCGCGGTCGGACCAGTCTCCCTCGGCCACGCCGCTCTCGAGGGCGCACACGGCCGGGCCGTGCAGCGGAACGCTGGCGCGCGCAGAAGCGCCGTCGCCAAACCCCACGCCCGTCACCCACAGCAGTTCATCGGGCCGGGTGGGCACGCGCTGCCACAGCGCGGCGGCGCGTAGATCGAGCACCTTCTGGAGCCGCGCCAGCACGTCGTCGGGGGTTCGCCGGCGCAGTGCGATCAGCTCGGTGAGAACGGCCAGGCGGCGCTCTGCGGCGTGGCGTTCGCGTTCCGCGGCCTGCTCCGTCCACAACCGGGCGAGCCAGTCCGCGAAGCTCGACCACACTTCTTTGTCGGTGGCGGTGAAGCGGCGCGTGTGGCGTCCGGGGCCGCCGAACGCCAGCAGACCCAGGGGCGCGCCGGGCGGGCCGATGGCGCCCAGCAGCGTGTGGCCCCACTCGCCGCCCGCCGGACCGGCCTGGCCGCGAGCCAGGTGCTCGTGGGCCAGCGGGCGGTCGCTGGCGACGGCGCGCGCGAGCCACGAATCGTCTTCGGCGACGCTCGCCGGCGCAGGCCAGCCCGAAGCGGGGGACTGCGCCACCACCCGCAGCGCCTCTCCTTCGAAGCGCGCCACCCAGGCCTGCTCGACGCCGAACGCTGCGCGCCCCAGCTCGAGCAGCCGCGGCAGGTCGGTCGGCCGTCCGCCGGCTTGGCTCGCCAGGGCGTGCAGCTGACGCAGAGCCTCCATGGCGTCCCAGTGAACGGTCTCTGCGCGGTTGCGCTCGCGCAGCGAGTGGGCGAGCAGGACGACGACACCGAGGGCGGCGGTGTTGGCCCCGATGCGGCCCCACACGCCCAGCTGGCTCCAATCCCAGCGCAGCCCCAGCTCCAGGAGATCCTGCTCGGGCCACGGCGACGTCCAGGCATCCACGGACAGCGCCAGCAGCAGCGCGCCGGACACCAGCAGTCGGGGTTCGCGCAGGCGGAAGGCCTGCCACAGCCACAGCAACCAAGCAGCAGCCAGCGGGGCCAGCGCGACCATCGGCAGCCACGTCAGGGAGGAGACGACCACGACGCGGAAGAGTGCCGTATCCCCGGGACAGGCACGAGTGGAAATACCCCTCACTTCAGCGGCGGGGAACGCTGGATCGCGGCTGGATGGCGCTACCGCGTTGCGCTCTGCTCAGACACGTGTGCTCTCGCGCGAACCGGCGTCCGTTGGACGGTGCCGGGAGCGATACCGCGGCGTTGGTGACTGCTAGTCGGGGTATTCGACCTTGCAGGTGCGGCTGGTGGGGACGCTCTGGCAGGTCAGCACCCACCCCTCGTCCAGCTGGGCCTGGTCCAAGCAGTCGTTGGCGCGCATGCGCACCTGGCCGTCTCGGAGCTTGGCCATGCAACAGCCGCAGTAGCCTTCTTCGCAGGCGAACGGTGGATCCATCCCGGCCTCGCGCACGGCTTCCAGCACGGTCTTGCCGGGGCTGTAGGGCACGTCGCGCTGCTGGCCGTCGAGGCTGACGTGCACGGTGTCGGGTGTGGCCTCGCCGGCGTCCTCGGCCGGATCCGGTTCCGGCGCCGACGCTCCGTCATCGGGCGGCGAGACGAAGCGCTCGATGAAAATGCGGTCGCGTTCGACACCCAGACCGCGCAGTGCGTTCTCGACCACATCCATGAAGGGACCGGGGCCGCACACGTAGAAGTCGGCGTTCGGGGCCGCCACGAAATCGCGAATCACGTCCTCCGTGGCGAAGCCATCCCGGTCGTCGAGGCGGTGCTCGACGCGCAGGCGGTTGGCGTGAGCGCCTACCAGCTTCTCCAATTCGGCCGCGAAGATGACGGAGCGCGTGTCGCGGTTCGCGTACAACAGCTCGACCGGCCGCGAGGTGGTGACCAACGCCGTCTTGATGATCGAGATGACGGGCGTGATGCCGCTGCCGCCGCCGAACAACACCAGGGGAGTGTCTCGCTCCTTGAGACAGAAGAGGCCGGCCGGTCGCATCACCTGCAGCACGTCGCCCGCGCTCACCCGCTCGTTCATCCAGTTGGAGACGCGGCCGCCCTCGACGCGCTTCACGGTGACCTTGTGTTCCGCGTCGACGTCCGGGGAGCTGGCCAGCGAGTAGCAGCGCGTCAGCGTCTTGCCGTCGACCTCTGTCCGGAAGGTCAGAAACTGACCGGCCTTGTAGGCGAAGGTCGCCGCGAGCTCGCTGGGCACGTCCAGGACGATCGAGCGGGAATCGTGCGTCTCGTCGTCGACGCGGGCCACGCGCAGGGGGAAGTAGGGGCCCTGGGGCTCCACGCCGCCCACCGTTCCTACGGGGCGGTTCTCGTCCGGGTCTGCCGCGCTCGGCATCGTCGTCCTCCAGGTCAGGCGCGGCGCCGGAGCGTACCACTCCGACTTGGGGTCGCAAAGACGAGCCCCGTCGGGTCCGGTGACGTCCGTGCTGCCCGCGGGAAAAGAGACGGCCGTCTTCGCCGCGACGCACGCGCGGGCGCGGGATGCGCGCGCTCGTGGTACAACCCTCGTCATGGGCACCCTCGCCTGGATCATTGCGGGCCTCTCGCTGGCGGCCGTTCTCGGGCTCGGGCTGCGGAGCCGCGCCCTGGCCGCGCGGCTCGCGGCCGTGTCCGAGGCTCTCGACCGGGTTCGCGGCGAACGGGACGCGGCGGCGAAGCAGGCGAGCCGCAACGAGGACGAGCGCAAGCGCCGCTCGGCCGAGACGTCCGAACTGCGGCGCAAGCTCGACAAGGTGAAGCGGCGCGCCTACCAGGAGAAGACCGAGCACGCGGACGAAGCCGACCGGCTCCGCGACCTGGAAGCGCAGCTCGAGCACGCGCGCGGCGAGTCGCACCGCCTGCGCCTCGAGCTGGAGCGGGTGCGCGCGGATGCGGAGCGCCCGCAGCCGGCGGCCCCGTCGCCGCCGCCCGTCGCCGCGCCGCCACCGCCGGAGCTCACGGCTCGGGTCGAAGAGCTCCGCGGCCGCGTGACCCAGCTGGAGGGCGAGCTCGGGGGCGCGCGCGTGGAAGCCGAGCGCTGGCAGGCCAAGGTGCGCACCCAGGACAAGCTCTACCTGGCCATTCGGGGCGAGCTGGCGGCCAAGAAGGATCGACTGCGCGCTCAACAGGAAGAGCTCGAACGACTGCGCGCGCTCCGCGTCACCTGGGCGTCCGGCGAAGCCGAGGCGGCGGCTTCGGCGCCGGGCGATCCGCCTACTCCTTGATCTCCGCGAAGGCCCAGTCGAGCCAGGGAAGCAGGGCCTCCAGGTCCGACGTCTCCACCGTACCGCCGCCCCACACGCGCAGGCCCGGGGGCGCATCCCGGTAGCCGGCGATGTCGAGGGCGATGCCCTCCCGCTCCAACAGCCCCACCAGGCGCTTGATGGCCGCGCGCTGGTCGGCGGCAGCCAGCTTCTGGAACCAGGGGTCCGTCAGCTGGAGACAGATCGAGGTGGAAGAACGCGTCTCGGGCGCGGCCGCCAGGAACTCGACCCAGTCGCTCTTCTCCACCCAGCGCGCCACGGCGGCCAGGTTCGCCCGCGAGCGCCCGATCAGCGCGTCGAGACCGCCCAGCGACTCGGCCCAGCGGAGCCCGTCCACGGCGTCCTCGACGCACAGCAGCGAGGGCGTGTTGATGGTGCTCGCCTGGAAGATGCTCTCGTTGAGCGCGCCGCCCTTGGTGAGGCGAAAGAGCTTGGGCACGGGCCACGGCGGTGTGTAGCTCTCGAGGCGCTCGACCGCGCGGGGCGAGAGGGCCAGCATGCCGTGGGCGGCTTCGCCGCCCAGCACCTTCTGCCACGACCAGGTGACCACGTCGAGCTTCTCGAACGGCACCGGCATGGCGAAGACCGCCGAGGTGGCGTCGCAGATCGTGAGACCCTTCCGGTCGTCCGGGATCCAGTCGCCGTCGGGAACGCAGACGCCCGAGGTGGTGCCGTTCCAGGTGAAGACCACATCGCGGTCGAAATCGACCTGGGCCAAGTCCGGGAGCTGGCCGTAGTCGGCCGCCAGCGTGCGCGCGTCCTCCAGCCTCAGCTGTCCGGTCACGTCCGAGACCCAACCCTGCCCGAAGCTCTCCCACGCCAGCAGGTCGACCCCCCGCGCGCCCAACAGCGACCAGAGCGCCGTTTCCAGGGCACCCGTGTCCGAGCCCGGGACCAGCCCCAGCCGCATGTCGTCGGGCAGACCCAGGAGCGCCCGGCTGCGTTCGCTCACCTCGGCGATGCGTGCTTTCGGCTCGGCCGCGCGGTGCGAGCGTCCCACGAGTGCGTTCGCCAGGACCTCGGGCGACCAGCCGGGGCGCTTCACGCACGGGCCGGAGGAAAAGTGGGGGCGCGACGGCCGTTGCTGGGGCTTCATGGCGGGGGAGACCTCGCGGGCGCTCGACTCGGGCGCGCAGTCTATCGGCGGGCGCCGGTCCGGGCCACCTGCCGACACGGCGACGCCGAGGTAGCTTCGGGCCGGGAGGAGAGGGCATGTTGCGACGCGCTGGAGTGGGAAGAGTGGCAAGACTGGCAAGACGGGCAAGAGTGGCAGTGCTGGTGGCCTGGATCATCGCAGGCGGGGGCTGCGCACCGTTTCAGACCGTCCCGCTCGACCTGACACCGACTTCGGTGCGGGTCTTCGTGGACGGCGAGCCGTTGGCGCCCGTCCCGGCCGAGCTGGAATTGCGGGCCGATCGGGACCACACGGTGTTCGTGAAAGCGGAGGGCTTCCAGCCGCAGCTGGTCGTGCTGCGAACCACGCGGGAGGGCCGCGAGGATGTCCTCGAGCCCGCGGCCGTCCAGGTCCGGCTGGAGCCGGCGGCGGGCAAGGGCCGCGACCTCCAGATCGAGAGCGACGAGGAGGCGGCGCCCGGCGCTTGAAAGGCGTCTTCGGTGCCGGGGCGGGTGGGTCGTCCAAAAACCGTCAGTCTGGACGGTTTGTTTGTGCTCCGCTATGGATACGGGCCATGGAAACGCGATCCCAGGCCCGACCGCCGCGCCGGCGGAGCCAGGCGGAACGTCGGGCGAGCACCCGCACCGCCTTGCTCGACGCCACCATCGCGTGTGTGGTAGAGCGGGGCTATGCCGGCGCGCGCATGGCCGAGATCGAGACGCGGGCCGGGGTGTCCCGGGGCGCCCGGCTGCACCACTACGCGGACAAAGCCGAGCTGATGAGCGCCGCCGTTGCGCATCTCTTCGAGCGGTTGGCAGAGGACTTCGAGGCGGGCATGGCGGCGCATCCGCCGGGCGGCGAGGACGAGGCGGTGCGGTTTCGCGCCGGCTACCGCCTGCTCTGGTCGCACCACGAGCATCCGGCCCAGGCCGCGGTGCTGGATCTGTTCGCGGCGGCGCGCACCGACCCGGAGCTCCGCCGAGCGCTGGCCGAGGGGACGGCGGGCATGGGGCGGCGGGCGCGGGAGGTGGCCGCGCGGGTGTTCCCGAACCTGGCCCGCCGCGAGCTGAACGGGCTGCTGGAATCGATCCAGGCGCTGATGACGGGCGTCGCGCTGCGCCGCGGCGTCTACGGCGAAACGCCCCGCGACGAGCAGGTGCTGGCGCTATTCGAAGATCTGATCACCCAGCGCTTCGTGAAGCCGCCGGGCGCCGCGCGATGACGTCGCCGCTGCCCGACCGCGAGCTGTACCGCCGCCAGGGCTACGCGGTGGTGCCGGGGTTGATCGAGGCACCGGAGCGGGCCCTCTACCTGGAGCGGCTGCAGGACATCGTGGACGGCCGGGTCGAGCCGGCCGAGCGCATGCTGGTGATGCGCGACGTGATGGTGGCGAAGGGCGCGGTCGCGCCCGGAACGCGGCTGGAGGCCATCGCCAAGCTCCAGGACTACGAGCAGGACCCCGTGCTGGACGGCTACGCCACCCATCCGCGCATCCTCGACGGCGTCGAGGCGCTGCTGGGGCCGGGGATCCAGTCGATCCACACGATGCTCATCAACAAGCCGCCCCACGTGGACGGCCGCCACCCGCTCCACCAGGACCTGCTCTACTTCCCGTTTCGGCCGGCCGACCGCATCGTCGGGGTGTGGACCGCGCTCGAACGGGTGACGCGCGAGAACGGCTGCCTCGTGGTGGTTCCCGAGAGCCACAACCTGGAGCTGCTGCCCCACGGCAACCCCGACTGGGAGTACGTGAACCTGGCCTACTTCGGCGCCGAGGGCGTCGGAGCGCACCCGGAGCGACGGCACCTGGAGATGGAGCCGGGCGACACCGTCTTCTTCCATCCGCTGCTGCTGCACGGCTCGGGGCGGAACCGCACCGAGGGCTTCCGACGCGCCATCTCAGCCCACTACGCGAGTCTTGACTGCGAGACGCTGTGGGAGGCGGAGCGGTTCGGCACGCGCAACTACCGCGTGGTGCGCCCCGCGTCGGACAGCGCCGGCTAGACTGGTGCCATGGCGCATGTGGACACCGTCGTAGACTTCCTGGAGGGGCTCCAGGATCGGATTTGTGAAGGGCTCGAGGCCGCGGACGGCGAGGCCCGTTTCGCCCGCGAAGAGCTGGCGCGGCCGGGGGGAGGGCGCTCGCGGCCCCGTGTGTTGTCGGACGGGCCGGTGCTGGAGCGCGCGGCCGTCAACTACACGCACACCCAGGGGCTCGAGTTGCCGGCGGCGGCCACCGCGCGGCGGCCCGAGCTGGCGGGGCGCGCCTACGAGGCCGTGTCCGTTTCGCTGATCGTGCATCCCCGCAACCCCTATGCGCCCACCAGCCACGCCAACTTCCGGTTCTTCATCGCGACGGCCGACGGGGAGGCGCCGGTGTCGTGGTTCGGCGGCGGCTTCGATCTCACGCCGTACTACGGGTTCGAGGAAGACGCCGTGCACTGGCACCGGACGGCGCGCGACGCCTGCGCGCCCTACGGCGCCGAGCTCTACCCTCGTTTCAAGCGCGCGTGCGACGAGTACTTCACGCTGCCCCACCGCGGCGAGCCGCGCGGCATCGGGGGACTCTTCTTCGACGACTTCGACGAGGGCGGCTTTGACGCGGCGTTTGCCTGCTGGCGCTCCGTGGCCGAAGCCTACCTGCCGGCCTATCTGCCGATCCTCGAGCGCCGGAAGAAGCTGCCCTACGGCCAGCGCGAGCGGGACTTCCAGCTGCTGCGACGCGGCCGCTACGTGGAGTTCAACCTGCTCTACGACCGCGGCACGCGTTTCGGGCTCCAGGCCGGGGCGCGCACGGAGTCCGTCCTGGCCTCGCTCCCGCCCGCCGTGGCGTGGCGCTACGACTGGCACCCGGAACCGGGGTCGCGCGAGGCGGAGCTGCTCGAGGTGTTTCTACAGCCTCGCGACTGGCTGGCGGGTGGCTGATTCTCCAACACCGCGGGCGCTCGCTGCTGCGATGGACCGACCGGTCAGTGGCTGGGAGGGAAGAGAAGGCTCCGTGTCGCTTGGATCTACAGTGGCTTGGATCTACAGTAGTCTGTAAGGAAGCGTGAAGGAGATGCCATGGCCGAGCCGCAGTCGGCGTACGTTTTTCAGGGCCGCCCGGTGCCGATGCCCGTCCACGTCCGCGACGCCTCCACCGGGGCGGCGCAGTTCTTCGTCTCGGCACGCGAGGCCGCGCGCCTGCTGCCCAGCGAGGACTTCGAGATCGCCGAGGTGTGGCCGGGGCGGGCGATTCTGTCGCTGGCGGCCATCGACTACCGCGACAACGACTTGGGGGACTACAACGAGGTCTCCATCGCGTTCTTCGTCCGGCCGCGCGGCGATCGGCCCGCCATCCCGTACCTGGGGAACTTCCTGGACCTGTTCCGGGGCAAGCTCGGCACGTTCATCTACCGCCTGCCGGTCAACCAGAGCTTCACCCGCGACGCGGGCGAGGGGATCTGGGGCTTTCCCAAGACCGTCGAACAGATCGACATGGAGAAGACGGCCACGTCTTGCACGTGTCGGCTCGTCATGGACGGCCAGCACGTC
>JAKSBN010000220.1 GCA_022361175.1 Pseudomonadota bacterium | reverse complement strand
GTCGGCCGATGCGCTCGATGTCTTGCAGGGCCTCGCGAACGGTCTGCGGGTGAGCGTAGGCGACGCGCACGCCCAGCGCGGCCAGCCGCTCCCCGCCCTCCACCGAGGCGTCCAGGGCGATGGCCAGGGTCGGACGGGTCCGCAGCGCGGCTTCGACGGAGATCGCCTTGTAGCCGCCCACGACCGGCAGCGCGGCGGCTGCCGGGGGATAGTCGCAGTAGCGCACGGCGCCGACGATGGAATCGCCGGCCCCCACGGCATAGAGGATCTCCGCCACGTGCGGGGCCAGGGCCAGGATGCGCTCCTCCGCCCGGGCGTCCGCGCCGCGGAACGACGCGAAGAGCGCGAGCAGGATCACCAGGAGGAACGAGCGGTCGATCCGTCTCATGCAGTTCTCCTTCGCTAGAGCCGAAGCTCGAGGGACGCGAAGTAGGTGCGCCCCAGCGTCCCGCGGTCGAAGATCTCCTCATAGTCGCGGTCCGCGAGGTTGTGGACGTGGGCCCGCAGCACCACCGACTCCCGGAACTCATAGGCGGCGTTCACATCCAGCAGCGCGTAGCGGTCGACGCGATCCCGCTCGCCGCTGCGGCTGAAGCTCGCGCCCACGGCTCGTAACAGGACTTCCAGCGACGCGGGTCCATGGCGGCCGCCCAGGGCCACCCGGCCCGCGTTGTCCGGACGCCGGCGAAGGCGGAGCTTCTCCTCGTCCTCGGAGTCGAGATGCGTCCACGCGGCCCGCAGCCAGAGTCCCTTCCACTCGGCTCGCAAGCTCGTCTCCAGTCCCCAGACGCGGGCCTTCTCCACGTTCACGGGGCGCAGCACGAAGTCGGGGCCGAAGCGAAACTCGATCAGGTTCCGGTAGCGCTGGTGGAAGCCCCAGGCTTCGGCTCGGAGCGAGAGGCCGAAGGCCCACCGGTGGCGCAGCCGCAGACCGACGTCGACGCTGCGTGTCTTCTCCGGATCGAGATCGGGATTGCCCTCTGCGAAGGCGTTCTCGAAGAAGAGCTCGTTCAGCGTGGGCGGCCGGAACGCGGTGCCGTAGTTCGCCAGCAGATCCAGCCAGGGGGTGAGCTCGAGGCGGAGACCCAGCTGGTAGGTGGCGCGGTCCTCGCTGATGGAGTTCCACTCGTAGCGCACGCCGGCGTTGCCGTGGATCGGGCCCCACTCGGCCGAGGCCTGCAGGAAGGCTCCCGTCTGGCGCATGGACTCGCTGATGCCGGAGTCGAAGTTGCGGCCGCGCTCGCTCTCGAAGTCGACGCCGCCCACCAGCGAGGCGGGTCCCAGGCTCACCTCGTTCAACCAGCTGGCCTGACGTGAGACGGAACGGATGTCGAACTCGTTGCTGGCGACGTTCGGGTCGTCGCCGCGCAGGCGCTCCTCGCTCTGGGCCAGCCGCAGCCCCGTGATCCAGGCTTGGGTGACCGGATAGCGCGCGTCCCACGCCAGCTGCATCCGGTCCGTCTTCTGTTCGAAATCGGGGTTGTCGCTGCGGGAGTTGTCGAGATCGGTCTCGCTCTCGGCATAGCGAACGGAGAGCGCGGTAGTGACGGGGCCCACGGGCGCACTCAGGCGGCCCGAGAGCGTGATGTTCCGAAACGGGTCGTCGTCGGGGCGCGGGCTGGGGGAGGAATCGGGATCGAAGGCCGAAACCCCATCGATGGTGGTGCGCTGCGCCGACAGGAAGTACCGGATGTCCGCCACGCCGGTGCCGCTGGCCGTGGCGGCGATCTCGTCCTGCCCCTCGTTCCCGACACCGCCGCGGAGGCTCACGCGCGGCTCGGAGCGACCGTCCCGCGTGAAGACCTGGATGACGCCGCCCATGGCGTTGGCGCCGAAGAGCGTGCTCTGCGCCCCGCGCAGGATCTCCACCCGCTCGACGTCGCCGGCCGCCAGATTGGCCCAGTTGAAATCGCCGCTGGTGGCCGACCCGACGCGCACGCCGTCCACCAGAACCTGCACCTGGTCGGCCTCGGAGCCGCGCAGCGACACGCTCGTCTGCTTGCCGGGCCCGCCGGCGGACCGCACCGTGACGCCCGGTTGCTCGCGCAAGACGTCGGCCAGGGTCCGCGCCTGGCTGCCTTCGATCTCGGAGCGGGGGATGACCGTGGCTGCGTCCGAGACGAGCGCGGCCAGCAGCGGACGCAGTCGGCGTCCCTCGACCACGATCTGTTCGGTCTCTTCCGTGGGAGCTTCGGCGTGAGCGAGCGGGGCAAGCAGACCGAAGGTCAGCGTCAGGGCGGCGAGGGAGCGTGTTCGGTTCAACGGCCGTTTTCCTTGTGAGTGTCTGCCTTGGGGTTGGGGGGCGATCCCACGAGGATGAGCTTGCCGGTGGCGGGATCGCGAAAGACGCGTCCCACGGGCTCGAAGCCGGCACCGGCACCCCCCTGCATGCCGACCGGCAGATCGGGGATCTCGCGGCCCGCCTCCACCTCCGGATGCCCCGCGCCCTGGAGGTCCACGCCCGACATCGCGAGGGCCACGATCAGGCCGCAGGCGAACACGAGCATCACGTCCACGAGATTGGCCAGCACGTGGGTGGGATCGTGATCCGCGCCGCCGAACCGCCGGGTTCGACGCTCATCCCACACGGCGGGGCTCCGGGGCGTCGGCGCGCTCGAGCGCGTCGACCAGATCCCCGTACCAGCGTCGGCGCAGGCGACCGGCCAGGAAGCCGACGATGCCGGCACACAGGCCGACGACCGTGGTGTCGAAAGCGATGGTCACCTGGCCCGCCAGCCGCGCCACGTCGCCGCGAGCCAGCGCTTCGAGTCCAGGGCCCAGCGAAATCAGAGTTCCCATCAGGCCGAGCATGGGGCCCGCACGCGTGATGAGGTCGGCGCGCTCGATGCGGCGGTGTCCCAGGGCGAGCGCGCGCTCGGGGTCGGCGTTCTGCGCCAGGGCGCGGAGTCCGTGAAAGCGCTCGCCCAAGAGCGAGCCCAGCTCGAAGAGCGCCGCCACCAGCAGCACGCCCAGCGCCAGCAGGGTGGGGACCAGCAGCAGCTCGACGGTGGCGCGCAGGGCTTGAGAGAGCTCGAACATCGGCACTAGCGACTCCTTTCGGTCTGGACTCGGCGCCCGCTGCCGCGCCAGTACCCGAGGCCCGCGACCGCCACTGCCGCCAACAGCAGCACGGCCGCCTTTCGGCCACGGCGTGGGTCGCCGGATTCCGCCTCGCCGTCGGGGGGCTCGTCGCGGAGCCGGAGCTCGCGTACGCTCGCGGGCTCTGCTTCGGCCGTGCGCGGAGCGCGCTGCGCGGCGGCCCTCACGGCGTCGAAGCGCGCGCGTTCGGCGGGCGGGAGACGCTCCCGCACGAAGTCCATCACCGGGTGATCGGGTCGCGTGTGCCCGCTGCCGGGCAGGCCGTTCTCGCTCACCAGCCGGTGGAAGAGCTCCGCCAGTTCAACCAGGGTGGCTTCGCCGGGATCCCAGAACCCGCGCTCGGCGGCCACGAGGAAGATCGCAACCAGGTTGGCTTTCACATGGGCGTTGGGGCCGTCCTCGAGAAACGCGTCTAGGCCGATTCCGTGGCCATCGTCCAGGTAGACGCGCTTCACCTCGGACCAGACCCACGGCTTCACGATGGCGGGGTTGGTCACCTGCCATCCCCACAAGTTCTCCAGGAAGCCGTGGCTGAGCGTTCGTGCTCCCGCATAGCCGTGGGCCATGAGCGAACGCAGTCGCTCGGGATTCAGGTGGCGACCCCGCAACTCCTGGAGGAGTGCTCTCGGCAGCGGCCGCAGGCTGGCGCGCCGCGGATCCGCGTGATCCACGACCCAGGACTCCGGTGGGTTTCCGCGTTGCTGCTCGACCGCCAGGCTGAGCCCCCCCAGATAGTCGTAGCCGTCGTTGTTGTCGAGGAGACCGTAGAGGTGTGTGGCTCGCCCCAAGTAGGTGCGGCGTACGCCGTCGAGTGACAGCGCGAACGCCTCTATGGCCGGCTCCGCCGTGCCGTGGATGCCAAAGGCGAAGCCCAGGCGCTGGGTATAGGCATCGGCGAGCTCGCGGCGTTCGCGCCAGGAACCCGAGCGCTCGGCCAGCCGGTTGATGCCCGCCCCGTAGCGGCCGGGGGCGTTGCCGAAAACGCGGTAGCTCGCCCGCCGGCCGGCGTCGCCGGCCGGCGCACCCTGGGACAGCAGGCGTCGTGCATCGGCGACCCAGTGGGCGGCCACGTGGTTCTCCGCCAGCGATTCCGAACCGGGGCTTCGCGCCTCGCCCAGCGGCGCGAGCGCTGCGGCGAGGGCGTCGCGCAGCTGCGGGTGCTCGCGCTCGATGGTGCGGCTGGCCCCGTCCAGCGCCAGCAGGGCGGCGTGGTCCAGCCACTTCATGAGGCTGGCGTAGAGGTCGCGGAAGAGTCCCGAAGTGACGAACACCGCGTCATCGCGTCCGCCGGCTTGGGCCAGCGGAAGCCGCTCGATGCCCTTCACGATGCCGCGGCTGTTCCACACGGGTCGCATGCCCAGGAGTCGCAGCCCGAAGCCGACCATCACGCCTTCGTCGCGCACCGTGTCCGAGGCCCAGAGCACCACGGCCTCGCGCCCGGTGGCCTCGTCGCCGCGCTCGGCGCGGGCCTGGGCAGCCAGCTCGGCGCCGAGCTCGTAGCTGACGCGTGTCGGCAGGACGCTGCCGTCCAGGGCGTGGAAGTTGCGGCCGGTGGGGAGCGCCTCCGGCGTTCGGATCGGATCGTTGCCGACCCCCGGCGGCACGAAGCGGCCCGCGAGTCCCGCCAGCAGCGCCCGACGCTCGTGCTCCGGCGACGCCCGCAGGTGTTCCCGCCAGGTGGAGGCGGGTGCGCCCTCGCCGCCGGCCATCGACATCAGCATCCGCTCCACCGCGTTCGGCTGCCAGGGGCGGCCGAACACGTGGAGACCGAACGGCATGAAGCGTTCCTGCAGCTCGGTGATGTAGTGGCCCACCTCGTGGACGAGAAGCTCTCCGTCGGCCTCTTCGAAGCGCAAGCCGCGCACCCGCAGCTCGCGTTCCATGCTCTCCGCGAGTTCGTCGCGGAGCTCGAGGCGCTCGACGGCGGCGCGGATCTCTCGCACGTTTCGCGACCGGGTGGGCGAGTCGGGGCCGGCCGCCTCGAAGCTCTCCACCAGCTGGCGCAGCTGGAGCAGGTCGTCGTAGAGCGGAGTGACCTGAAGCGAAGGCGTCAGGTGGTCCACGATCACGGCGTGTCCGCGGCGCTTGGCTTGGATGCCTTCGCCGACACCGTCGACGATGTAGAGGTAGAGAGAGGGCAGGTCGCCGAGGATCCAGTGTGGGAAGTCGTCCGCCGCGAGCCCCACCGACGGCCCCGGCAAGAATTCGTAGGTCGAGTGGCGCCCCACGTGCACCACGGCGTCGGCCCGCCACACGTCTCGGATCCAGTAGTAGAAGGCGGCGTACTGGTGGGGCGGCGGAAAACTGACGTTGGCGTGCAGCAGCTCCTCGTGAAGCTCCCAGCCCCGAGGCGGCTGCGGCCCCAAAAACACGTTGCCGAAGCGCAGTCCGGGAATCAGCAGTGCGTCGCCGTGAACCATGACTTCGCCGGGCGGGGCGCCCCAGCCGCGCAGGCCCTCGATGCCCGTACGCTCCAGCGCCCGGGTGAGCGCGTCGATGGAGGGCTCGGCCTTCTCCCCTCGAAAGCGCAGCCGGTAGCCCTCCTCCAGCTGTGCCAGCAGGTCGAGCGCGCGGACCCGGGCGGGGTGGTCGCTGCCCTCGATCAGATGGCGCACGTCCCCCAGCGTGCGTTGGGCCAACCCGCGCGCGAGCGACGACTCCGCCTCCGCGAGGCCCTGGCGTACCTGGTGCTCGAGATCGGCCAGTGGGCCGCGGGAAAGGCGGCGCTGGATGCGGGCGGGCTGACGCGCCAGCCACGCCCGGTAGTCGGCTCCGGACACCCGGACTCCGGATTCCGCCATGCGCGCCAACGCCGTCCGGTCCTCCGGTACGTTGACGCCGTGCCGCTGCAGCCGGCGCAGCAGCGAGGTGGAGTCGGGGGGCAGCTCTCCGGTGTCGTACCCCGCATCGCGTAGGGTGCGCAGCAGCTCCAGCAGCGATT
>JAKSBN010000027.1 GCA_022361175.1 Pseudomonadota bacterium | reverse complement strand
GCGCAGCTCGTCGTAGGGCCGGTGGGCCAGCACCGTCTGCAGCGTGCCCCGGGCCACGGGCTTCCCGGCCTGCAGCTGTTCGAGAGCTCGCACCACCCGATCCAGCGGCAGGTAGAAGCTCGAGGCCGCCGAGCGCTTGCCGCCGGCGTTCAGCGCGATCACCTGCCCCGCCCGGTTGATGACCGGCGAACCCGACGACCCACCCGACGTGCCCGACGCCGCCTGGTAGTAGAAGGTGTTGAAGTCGTTGTAGGTGCGGCGGCCGTAGACCGGAGCGTGGCGGTCGAGCCGGGCCAGCGTGCCGGCCAGGATCGAGAGCTTCTCGCCGGCGTCGTTCCCGATCACCCGAATCTCGGTGCCCACGCGCGCCTTCTCGGGCGCGAGCTCCAGCTCGGCGACCTCCATGAACTTCACGTCGGCCGGGTCGAAGCGGTAGAAGCCGAAGTCGTGCACCGGGTCGCGGTAGACCGCCTGCACCGGGACTTCTTCGTGGTTCAGAAACACGGCCTCGGCCACGACCGGGCCCGGCATCACGACGTGGCGGTTCGTCAGGATCAGTCCGCGCTCGGCGTCGACCACGAAGCCCGTGGCCGTGCTGAACCCGGTGCGCCCGTGGTCGAAGGCGCGCGGGGCGTTGACCCGCAGCACGACCACCGCCGGTGTCACGCGCTCGAGGGTGGGCTCCCAACCGTTCCCCTCCCGTGCCGCCGCGGCGCCCGAGCCGACCAGGGCCAGCAGGAGCGGAAAGGCGGCCAGGGCTCGGCCTCGGAATCGTGTCATCGGCGCGCTGTCTCCTCGGGGGCCGTCTCGGCCTCTGCCGGCCGCGGCTCCCTACCGGCATTCGGGCATTCGGGCATTCGGTTGTTTTCGGCACCCCCCGCCTCGAGGCTGAGCGGGTTTCCCACGCGTCCACAACCCTGCGGGACGCCAACTCTGAGAAGACACCGCCCCACCCGCGGCAGTGCGATCTACGACCGCGGCAGCATTCGCTCCAGGTAGCGCTTCACGTACTTCCCCAGCACGTCGGCCTCCAGGTTCACGCGCTCTCCCGGCTTGCGGTCGCCGAGGATCGTCTCCTTCAGCGTGTGGGGAATGAGCGCAACGTCGAAGCCCTCGGCCTCGGCGTGCACCACCGTCAGCGAGACTCCGTCGATGGCGACCGAGCCTTTGTCCACCAGCAGCTCGGCCAGGGAGGGATCGCAGTCGACGGCGAAGCGGACGTCGTCGCCCCGCGCCTCGACCGATCGCACCCGTCCCGTGGCGTCGATGTGCCCCTGGACCATGTGGCCGTCGAAGCGCTCTCCCGCTCGCAGCGCCCGCTCCAGGTGGACCCGGGACCCCACCTCGAGGTCTCCCAGGTTGGTGCGGTCGAGGGTCTCCTGCACGGCGTCGAACCGGAGCTCGGAGCCGCGGATCTCCGTGGCGGTGAGACAGCAGCCGTTCACGGCGATGCTGTCGCCGAGACTCACGCCCTCGGCGACCGGCCCGACGTCGAGGGCGAGAACGGTGCGCTCTCGGCCCGGCTCGATCGCCGTCACCCGGCCCACGTGCTCCACGATACCCGTGAACACTAGCCGTGGAACCTCTGCTCGATTTCCTTCAGCATCGCGCCGCGCACCGTGTCGTAGTCGGCGGGCAGCTCGATGGGCGGGTTCGGCAACTCCGAGACGATGTCCGCCAGCTCCATCCGGTGGTACGACACCTTGAAGTCCACGAACTTGAGGCCGTGGGCCGTCGAGATGACCACCACCCGGTCGCTGGCGCGAATCAGACCCCGCTCGCGCAGCTTCTTCGTCGCCGCCAGCGCCACGCCCGTGTGCGGGCAGTTGAAGAGCCCGGTGCGGTCCGCCGCGGCGCACGCCTCGGCCAGCTCGGCCTCGCTCGCCTGCTCCACCACCCCGTCGTAGCGCCGGAGGGCGTCGATCGCCTTCTCGGCCGACACCGGGTTGCCGATCTGGATCGCCGACGCCAGGGTCTTGCGGGCCGCAATGGGCTCGAAGACCTCGAAGTCGCGCTGATAGGACAGATAGAGCGGATTGGCGGCTTCGGCCTGGGCCACGCAGATGCGCGGCTTGCGCGTCACGAGCCCCAGCTCGAGCAGCATGTCGATGCCCTTGGCCAGGGCGGAGACGTTGCCGAGGTTGCCGCCGGGAATGACGAGCCAATCCGGCACCTCCCAGTCGAGCTGCTGGATGATCTCGATGCCCACCGTCTTCTGGCCTTCGATACGGAGGCTGTTCATGGAGTTGGCCAGGTACACGCCGTCGCGGGCCGACACCTGCTTCACGATCTCCATGCAACCGTCGAAGTCCGTGTCCAGGGCGAAGACGATCGCGCCGTTCGCCACCGGCTGGATCAGCTGCGCCATCGAGATCTTGCCCTTCGGCAGGAACACGATGGCGGGGATGCCGGCCGCCGCCGCGTAGGCCGACAGGGCGGCGGAAGTGTCGCCGGTCGACGCGCAGGCCACCGCCGGGATCTCGACCCCGCGCGAGATCATCTCCTTCACCATGGAGACGAGCACGGTCATGCCCAGGTCCTTGAAGGAGCCGGTATGGGAGTTGCCGCAGAGCTTGAGCCAGAGGTCCTCGATCCCCAGTTCGCGCCCGTAGCGCTCGGCCCAGAAGAGGTTGGTGTGTCCCTCGTACATGGAGACGACGTTCTCGTTGTCGACCTCGGGCAGGACCCATTCCTTCTTGCCCCAGACGCCGGACCCGTAGGGCCACTCGTTCCGGTGGCCGCGCTCCATGAAGATGCGCTTCCACTCGTCGCCGGGGGTCTTCTTGAGCTCGTCCATGTCGTGGACGACGTGCAACAGACCGCCGGCCGAGTCCGTGTACACCACCTCGTCCAGCCGGTGGCGTTCGCTCGGGTCGCGCAGGCTCTCGAACCACGCTCGGTAGTCGGGTTTCGCGCTCACTGGGAGAGCTCCTCTTCGATGCGAATGAGCCGCGTCGGGCCGGTGACGTCCGGCAGCCGGTCGATCTCGTCGATGGCCGCGCGCACGTCGGCCTCCGCCGCGGGATGGGTCAGCACCAGAACGGGGACGGACTCACTCGCGAGCCCCCGCCCCTTCTGCAGCACCGACTCGATCCCGATGCCCGCCTGGCCCAGCGCCCCGGTGATGTGTGAGAGCACGCCGGGCCGGTCCAGCGCCGTGAAGCGCAGGTAGGTGCGGGCGCGGAGCTCGCCCAGCGGCACCAGGTCGACGGCGTGCAGCTCCTCGGGCATGTAGGAGAGCGGCGCTACCCGTCCGGCCTGGCCGCGCTGAATCTCGCGCGCGATCTCCATCAGGTCGCCCACCACGGCACTGGCCGTGGGAAGCTCGCCGGCGCCGGCGCCGTAGTGGAGGGTCGTCCCCACCGCGTCGCCGCGAACGGCCACCGCGTTCATGGCGCCGTCCACCTTCGAGAGGAGATGGTCGGCGGGCACCATGGTCGGGTGCACCCGCGCCTCGATGCGCGGTTTTCCGGCCGGGTCGGTGTGCGACTTGGCGATCCCCAGGAGCTTGATGCGGTAGCCGAACTCCTCGGCGAACTCGATGTCCACCGGCGCCACGTTCCGGATGCCCTCGGTGGGGATGTCCTTGTAGGTCAGCTGGGCGCCGAAGGCCATGGCCACCAGCAGCGTCAGTTTGTGGGCGGCGTCGATGCCGTCCACGTCGAAGGTGGGATCCGCCTCGGCGTAGCCCAGATCCTGGGCGCGCTTCAGCACCGCCTCGAAGGGCTCGCCCGTCTGCTCCATCTCGGTCAGCACGTAGTTGGTGGTGCCGTTCAGGATGCCGTAGAGGCTGTCGATGTGGTTCGCGGCCAGGCCTTCGCGCAGCGAGCGCAGGATCGGGATGCCACCGCCCACGCTGGCCTCGAAGGCCACGTCCACGCCCTTCTTTGCCGCCGCCCCGAAGATCTCCTCGCCGTGCAGGGCCAAGAGCGCCTTGTTGGCCGTGACGACGTGCTTGCCCTTGGCGATGGCGTCGAGAATCATCCGGCGGGCGGCGTCGTAGCCGCCGATCAGCTCGATGACGATGTCGACGCGGGGATCCGAGATCAGCCCCGCCGCGTCGTCGTCGAAGCGGATGTCCTCCAGGTCGACGCCGCGGTCGCGCCGTGTGTCCAGGTCCGCGATGCGGACCAGCTGCAACGGGAAGCCGAGCCTCCGCGCGATCACTTCGCGGTTGCGCAGCAGCACCTTGGCCACCCCGGTGCCGATGGTCCCGAATCCCAAGATCCCGACTCCGACTGCGTCCCGCATCGCCCCTGCCCGCCTCACGCCGCGCCGCGCAGGAAGCGGCGGATGCCGCGCACGGCCTGGCGGATTCGATGTTTGTTCTCGACCAGTGCGAAGCGCACGTAGCCCTCGCCCGTTTCGCCGAAGCCGACCCCGGGCGAGACCGCCACCTTGGCCTCGGCCAGGAGCCGCTTCGAGAATTCGAGCGACCCCAGAGGCTGGAAGGCCTCGGGCAGCTTGGCCCACACGAACATGGTGGCCAGCGGCTTCTCGATCTTCCAGGCGCCCTCGCCCGGCGCGCCGAGGCCGTCGATCAAGGCGTCGCGGCGTTCGCGGTAAGTGTCCACCACCTCCGTGACGCAGTCCTGGGGGCCGCGCAGCGCCTGGATGGCGCCGATCTGAATGGCCTGCGGCATGCCGTAGTCCAGGTAGCTCTTGATGCGCGTGAGGGCGTGCACCATCTCGCGGTTGCCCGATGCGAAGCCCACGCGCCAACCCGCCATGGAGTGGCTCTTGGAGAGCGAGACGAACTCGATGGCCACGTCGCGGGCGCCGGGCACCTCCAGGATGCTGGGCGGACGGTAGCCCTCGTAGCAGATCTCGGCGTAGGCGAAGTCGTGCAGCACCATCAGGTCGTGCTCGCGCGCGAAGTCCACCAGCCGCTCGAAGAAGGCCAGGTCGACGGTCTGGGTGGTGGGGTTCGCGGGGAAGGACACGATCAGCATCTTGGGCCGCGGCCACGTGCGCTGCACGGCCTGCTCCAGGTTCACCAGGAAGTCCGAGTCCGGTGTCAGCGGCA
Organism: Pseudomonadota bacterium; assembly: GCA_022361175.1. Classification (GTDB taxonomy): domain Bacteria; phylum Myxococcota_A; class UBA9160; order UBA9160; family UBA4427; genus JAKSBN01. The sequence continues at coordinate 17,565 of JAKSBN010000027.1, read as the reverse complement.
CCTTGCGCAGGTCGCCGCCCGCGATGATGACGGCGTACTGGTGGATCGGATAGGCGGGGTCGGGACACAGCACCACGTCGCCCGGCCCCACCGTCATCAGCACGAAGTGGCTGAGGCCCTCCTTGGCTCCGATCACCGCGATGGCTTCGCTCTCGGGATCGAGTTCCACCCCGTGGCGGCGGTCGTACCACTCGACGATGGCGTTGCGCAGATTGGGGATGCCGCGCGAGGCCGAATAGCGGTGGTTGCGCGGGTTGCGCGCGGCCTCGACGATCTTCTCCACCACATGAGGCGGCGTCGCCAGGTCGGGATTGCCCCTGCCCAGGTCGACGATGTCCTCGCCGGCCCGGCGCGCGGCGCGCATGAGATCGGTCACCTCCGACAGGATGTACGGAGGCAGTCGCTTCAGCTTGTCGAAGTCGTGACGGAACGGACCGCTCATGTTCCTGGCTCTCTCTTCGTGCCGGACGTCGGTCGACGTCGCGGGCGGTCCGGGCCGGGGTGCACCGGGATGGAACTGCCCTAATCCCCCAAGATTATTGAAGAAATCAGGAAGCAGCAACCCGCTCCGTCGGCCCTCCCCGACGCCGGAAGAAGAGGTAGAAGGGCACGCCGGCCAACAGCATGCCGAGGCCCGCCAGACATTCGAAGGGGCGCTCCACGATCATCGCCACCCCGATCGCCGCGTTGGCGGCGGCGTAGAGGGCCGGCACCACCGGATAGCCCCAGGCCCGGTACGGCCGCGGCGCGTCCGGGCGCGTCGCCCGCAGGCGGTAGAGGGCCGCCACGTCGGCCACGGTGGCGATGATGATGGCGAAGACCGTGTAGTCGAGCGCGCTCGGGAAGCTGCGGAGCAGGAGCAGCAGCGCCACGGCGGCCACCGCCTGGGCCAGGATGGCCACCCCCGGCGTGCCGTAACGGGCGTGCACGGCCTCGACCCCCGGAAAGAAGAGCCCGTCGCGCGCCATGGCGTAGGCGATGCGCGGTCCCACCAGGACGGTGGCGTTGAGCGTGCCCAGGATCGAGGCCAGGACGAAGACCGCCACCAGGCGCCCGCCCAGGTCGCCGAAGAGCGCCCGCGCGCTGGCCTCCCCCGCATCGCTCACGCCGCGAAGCTCGGCCATGGGCAACGCCGTGAGGAACACGGCGTTCAACAGCAGGTACAGCCCCGCGCACACCCCCAGGCCCAGGAAGAGCGAGCGCGGCAGCGTGCGCTCGGCGTCGCGAATCTCACCGGCCACGTAGATCGAAGCGTTCCAGCCCAGATAGGCGAACAGAACAGGCGACATGGCGATCCCGAAGCCGGCGAACGAGAAGCCGGTGCCCGAGTCCTCGACGGCCAACCGCCCGAGCTCGACGCGGCCCGAGAAGGCGGCCGCCAGCACGAAGCCCACCAGGGCCCCCAGCTTGAGGAGCGTCGTGACGTTGTTGGCGCGGGCGCCCCACCGAACGCCCACGAAGTTGAGCGCCGAGAGCGCGAGGGTGAGGCCGATGGCCAGGGGCAGCGAGGCTCCGGCATCGAGGCCCACCAGCGCCACGAGGTTGTCGGAGAACGCCACTGCCAGCGCCGCGACGGTCCCCGCGTAGATGGCGAAGAAGGTCAGCCAACCCACCAGGAAGCCGGCCAGCGGGTGAAACGCCTCGCGCAGATACACGTAGTCGCCGCCCGCCCGCGGAAACAGCGCCCCCAGCTCGGCGTTGGCCAGCGCCCCGGCCAGCGACAGGAGCGCCCCGAAGCCCCAGGCCAGCAGGATCCAGCTGGGGGTCGGCAGGCGCTCGGCCACGGTGCCGGGGGCGAAGAAGATCCCGGCGCCCACCACCGACGCCACCACGAGAAACGTCGTGTCCGTCAGCCCCAGGACGCGCCGCAGCTCACTCGGCGCGCGTTCTTCCGCTGTGATCTCCGGCATGGCTCCGCCACCCGACGCGGGGAATGAGGGGGAACGCAAAGGGCCGGGCTCGCAGCGCGAACCCGGCCCTCGAAAGCGCCCCGACTCGCTGGCCTACAGGAAGGGGATGATCAAGATCGCGACGATGTTCACCAGCTTGAGCATCGGGTTGATGGCCGGGCCCGCCGTATCCTTGTACGGATCGCCCACGGTGTCGCCGGTGACGGCGGCCTTGTGAGCCTCTGAGCCCTTGCCGCCGTACTGGCCCATCTCGATGTACTTCTTGGCGTTGTCCCAGGCGGCGCCGCCCGTCGTCATGGAGAGCGCCACGCAGACGCCGGCCACGATCGAGCCGATCAAGAGCCCGCCCAGGGCCTCTGCCCCGAGGCCGGGCGTGACGGCGACGATGACCGGAATCACGGCCGGGATGAGCGCGGGTGCGATCATCTGGCGCAGGGCCGTGGCCGTCACCAGGTCGACGCAGGTGCGGTAGTCGGGCTTGGCCGTGCCCTCCATGATGCCCGGGATCTCCTTGAACTGGCGCCGCACCTCGTCCACCACGCGACCGCCGGCAACGCCCACGGCGTTCATGGCCAGCGAGGCGAAGATGAAGGGAATCATGGCGCCGATGAAGAGGCCCGCGAGAACGGCCGTGTTGGAGAGATCGAACGTGGCTTCGATGCCCCCGATTCGGAGATCTTCGATGTAGGTCGCGAAGAGCACCACGGCCGCCAGCCCCGCAGAGGCGATGGCGTAGCCCTTGGTGACCGCCTTGGTGGTGTTGCCGAAGGCGTCGAGCGGGTCGGTGACGTTGCGAACCTCGTCGCCCAGCTCGGCCATCTCGGCGATACCGCCGGCGTTGTCGGTGATGGGGCCGTAGGCGTCGATGGCCACGATGGTGCCCGCCAGCGAGAGCATGCTCATGGCGGCGATCCCGACGCCGTAGAGCCCCGCCAGCTGGAAGCAGGCCACGATGGCGGCCACGATCACGAGCACGGGGATCACCGTGGCCTGCATGCCCACGGCCAGGCCGGCGATGATGTTGGTGGCGTGCCCGCCCTCGCTGGCGGCGGCGATCTTGTCCACGAAGCGCGAGCCGTCGCCGGTGTAGATGTCGGTGATCCACATCATGACGGCGGTCACCACGGCGCCCAGCGCCGCGCAGATCCACAGCCCGTTGGCCGAGAGCACCGAGGCCGCCCCCTCGAACTCGAGCGTCCGGCCCATGAAGAAGAGGATTCCGAGCAGCACCGCCGTAGCGATGGCGAGCCCCACGTACATGGCCCGCATCACGGCGGGCTGCTGGCCCTCGGCCGGCTCGCCGATGCGAACGAAGGGCAGCGAAACGAGACCGCCCACGATGCCCGCGGCGCCCACCGCCAGCGGGTACAGGAAGAGGCCGTGGTTCTCGGGGAAGAGGATGTGGGCGATCAGCATCGCGGCGGCCGCGGTGACGCCGCAGGTCTCGAAGAGGTCGGCGGCCATGCCGGCGCAGTCGCCCACGTTGTCGCCCACGTTGTCGGCGATCACCGCCGGGTTGCGCGGATCGTCCTCGGGGATGTTGGCCTCCACCTTGCCCACCAGGTCGGCGCCCACGTCGGCGCCCTTGGTGAAGATGCCGCCGCCGAGGCGCGCGAAGACCGAAATCAGCGAGCCGCCGAAGGCCAGGCCGATCAGGGCGTCGGGCTTGTTGTAGCCGGCGGCCGCCATGGCCAGCACCAGGCCGGCCAGGGTCAGCAGACCGAAGCCCACCACCATGAGCCCCGTCACGGCCCCGCCCTGGAAGGCCAGGGTGAAGGCGGGGCCGAAGCCCTGGGTGGCCGCCTGGGCCACGCGCAGGTTGCCGCGGACCGAGACGTTCATGCCGATGAAGCCGGCGGCCGCGCTGGCCACCGCGCCCACCACGAAGCCCAGCGCGTACCACTTGCCGAGCGCGGGCGCCGCGAAGATGCCGATCGCGATCGGCACGCCCACGATGGCCACCGTGCGGTACTGGCGGCTCAAGAACGCCGTCGCGCCGGTCTGGATCGCAGCGGCGATCTCATTGGCGCGATCGGTCGAGGTGGGAGCCGCAAGCACGCGGCGGTAGAGGGCCAGGCCGACGACGATGGCCAGAACGGCGGCGGCGAGGGCAAGCTCGGTGGTGGGCATGACATCTCCCTGGGTTCAAGCTGGCGCACAGGCGAACCCCGTGGCGGGGTGTGCCGGCGCTCCAAGCTCCGTGACTGGGTCCAGCGCGTCCATTTCGTGGCGCGTCGCGTGGACATGCGTGGACGGGGGCTCAGCTGGGCAGCTCGCGAGCGCTCCGGCGCCCCCAGGCGGGCGGGACACTAGACGTTGGGTGACGGAAAGTCCAGCCCCGATTGAGGTTTTCGCCCGGTCTCGGGGCCGGTCATCCCCGTAGGGAACGACCTACCGTTGGCGCCAGCGGCGCTCGTGAACCGCGCTGCAGGGGACCCACTTCTTCTCCACCACCAGGGCGGTGGTGCGGGCGGCGATGCGGCAGCGCTGGCGGTCCGGCGAGACTTCCAGCAAGAGCCCCTTGCCGCTCCACCAGTCTCCGGAGGTGTGATCGACGAAGACCGGCGTACCCCGATTGGGCATCAGGCAACCGGTCCCCAGCACGAGGGCCAGCAGGAGCGCCGCAGCGAGTCGCATGGGCCCCTCATCGGAGCGGCCCCTCGTTCGCTGAAGCACTCACCCGCGGGGCCCACCGGTTCAGGCGGCCGCCGTCAACGCTTCCTGACAGATCTCCCGCACCCGCTCGTCCCGCACCTCTCGCGCCGAGTCGGCCACCTCCTGGAAGCGCCGGAAGGCGCGGTCCAGAACCTCGTCGGCCAGCTCGAAGCCCAGCGCCCCGGCGCGGGCCGCGAAGCCCGCGCGGCCCGAGAGCTTGCCCAAGACGATCTCCGTCCCGGTCGGATGGCCGATGGTGGCCGGGTCCAGGAGCTCGTAGTTCTCGCGCCACTTGATCACCCCGTCCTGGTGGATCCCCGAGGCGTGCCGAAAGGCATTGCGGCCCACGATCGCCTTGTTGGGCGGCACCGGGAGCCCGCTGCGCTCCTCCACCAGGCGCGAGACGGCGTAGATGCCGGCGGGATCCACGCCCGTGGCGACGCCCCACGCACCGCCGTGCACGCGCAGCGCCATCACCACCTCTTCGAACGAGGTGTTGCCCGCGCGCTCGCCGATGCCGTTGACGGCCACCTCGACCTGGCGGGCCCCCGCCGCGACCGCCGCCAGCGCGTTGGCCGTCGCCAGCCCCAAGTCGTCCTGGCCGTGGAACGAGAGCACCGCGTCGCGCACCTCCGGCACGCGCTGGCGGACGTCGCGGAAGAGCTTCGAGACCTGCTCCGGCGTGGCACACCCCACGGTGTCGGGCAGGTTGATGGTGGTGGCGCCGGCGGCCAGGGCCACGCGCACCACCTGCTCCAGGAAGTCGACGTCCGCGCGGGTCGCGTCCATGGGGCTGAACTCCACGTCGTCCGCCCCTTCCCGTGCCTCGCGCACGCAGGCGTCGACGATGGCTAGGACCTGATCGCGGCTGGCCCGCAGCTGGTGCGCCAGCTGCACGTCGCTGGCGTTGATGAAGACGTGGATGCGCGGGTCGCGCGCGCCCGCCAGGGCCCGGCGCGCGGCGCCGACGTCGCTGGACACCGCCCGGGCCAGGGCGCACACCCGGGCTCCCTCGACCGCCGCGCAGACGGCGGCCACGGCCTCGCTCTCGGCCGCCGACGCGGCCGGAAAGCCGGCCTCGATGACGTCGACGCCCATGCCCGCCAGTTGGCGGGCAATCGAGACTTTGTCCTCGGTGGAAAAGCAGACGCCGGCCGATTGCTCGCCGTCGCGCAGCGTGGTGTCGAAGATGGCGATTCGCTCGCTCATGGGTCGCTCCTGTGGCCGCCCGGGGCGGAGAGGAGCGACGCATGAAGGACGGACCCAGAACGCGAAACCCTCTCCGGCCGGTGCGGCGGGAGAGGGTTTCGCGTGTCGTCCTGGTCGTCGTCTGCGCGCTACACCTCTCCCGCCCTGCTAAGCAGCAGGCCCAGAAGCAGGTCGAGGCTCGCGGAACGACGGATGTCCATGACGGGTCGGTTGTACCGGACCGCCCGGGGCGCGTCAAGCGCGCGCGTCACCCGACGCGGGAGAGGGCGAGCCGCTCGCCCCAACGCGCCTCCACGGCGCGCCGCAGCTCCGGGTCTCGCCGCAAGTCCGCGTCCCGCTCCAGGGTCTCCTCTGCCACTTGCCGGGCGGCGGCCACCCAGCGCGCATCCCGCACCAGATCGGCCACGCGCAGGTTGGGGAGGTGTCCGGACTGACGCGTCCCCAGAAACTCCCCGGGTCCCCGGATCCGGAGGTCGGCGTCGGCGATGCGAAAGCCGTCGGTGGTGGCGACCATGGCTTCGAGGCGCGCCTCGCTGTCCTCGGTGACGGCGCGCGCCACCAGCAAACAGGTGCCGGGCCGGTCGCCCCGGCCCACGCGGCCGCGCAGCTGGTGAAGCTGCGCCAGGCCGAAGCGCTCGGCGTGCTCGACCACCATCAGCGTGGCGGCCGGCACGTCGACACCCACCTCGATCACGGTGGTGGAGACCAGCAGCCCGGTCTCGCCGGATTCGAAGCGCGCCATGGCGCGGGCGCGCTCGGCGGCGTCCAACCGCCCGTGCACGAGATCGACCCGCGTCTCCGGCAGCGCCGCCCGGATGCGCTCGGCCGACTCCTGCGCGGCCCGCAGGTCGACCTTCTCGCTTTCTTCCACCAGCGGGTAGACCACGTAGACCTGCTCGCCGCGCGCCAGCGTCTCCCGCACCAGCTCGAGAATCCGTCGCCCCTCCCCGGCCCGCAGCACCCGCGTCTTCACCGGTTGGCGGCCGGGCGGCAGCTCGTCGATCACCGACAGGTCCAGGTCGCCGTAGACCGTGAGCGCCAGCGTCCGGGGAATCGGGGTCGCGGTCATCACCAGCGTGTGCGGCACCCGCCCGCCCGGGCCCTTCGCCGACAGCGCCGCGCGTTGTGCGACGCCGAAGCGGTGCTGTTCGTCCACGACGGCCAAAGCCAGGGATCGGAAACGCACGTCTTCCTGCACCAGCGCGTGGGTGCCGACCACGCAGTCGATCCGGCCCGCGGCCAGCGCCTCCAGAATCCGGCGCGCCTCGGCGCGGCGGCGGGACGACGTCAAGAGCTCGAGGCGCAGCCGACGCGCCTCCGGCTGGCCGGCCGCCAGCCGCTCGAGCGTGCGCGCGTGCTGCTCGGCCAGGAGCTCGGTCGGCGCCATGATCGCCGTCTGGTGCCCCGCCCCCGCCACGGCGGTCGCGGCGACGAAGGCCACGGCGGTCTTGCCGCTGCCCACGTCGCCCTGGAGCAGCCGCTGCATGGGCTCGGCCCGCGCCAGATCGGCGCGGATCTCGCCCCACGCCCGGCGCTGTGCCTGGGTGAACGAGAACGGCAGCTCACGTGCCGCCCGCCTTCCCGGCTCGGTGTCCACGTCGACGGCGACCCCCTGCAGCTGACGCCGCCCGCGCCGCCGCAGCAGGAGTCCCAGTTCCAGCAAGTAGAGCTCTTCCAGCACCAGCCGCCGGTGCGCCGGCGTGCGCCGCTCCCGCAGGTCGTCGGGGTCCGCCTCCGCACCCGGCGCGTGGATCTGGCGCACGGCGGCGGCCGGCTCGGGCAGCCCCTCGTCCTGCGCGAAGGCCGCGGGCAGGTACCCCGGCAGGAGGTCCGCATACTGGGAAACGGCACGACCCACCCAGCCCCGCAGCGTGCGCGCGGGCAGTCCTTCCGGCGAGCTGTAGTCCGGCACCACCCGACGCGGCGTCTCCGGGCCGTCGTCCGCGTCCGGGAGCCGCTCCACCTCGGGGTGGACGAGCTCCTTGGTGAAGCGGTATCGCTTCACCAGGCCGGTCACCAGCAAGCGCGCGCCCTTGCGAACGCTCTGGCCCACCGCTTCGCCGCCCTGGAACCACTTGAGCTGAACCGTCCCGGTGTCGTCTCCGACCACGGCCTGCAGCACGCGCTTGAAGCGGCCGCGCACCCGGGTCGAAACGAAGTCGGCCACCAGGACTTCGGCCTCGAAGGTGGCGCGGCGGCCCACTTCCAGCTCTCCCACCGGCACCAAGCGACGCCGGTCGTCGTAGCGGGACGGAAGTCGATAGAGCAAGTCGCCCACGCTCTCGAGGCCGCGGGCCGCGAGCCGATCCGCGCGCGCGGGCCCGATGCCCGGCAGCACGGTCAAGGGCCGCGCCAGCGCGGCCGCGGGAAACGCAGGGTCCGCGAAGGGAGCCACCGCCTCGAGGGAGCGCGCGACGGCCGCGCGGAGGCCCTCCCCCACCGGCGGACCCGCGAACGCCTTCTCGACCCGGACGAGTGCCCGACGCGCGTCCTCGGGCAGCGCCAGTGCGCGCAGCCGCGCCAGGGCCTCCCGCACCGTCGCCTCCAGATCTCGGACGCGGTCGAGCTGCGCGAAGTCGTCGCGGGCCGCGAACTCGAGCGGTCGCACCAGGGCGGCCATGGCCGTCTGGTACGGGCTGGGTGTCACTTGGCGGCCGCGGCGCGCTCCTGGATCTCCTGGAGCGAACGGACGCCGATGGACTCCAGCTGCAGCGCCCGGACGGCGTCGGCCGCCGCCTTGGCGGCGGCCAGCGTGGTGAAGTAGGGAACCCCGCGCAGCAGCGCCGCCCGCCGCATGGAGAACGAGTCGGCCACGGCTTCCGGCTCGGGGGCCACGGTGTTGATCACCAGGTCCACGTCGCCCGCCTCGATGCGATCGACGGTGTGGACGCTGCCCTCGTGGACCTTGTTCACCAGCTCGGCCGTCACCCCCCGCTCCTGCAGCGTCTCCCGGGTGCCCTTCGTGGCCAGGATGCGGAAGCCGTTCTCGGCCAGGGTGCGCACGGGCTCGACGACGCGCTCGTGGTCCGAGCGCCGCACGGAGACCAGCACGCAGCCGCGGGTGGGCAGGCTGTTGCCCGCCTGGATCTGGGCCTTGGCGTAGGCCCGGCCGAAGTCGGAGTCGATCCCCATGACCTCGCCCGTGCTCTTCATCTCCGGGCCCAGCAGCGTGTCGACGTCCGGGAACTTCACGAACGGGAACACCGCCTCCTTCACCGAGTAGTGCTCAGGGACGATCTCCTCGGTGAAGCCCAGCTCGGACAGCGTCTTTCCGGACATGATCAGCGAAGCCAGCTTGGCCAGCGGGCGGCCGATGGCCTTCGACACGAAGGGAACCGTCCGAGAAGCGCGCGGGTTCACTTCGATCACGTAGACCTGCCCGGCCTTCACCGCGTACTGGACGTTCATGAGTCCGCGCACGCCGAGCTCCAGGGCGAGCTTGCGGGTGGACGCCAGGATGTCCTGGATCACCTCGGGCGACAGGCTGTAGGGCGGCAGCGAGCACGCGCTGTCGCCGGAGTGCACCCCGGCCTCTTCGATGTGCTCCATGATGCCGCCGATCACCACCCGCTCGCCGTCGCAGATGGCGTCCACGTCCACCTCGGTCGCATCCGCCAGGAAGCGGTCGATCAGCACCGGATGCTCGGGCGAGGCCTTGACGGCGAAGCGCATGTAGTCCCGCAGCGCCCCCACGTCCTGCACGATCTGCATGGCCCGGCCGCCCAGCACGTAGGAGGGCCGCACCAGCACGGGATACCCGATGCCCTCCGCGACCGACTCGGCCTCCTCGGCCGAGCGCGCGACGGCGCCGGGCGGCCGCTCCAGCCCGAGCTTCTCCAGGAGCGCGTCGAAGCGCTCGCGGTCCTCGGCCCGATCGATGGCGTCGGGCGAGGTGCCCAGGATCGGCACGCCGTTGCGCTCGAGAGCCACGGCCAGCTTGAGGGGGGTCTGCCCGCCGAACTGGACGATCACCCCGTCGGGCTTCTCGAGGTCGACGATGGACAGGACGTCCTCCAGCGTCAGCGGCTCGAAGTAGAGGCGATCGCTGGTGTCGTAGTCCGTCGAGACGGTCTCGGGGTTGCAGTTGACCATGATCGTCTCGAAGCCGGCGTCCGACAGGGCGAACGCCGCCTGGACGCAGCAGTAGTCGAACTCGATGCCCTGACCGATGCGGTTGGGGCCGCCGCCGAGGATCATGATCTTGCGATTCTTCGTGGGGAGCGACTCGCACTCCTGCTCGTAGGTCGAGTAGAGGTAGGGCGTGTGGGCCTCGAACTCCGCCGCGCAGGTGTCGACGCGCTTGTAGACGGGGCGCACCCCGGCGGCGTGGCGTCGCGCGCGCACCTGGTCCTCGGACAGTTCCCACAGCGCCGCCAGGCGCTTGTCCGAGAACCCGGCCGCCTTGGCCCAGGCGAAGGCGCCGTCGCGCTCGCCGTCCGGCAGCCCCGACAGCTCGACTTCGGCGTCGACGATCTCCTTCAGGTTGCGCAGGAACCAGGGGTCGATGTGGGAGCGGTGGAAGAGCTCGTCCACGCTGGCGCCGCGGCGGAAGGCCTCGGCCAGGGCCCACATGCGGCCGGGCCGGGGCGTGTCGATCTGGGCGTAGAGCGCCTTCTCACCCTCGGCGCCCGGCGGCAGCTCCGGCGTCTCGAGGCCGGCGTGGCCGACCTCCAGCGAGCGCAGCGCCTTCTGGAAGCTCTCCTTGAACGTGCGCCCGATGGCCATCGCCTCGCCCACCGACTTCATCTGGGTCGTGAGCGTGCTGTCGGTGCCGGGGAACTTCTCGAACGTGAAGCGCGGCACCTTGGTGACCACGTAGTCGATGCTCGGCTCGAAGCTGGCCGGCGTCTCCTTGGTGATGTCGTTGCGGATCTCGTCCAGCGTGAAGCCCACGGCGAGCTTGGCCGCGATCTTCGCGATCGGGAATCCGGTGGCCTTCGACGCCAGTGCGGACGATCGGGACACGCGCGGGTTCATCTCGATCACCACCAGCGTGCCGTCCCGAGGGTCGACGCCGATCTCCCGGATGATGGCCACGGCCGCGTCGCGCATCTCCTGGTACTCGCGGTCCGTCAGCGTCTGGGCCGGGGCCACGGTGATGGAATCGCCCGTGTGCACGCCCATGGCGTCCACGTTCTCGATGGAGCAGATGATGACGACGTTGTCCGCGCCGTCCCGCATCACCTCCAGCTCGTATTCCTTCCAGCCGAGGACGCTCTGCTCGATCAGGCACTCGTGGCGGGGCGACTGTTCCAGCGCCCAGGCCACGCGCTCGTCGAACTCCTCGTCCAGGTAGCAGATGCTGCCGCCGGTGCCGCCCAGCGTGAAGCTGGGTCGGATGATGGACGGCAGCGCCGTCCGCTTCAGGATTTCGCGGGCGTCCTCGACGCTGCGCGCGTAGCCCGAGGCCGGCACCCGCAGGCCGATGCGCTCCATGGCCTCGCGAAACAGCTGGCGGTCCTCCGCTTTCAGGATCGACTCGAGCTGCGCGCCGATCAGCTGCACCCCGTGGCGTTCCAGCACGCCCGCCTCGGACAGGGCGAGCGCCAAGTTGAGGCCCGTCTGGCCTCCGATGGTCGGCAGCACGGCATCCGGCCGCTCCGCCGCGATGATCTTCTCGACGCTCTCGACCGTCATGGGCTCGATGTAGGTGCGGTCGGCCGTCTCCGGGTCGGTCATGATGGTCGCCGGGTTGGAGTTCACCAGCACGACCCGGTAGCCCTCTTCCCGCAGCGCCTTGCAGGCCTGGGTGCCCGAGTAGTCGAACTCGCACGCCTGGCCGATCACGATCGGTCCCGACCCGATGACGAGGATGGTGTGGATGTCGTCTCGCCTGGGCACGGTCAGGCTCCCTGTTCGCCGCGGGCGATCTGCGCTCCGCTGACGTTCTCTCCGGCGCGGTGGCGGTCCACCATCTCGCGGAAACGTCGGAAGAAGTAGGCGGCGTCGTGGGGTCCTGGGGACGCCTCCGGGTGGTACTGGACCGAGAAGAGCGGTCGCGTCTGGTGCGCGAGCCCCTCGACGGTGCCGTCGTTCAGATTGACGTGGGTCACCTCGACGGGCTCGCCAGCCCGCCGCAGCGACTCGGCGTCCACGGCGTAGCCGTGGTTCTCGGCGCAGATGGCCACCCGCTTGGTGGCGAGATCCTGGCCCGGCTGGTTGCCGCCGTGGTGGCCGAACTTGAGCTTCACGGTTTCGCCGCCCAGCGCCAGGCCCAGGATCTGGTGGCCCAGGCAGATGCCGAAGACGGGCTTTTGCTGTACGAGCTCGCGGACGCTGTCGCGCACGCCCTGGACGCCCGCCGGGTCGCCCGGGCCGTTGGAGAGGAAGATCCCGTCCGGCTCGAGCGCCAGGGCCTCGGAGGCCGGCGTGGTGGCCGGCACGACGGTGATGTCGAAGCCCTCCTCCCACAAGAGGCGCAGGATGTTGCGCTTGATGCCGAAGTCGTAGGCCACCAGCCGCCGGAGCTCCTTCGGCCGCTCGGGCCGCGGGACCTGGCCGGCGATTCCCTCCCAACGTCCCTCGCTCCAGGCGTAGGGCTCGCGACAGGTGACTTCGGCCACCAGGTCGCGGCCGTCGAGTCCCGGCGCCACGCGCGCCCGCTCGACCAGGGCCGCGTCGTCCTGCGCTTCGGGATCCGTGGAGAGGACGGCCATCTGGGCGCCCCCGTCGCGGATGCGGCGGACCAGCGCCCGCGTATCGAGCCCCTGAATGCCCGGAACTCCGGCGTCCCGGAGGTAGCCGTCCAGTCCGCCGCGGGAGCGCCAGTTGCTGGGCTCGTCGAAGAGCTCCTTCACCACGAAGCCCGACAGGAACGGCCGCGCGGACTCTTCGTCCTGCGAGTTCACGCCCACGTTCCCGATCTGGGTGTAGGTCATGGTCACGATCTGACCCGCGTAGGACGGGTCCGTCACGATCTCCTGGTAGCCGGTCAAGCTGGTGTTGAAGACCACCTCGCCCGCGTCCACGGTGCGGGCGCCGAAGGCGAACCCGCGGTAGACGGTTCCATCGGCGAGCGCCAAGCGCGCCGGATTGCGACCCTGCTGTGTCATCCCACCACCACTCCGCGATCCACGTGATAGACCAGCTCACCCCCCACCAGGGTCGCCACCACGCACCCCGTGAGTGTCTTTCCGGCCCAAGGAGAGTTACGACTTTTTGAGTAGCCCTTGGAGGGCTCATACACGAACGAGCGCGCGGGGTCGCAGACCACGACGTCGGCCACCGCGCCCGCCGCCAGGCTGCCGCCTTCCACGCGCAGGATGGACGCCGGGCTGGTCGACAGTCGGCGCACCAGCTCCAGCGGCTCCAGGCCGTCCTCGCGCACCAAGTCCATCACCACCGGAAACGCCGTCTCCAAACCCAGGATGCCCGGCGGAGCCTCCACGAAATCGCGCTCCTTCTCGTGCAGGGCGTGGGGAGCGTGGTCGGTGGCGATGGCGTCGATGGTGCCGTCCAGGAGGCCCTGCCGGCACGCGTCCCGATCGGCGGCCGTGCGCAGCGGGGGGGCCATCTTGGTGTTGGTGTCGTAGCCCAGGGTGGCCTCGTCGGTCAGGGTCAGGTGGTGCGGCGGCACTTCGGCCGTCACCTGGATGCCCGCCTCGCGCGCGCGCCGGATCAGCTCGATGGCGCCGGCCGACGATACGTGGGCCACGTGGAGCCGGGCCCCGGTCATGCGGGCCAGCATGATGTCCCGCGCCACGTGCACGTCCTCGGCCTGGGACGGGTTGCCCGGAAGCCCCAGCCGAGCGGAGACCGGGCCTTCGTTGACCACGCCCTTGTCCACCAAGGCCAGGTCTTCGGCGTGCACCATGATCGGTGCGTCCACCAGCTTCGAGTACTCGAAGACCCGCCGCATGACGCCCGCGTCCATGATCGTCATGCCGTCGTCGCTAAAGGCCACGGCGCCCGCGTCCCGCAGCGCCACCATCTCGGTCATGACCTCGCCCGCCAGCCCCTTGGTGGCGGCCGCCACCGGGTACACCCGCGTGGGCGAGTCGTGCTTGGCGCGCTCGAGGATGTGGTCGGTGACGGCGGGGTCGTCGTTCACGGGCTGGGTGTTCGCCATGCAGGCCACGCCGGTAAAGCCCCCCGCCACGGCGGCGCGCCCGCCGGACGCGATGTCTTCCTTGTACTCCTGCCCCGGCTCGCGCAGGTGCACGTGCATGTCGATGAAGCCCGGCGCCACCCAGCAGCCCTCGGCATCCAGCACCTCGGCGCCGCGCGCGTCCAGCTCGCCGCCGCAGGCCGCGACGCGCCCGTCCTCCAACAGGAGATCGCCCACCTCGTCGAGATCGCGGCTCGGGTCGAGCAGACGCCCGCCTCGAATGCGGATGCGGCTCACGCGTCCTCCTTGGCGGTCGGGCCGGGACGCCCCGAGATCAGATAGAGAACGGCCATGCGCAGCGCGACCCCGTTGCGCACCTGGTCCAGGATCACGCTGGGCCGTCGGTCGGCGAGCTCGGGCGACAGCTCGACGCCGCGGTTCACGGGGCCGGGGTGCATCACGATCGCGTCGTCTTTCGCGTAGCGCAGCTTCGAGCGGTCCAGCCCGAAGGTCGACGAGTACTCGCGCACGCTGGGAAAATGGGCGCCGGTGGAGCGCTCGAGCTGGATCCGGAGCGCCATCACCACGTCCGCGCCGTCCAGCGCCTCGCGCAGGGAGTGGTACGACTTGACCCCGAGCGTCGCCACGTCGCGGGGGATCATCGGCGGCGGCCCGGCCACCCGCACCTCCGCGCCCAGCTTCGAGAACCCGTAGACGTTCGACCGCGCCACCCGCGAATGGGCGATGTCGCCGATGATCGCCACCGTCAGCCCGTCGATCCGGCCCTTCTCCTGGTAGACGGTCAACATGTCCAGCAGCGCCTGGGTCGGGTGCTCGTGGGCGCCGTCGCCGGCGTTGATGACCGGCGCCTCGAGCACGTCCGCGATGCGCTTGGGCACGCCGGCGACCCGGTGCCGCACGATCACCGCGTCCGGATCCATGGCGTCCAGGGTCTTGGCCGTGTCCAGGATGCTCTCGTGCTTCGACAGGCTCGACGACGAAGCGGTGAAGTTCACGACGTCGGCGGACAGCCGCTTGCCGGCGATCTCGAAGCTGGCCTTGGTGCGGGTGGAGGGCTCGAAGAAGAGATTCACGATGGTCCGCCCGCGCAGGGTCGGCACCTTCTTGACCTCGCGCTCGCCGATCTCCTGCATGCGCTCGGCCGTCTCGAGAATCCGCTCGATGTCGGCCCGGTCCAGGTCTTCGATGCCCAGCAGATCCCGCCCGATCATGCGCCCTCCCCGGCCCGCGGGCCCTGCACGACCACTGTGAGCTCGCCGTCGGGGGCGTCGAAGTCGCCCATCAGCGTCACCTTCTCGTCCGGCTGGGTGGGGATGTTCTTGCCCACGAAGTCGATCTTGATGGGAAGCTCGCGGTGGCCGCGATCGACCAGGGCGACCACCTGCACGGCCCGGGGGCGACCGAAGTCCATCAGCGCGTCCATGGCCGCGCGAATGGTCCGGCCCGTGTTCACGACGTCCTCCACCAACACGACCACCCGCTCGTCCACCGACGAGGGCATCTCGGTGGGTCGCAGCCGAGGCCGCTCGCCGCGCGTCGCCAGATCGTCCCGATAGAGGGTCGTGTCGAGGATGCCGAGGGGCACGACCGAGCCGGAGAGCTCGCGCAGGTTGGCGACGAGACGCCGGCCGAGCGGCACCCCGCCGTTGGGAATGGCGACCAGGTACAGGCGGTCCGGGTCGTCATTCCGCTCCAGGATCTCGTGGGCCATGCGCATCAGCGCGCGGTCGATGGTGGCGGAGTCCAAGACGTCGCGGCCGGCGGGCGCAGGCCGCGAGCGGGCGCCGGAGGCGCTGGTGGAGACGTGGGTCACGTGGCGCACCTTTGTCCGCCTCACGGGACGGAATTAAAAGGCCGAAACTGGGGCGCAGGATATCCGCAGGGGCCGTCAGGGTCAATCGCGGCAGCCGGCAGACCACTCGAAGGATGGCCTCCAAGCCGCTGTCCGGTCAGCGGTTTTTGCCTACGGCGAAGAGGCTTCGGCGGCCGCCGACTCGCTCACCGGGTCGCACGAGACCGCCTGGAAGGTCCGGCCCCAGCGCTTCTCCACCCGCCACCAGGTGAGCGGGTTGAGCACCTCGAGCCAGCCGCCGTTGAAATCCCACGACCAGTAGAGGATGAACGCGGGGCCCTTGAGCTCCTGCATCCGCACCGTGCCCCAGCCCCGGCTGTCGTTCGAGTGGTCGCGGTTGTCGCCCAGTAGGAAGTAGCGCCCGGGCTTCACCACCAGGGGGGCCTGTTCGAGCCCCACCATGCGGCGGTCGTCCAACACGTGGTGGCGACAGGCCTCCAGGTCTTCCTGCTTGACGGTCAGCTGCCGGCCGCTCTCGTCGGTGAAGGAGTCTCCCGTCTCCACGCCGCTCACCAGTTCGCCGTTGACGTACAGCCGTCCGCGCCGAACCTCCACGGTGTCACCCGGGAGGCCGACGATCCGCTTCACGAAGTCCTCGCGCGGCAGCTCCGGCCGCAGGTCGGCGGGGTGGATCGCGCCGTCCCGGCTGCGGGCGACCTCGAAGACCACCACGTCTCCCCGCTCCGGCTCGCGCAGGCCGGGCAGGCGCCATTCGGTCAAGGGGATGCGTGGCCCGTAGATGAACTTGTTGACGAACAGGTGGTCGCCGATCAGGAGCGTCGGCAACATGGAGCCGGACGGGATCCGGAACGGCTCCACCACGAAGAAGCGGATGGTGAGGGCGATCAGGACCGCCACCACCAGCGTGTTCACGTTCTCCCACAGGCCCCCGGCTTCGGACTCCGGCTCCCGCTCGGACAACGGCTCCCGCTCGGACAACGGCTGCTCCGACTCACTCATTCTTCACCCAGCCGCAGGGCGGCCAAGAACGCCTCCTGCGGAATCTCGACGGCGCCGACGCGCTTCATGCGCCGCTTGCCCTCCTTCTGCTTCTCCAGCAGCTTGCGCTTGCGCGTGATGTCCCCACCGTAGCACTTGGCCGTCACGTTCTTGCGCAGGGCCCGCACGTTGGTGCGGGCGATCACGCGCGCCCCGATGGCGGCCTGGATCGCCACCTCGAACATCTGGCGCGGGATGAACTCCTTCAGCTTGCGGGTCAGCTCGGCCCCCTGCCCCTGGGCCTTGTCGCGGTGGACGATCAGCGACAGCGCGTCCACCTGGTCCCCGTTCACCAGGATGTCGAGCTTCACCAGGTCGGCGGGCCGGTAGCCCTCGAGCTCGTAGTCGAAGGAGCCGTAGCCCCGGGTGACGCTCTTGATGCGGTCGTGGAAGTCCGTGACGACTTCGTTGAGCGGCAGCTCGTAGCGCACCTGGACGCGGTTGCCGTGCACGGCCATGTCTTTCTGGACACCGCGGCGATCCTGGCACAGGGCCAGTACCGATCCCAAGTGCTCGGAAGGGACGTGGACGATCGCCAGGATGACGGGCTCCTCGATGCGCTGGATGTCCTGGCTGTCGGGCAGCGCCGCGGGGCTCTCGATCTCGAAGGGATCGCCGGCGATCGGCACCACGTTGTACCGCACGGTGGGAGCCGTCGTGATGAGGTCCAGGTCGTACTCGCGCTCGAGCCGCTCCTGGACGATCTCGGCGTGCAGGAAGCCCAGGAAGCCGCAGCGGAAGCCGAAGCCGAGGGCGGCGCTGGTCTCGGGTTCGTAGGTGAGCGAGGAGTCGTTCAGCTGCAGCTTCTCGAGGGCGGTCTTCAGGTCCTCGTAGTCCTCGGCGTCCACCGGGTAGAGCCCCGCGAACACCAT
>JAKSBN010000093.1 GCA_022361175.1 Pseudomonadota bacterium | reverse complement strand
CTCCACCGACGATCGGCCCGGCAAGCGGTCCTTCATCCGGATCCTGGCGCCCAGCAAGGACCGCGGGAGCGGCTTCCTGAAGCTCCACCCGAACCTCTGGATGTACGTACCCCGGGTCGAGCGCACCGTGCGGATCCCGCCGTCCATGATGCTGCAGTCCTGGATGGGCAGCGACTTCACCAACGACGATCTGGTGCGCGACTCGAGCGAGATCGACGACTACGACCACACCCTGCTGGGCGTCGACCCCGCCCCCGAAGTGGCGCCCGCAACTCCGGCCTACGTCGTCGAGTACCGGCCCCACGAGGACGCTCCCGTGGTCTGGGGGCGCATCGTCACCTGGATCGAAGCCGCCCGGAAAGTGCCGCTGCGCCAGGAGTTCTTCGACGAGGGCGGCGAGAAGCTGCGGGTTCTCGACTTCGAAGACATCCGCACGGTCGACGGCCGGCACTTTCCCCACCGCTGGACTCTGGTCCCGCTCGACAAGGAAGGGCACCGGACCGTGATCGAGGTGGAGCACATCCAGTTCGACGCCGACTTCGGGGACGACGTCTTCACCACGCGCAACCTGCGTCGGGGCGCGTGATGCCGCTCGAGTGGCGACTCGCCTGGCGCAACGTGTGGCGCAATCCGCGGCGGACGGGGCTGTCGGTGGCCGCCACGGTGTTCGCCGTCGTGCTGGTGATGGTGGCGGTGGCCATGGCGGCCGGCACCCACGAGAAGATGATCGAGGACTCCGTGCGTCTGCAGTCGGGCCACGTGCTCGTGGCCGGCGAGGACTACCTGGAGCGGCGCACCCTCGAGCAGTTCGTGCGCTTCGACGCCGAGCTGGAGGCGATCCTGGACGAGACGCCGGGCGTGCGGGCCGTCGCGCCGCGCGTCAGCAGCTACGGC
The DNA here is from genome assembly GCA_022361175.1 of Pseudomonadota bacterium. GTDB lineage: Bacteria > Myxococcota_A > UBA9160 > UBA9160 > UBA4427 > JAKSBN01. Next base: position 26,061 of record JAKSBN010000093.1, on the reverse strand, counting down.
CTGGTGTCCCACGAGGACGCCAGTCAGGGAGTGGCGGTCATCGGCGTCGATCCCGAGCGCGAAGCGGGCGTCACGACCCTCGCCGCACGCGTCTACCAGGGGGACTTCCTGGCGCCCGACGGCGCCCGCCAGATGGTGGTGGGCCGGCGCCTGGCCCAGTCGCTCGGCGTTGGATTGGGCGACGAGGTGCTGCTGTACGGGGCGGCCTACTCGCTCGAAACTGCGTACGAGCTGTTTCGCATCCGCGGGGTTCTGGCGCTGCCCGATCCGGAGCTGGAGCGGCGCGTGGTCTTCATCTCCCTGGCGGACGCCCAGGAGTTCTACGTCTTCGGCGACCGGGTCAGCGAGATCGCGCTCCTGGCGTCGGACAGCCTGGCGGCGCCCGCCATCCGCGATGCGCTGAACGCCCGCCTGGCCGAGCGCGGCGCCGTGGCCCACACCTGGGACGAGGTTCTGCCCGAGCTCGAGCAGCTCATCCTGCTGGACGACGCCGGCATGTACATCATGCTGGCGATCCTGGTGGTGGTGGTGGGCTTCGGGATCCTCAACACGATCCTGATGGCCGTGCTCGAACGCACGCGTGAGCTGGGGGTCGTGCTCGCGCTCGGCCTCTCGCCGGGTGCCGTCTTCCGCATGGTGTACCTGGAGTCGCTGCTGCTGGCCGGGGTGGGGCTGGTGGTGGGGCTCGGGATCGCGCTGCCCCTCGTCCTCTACTTCCAGGCGCACCCGATTCCGCTGGGGGGCGACGTCGGTCAGGTGGCGGAGCTCTTCGGCATGGAACCCGTCATCACCTGGAAGCTCCGACCCGGCAACCCGGTGGGCTCGGTCCTGACGATCCTGGGGGTCGCCGTCGCGGCGGCCCTCTACCCGGCCGTGAAGGCCAGTCGGGGGCGCCCCGTCGACGCCCTCCGGAGTCTCTGATGTCGGTCTGGCGCCTGTCTTGGCGCAACGCGTGGCGCAACCTGCGCCGCACCGGTGTGGTCGTGACGGCCGTGGCCGTGGGCATCGCGGGCTGCGTGCTCACCATGGCGCTCAACTTCGGGTTCGTGGCGCAGATGGTGGACACCGCGATCTCCACCGAGCTGGGCGACCTGCAGATCCACGCCACCGGGTACACCGACGATCCCGCGCTCGAGCGGGTCATTCCCCTGGGCACGGAAGCCGTGGCGGCGCTGCTCGCCAGTGAGCCGGACGTCGCCGGGTTCGCACCCCGGGTGCTGGCCCAGGGGCTCGTGAACTCGCCGCGCGCAAGCGTCGGCGTGCGCGTCATCGGGGTGGACCCGGCCCGCGAGCCCGGCGTGACGCAGATTCGCGACCTGCGCACCCGGGGCGAGTGGCTGCCCGCCGCCGGGCGTCGCGTCTTCGTGGGCGAGGCGCTGGCGCGGCGCCTGCAAGTGGACGTGGGCGACAAGGTCGTGCTGTCGGCCCAGGATCGAGCGGGCGACCTCACCGGCCAGGCCTACCGGGTGGCGGGGCTGTTTCGCTCGGCATCGCGCGGGCTCGACCAGGGGACGCTGTTCCTGCCCCTCTCGGAAGGCCAGTCGCTCTTGGGGTTGGGCGACGGCGTGAACGAAGTCCTCATCAGCGCGCGAGATCGCGAGCGCCTGCCGCGGCTCCGGGACGCCTTGGCCCAGTCTCTGGGCGATCCCGTCGACGTGCAGACGTGGCAGGAGGCGCAGCCCCTGCTCGTCTACATGATCGAGTCCTTCGACGCCCAGGCCTGGATCGTCTACGCCGCCGTCTTCGTGGCCATGGCTTTCGGCATCGCCAACGTGCTCTTGATGGCCGTGCACGAGCGCACCCGCGAAATCGGGATGCTGCGCGCCGTCGGCATGAGCCGCCGGCGGGTGGTGGGGCTGGTCGTGGGCGAGTCGCTGGTGGTCACCTTCGGTGGGCTGCTGGTGGGCTTCGGGCTGGCACTCCTTTGCGTGTGGAGCCTGCGGGCCGGCATCGACCTGTCCGCCTTCGCCGAAGGCCTGAACGCGTACGGCATCGGCACGCGCCTGGTTCCGGTGCTGCGTCCGTCGGACGTGTGGATTCCGCTGGTGGTGGGGGCCGTGGCGTCCTTCCTGGCCAGTCTGTGGCCCGCGTGGCGCGCCGCGCGACTCGACCCGGCCGACGCCTTGCGGCGGCTGTAGGGAGCAAGGAGGAAGCGTTGCTCGTCGAAGCGAAAGCGGTCACCAAGGTATTCGAGACCCGGGGCGTCGAGACCCAAGCCCTGCGCGGCGTCGATCTCGAGATCGGACCCGGCGAGTTCATGGCGCTGGCCGGGCCCAGCGGTTCGGGCAAGACCACGCTGCTGAATCTCCTGGGCGCCCTCGACCGGCCCACGACGGGTGAGATCTGGCTCGACGGTCAGAACCTGGCCGACCTGTCCAGCACCGAGCTGTCGGAGCTGCGGCTCCACAAGCTGGGCTTCGTGTTCCAGGCCTACAACTTGATCCCCGTCTTCACCGCCGCTGAGAACGTGGAGTTCGTACTGGAGCTCCAGGGCGTGGCGGCGGCGGAGCGGCGCGAACGCGCCACGGCGCTCCTGGGCGAGGTCGGCCTGGGCGGCCTGGAGTCCAAGCACCCGCTCGAGATGAGCGGTGGCCAGCAACAGCGGGTCGCCGTGGCCCGCGCCATCGCCAGCGAGCCGCGGCTGGTGTTGGCGGACGAGCCCACCGCCAACCTCGACTCGGCGACGGCGGAGAAGCTGGTGGCGCTCATGCGCGAGCTCAACCGCGAGCGCGGCGTCACGTTCCTCTTCTCTACCCACGACCCCCTGGTCATGGAAGCCGCCGATCGCCTGGTTCGCCTGAAGGACGGTGTCGTCGTGGCGGACGAGCGCCGCGCCGGGTGACGAAGCTCGCGCCTGCGATCGCCGTTCTCGCGCTCGTGCTGGCCGCCAGCGCCGTCGAGGCGCGGGAGGTGTGGAGCCGGGGCGAGGCCTCTCTACGCTTGTCGGGTAGCGTCCGCGATCGTCTGGTGGTGGGCGGTCAGACCGACGCCGATGCGTTCGAGGACCGCTTGGCCGATCCCCGCTGCGTTCGTGCGGCAGACTTCGACGAGTGCCCGGCGTTCGGGGTGCTGGGCGAGGACACCGTGTGGCAGAACCTCACGCGCTTGCGCACGCGTGCCGACGGCCGTCTCGGCGAGGCCCTGGAAGCGGTCGTGGTCTACGACCTCGAGCTCTTGGCGGGCGAGCTGGACACGCTGGAGTCCGCGCTGGCGAGCGGCCTGGCGAGGGACAGCTTCCTGGGCGCGGAGGGCAACATCGGCAGCGAGGACGATCCCCGGGTGCGCGCTCGTCACTCGCTCTACCGGGGCTATCTCCAGGGCGAGTTCGGCCCGGTGCGGGCCGTCGTCGGCCGCCAGCGCATCGCCTGGGGCGTCGGGCGGCTCTGGAACCCCATCGACCGCTTCAACGCCATCCCGCCCCTCGCCATCGAGGCCGATGAGAGCCCCGGCGTCGACGCCGTGCTGCTGCAGTGGAACTTCGACGGGTTCACGGCGGCGCAGGTGGTGTACGCCGCGGCTGACCGAGCGGTCGACGCGCGCTACGCCCTGCGGCTGGAGGGCGTCGCTTTCGACACCGACTGGTCGCTCATGGGCGGCGTCTTCGAGCAGGCGCCCGCGGTCGGCCTCGACGTCGCCCGCAACTGGGGCGAAGCGGCCGTGCGGCTCGAGGCCGTGTGGACGAATCCCAAGCGCGAAGTCTGGCGTGTGGGCGACCTGTCGCCGCACGAGCCGGGCGCGTTCTTTCAGGTGGTGACGTCCATCGACTATCAGGTGGACTGGGGGCCGGGCATCTATCTGCTGCTGGAGCATTTCTACAACGGGAACGCGGAGGGGTTTGGCAGCGGCCGCGCGGGCGCGGCGCTCAACCGCTTCGAGGCGACGGGCACGCCGCCGGATCCGGCGCTCCCCGCCGCCGCGGGCCCTTTCGTCAAGGCGTCGGACACCGACCGGTTCGCCGGAAGTCGGGTGGGGGGCGGCGCGCGGCACCAGACCGGACTCCAAGTCGGCACCGACGTGACACCCGAGCTCCGGGGGGACCTGTTGGGGATCCTGGACTGGAACGGGCCCAGCACGGCGTTGACGGCGACTTTTCGCTACACGCCGGCAGATTGGGTCGAACTGACCCTGGGCGGGCAATGGTTCATCGGGTCACAAAAGTCGGAGTATGGCCTCGCCAGAGACCTGGGTTTTGTCCTCGTCGACCTGTTCTTCTGACTGTCCGACACTTTTCGACGTTCTTCGACGCCTCCGCAAGTTGACGACACGCCTCGGTTGTCGAATCCTGTTCCGCCGTCGGGCTCGGGCGGGCGCGGCGGAGGGTGCGCACAATGAACCGGCGGTGGAACCGGCGGTCAGATCGGCGTTCGAACCGGCGTTCAAACCGCCTGTTGGACGTTGCCTCGTCGCTGGCCGCGACGGGCATTCGGCTCGGCAGCGGCAGGCAGGTCGGGGAGCTGGGAGAGCGGCCCGAGCAGCCGCTCAAGCTCTACGACTTCGAGGGCTGCCCCTACTGCCGCAAGGTTCGCGAAGCGCTCTCCATCCTGGACCTGGAAGCGATCGTCTACCCGTGCCCCAAACGCGGGCCGCGTTTTCGCGAAGAGGTCCGGATTCGCGGCGGCAAGGCCCAATTCCCGTATCTCGAAGACCCGAACACCGGCAAGGCGCTGTATGAGTCGGGTGAGATCGTGGCCTATCTGTTCGCCCAGTACGGGCGGGGCCGGACGCCGTGGGCCCTGCAGCCCGGCTCGTTCGTGGACGTCTCGACCCTGATGGCCAGCGTGCCCCGGCCTGGGTTCGGCTCCTTCTACCGCCCGGCGCGTGCGCCCGAGGCGCTACTGGAGCTCTACAGCTTCGAAGCGTCGCCGTTTTGCCGCATCGTCCGCGAGACGTTGACGGAGTTGGAGCTGCCCTACCGGCTCGTGAACGTGGCCAAGGGCAGTCGCCAACGAGACGCCTTCGTCGCGCGCTCGGGCCGCATGCAGGTGCCCTTCCTGGTCGATCCGAACCAGAAGGTGGAGCTCTTCGAGTCGGCCAACATCGTGGCCTATCTGGAGAACACCTACGCGTTTCGCGACGGACGCTAGACGAGGTTGTCCAGCAGCAGCGTCGCGATGCCCAGGAAGGCCAAGAAGCCCACCATGTCGGCGCCGGAGGTGACGATGACGCCCGAGCCCAGGGCCGGATCCTGCTTCAGGGCCTTCAGCGCCAGGGGCACGGAGGCTCCGAGCAGACCCGCGAACGCCATCGTGATCACCATCGAGACGAAGAGCACGCCGCCCAACCACGGGTTGCCCTGCCACACGTAGGCGAGTCCCGCGGCCAGCATGCCGACCACCGCTCCGATGGTCAGGCCGACCGCCATCTCCTTCAACATCGCCCGGATGCCGCTCGAGAACTCGATCTCGCCGAGCGCGATGGCGCGGGTGATCACCGTCAGGGTCTGCACGCCCCCGTTGCCGCCCATGCCGGCCACGACGGGCAGGAAGATCGCCAGCGCCACCACCTGCTCCAGGGTGCGCTCGAAGAAACCGACGACCGAGGCGGCGGCGAACGCGGTGCACAGGTTGACCAGCATCCAGGGCAGCCGCTTGCGGATCGACTGGCGCGCGGGCGTGAAGACGCGGTCTTCCTCGGACAGGCCCGCCAGGTGGTACATGTCCTCGGTGGCTTCCTCGGTGATGACGTCGATGATGTCGTCGATGGTGATGACGCCCAGCATCTCACCGTCTTCGCTGGTCACGGGCACCGCGAGCAGGTCGTAGCGCGCCACCAGGTTGGCGACTTCCTCCTGGTCGGCGGCGATGGTGACCGAGATGGGCGAGTCGATCATGATCTCGCGGATCGAGCGGTCCGGGGGCGCCGCCACCAGGCGCCGAATCGGCACGACACCGCGCAGCTGACGGGCTTCGTCCACGACGTAGAGATAGAGGATGCTGTCCGAGGTCTCGCCCACGGCCCGGATCGAATCGATGGCTTCCTCGGCCGTCATCTTCTCGTCGAGTGCCACGAACGACGTGGTCATCACGCGCCCGGCGGTGTCGGGCTCGTACAGCTCGGCCTTGCGCAACTCGAGGCGCTGTTCCTCGGGCAGCAGCGCCATCACGTCGTCGTGTCGCTCCTCGGGAATGGCCTCCGCCAGCTCGAGCATGTCGTCGATCTCGAGCCGCGAGAGCACCTGGGCCAGGCGCTCGTCGGTGACGGCGTCGAACACCTGGGGGAGCAGCTCGGGCGGCAGCTCGCGCAGCGTGGTGGCGGCCCGGCGCTGCCGGAACAACATGTCGATGACCGCGCGAATCTCGTCGGGGGTGAGGTCCGAGAGCAGCGGCCCCAGGTCGGCGGGGTGAATGCGCTCGAGCAGGCGCTCGGCGCGCGCCGTCACTCCGCTCGAGAGCAGGCGTCTCAGAATTCGCGTGGTAACGACCGGTGAGGCCATCGTGGAGCCCCAGGCTTCACGCCTGAGGCTCTCTTTGGAGTCAGGCGCGAGGCGTTTGGCCGGAGGGTCGAACCCCCCCGCTAGGTTGCGGCTCAGGCCGCGGATCGCTTTCGACGGTCTCGTGACTCATGGACACTCGGGCCATTGGGTACCAGAGCTTCGGTCGATTCTCTACCCCACCTGAGACCCAAACGGCGGCTGCCGGCGCCGCCCCCCCCGCTGGGGATCGAGCACCGCCGAGAAAGCTCACGATTCCGTCAAGTCTCCCCTCGAGTTGCCGATTGGTGAGGCATGCGTCGAGGCCGCAGCGCGGCATCGGCGAGAAGGAGGCGAGGTGGGGAGAACGCGGTTGCGGGGAATCGAAGTGGCGGAGATGCGAATGGCCGTCGAGGTTCCGTCGAGTCTCCCCTGGAATTGGCCTTCAGGCCCGCTGCAGCGGTTTTCGCTTCCACCGGTAGAGACCCAGGTTCACGTCGGCGTACGGGTGGGTTGTCCATCGTTCGACGTGGACGAAAACACCGTCTACGACTTCGGCACGGGTACGTTCGAGGTCGGTCGCCGCGGACCGGATTGGATGGTGGCGGTCTTCGGCGAGCACGGGTGTGAACGCGTGGCGCGCTTCGATCCGGACTTCCGAACCGGAGAAGTCGTGGTCAGCCCGGAGTGGGCCGCCGCCATGCGCGGCCGCGAGGGTCACCCGCTCGAGCACCCGCTGGACGAGGTCGTCTTTCTCCACCGGGCGCTGTTCGCCGGCGCGGTGATCCTGAACGGTTCGGCCGTGCTGCAGCGGGGGCGGGCACAGCTGTTTCTGGGCGGCGCGGCGGCATCACCGCGCGCGCGCCTGGTGCTTCGGGTCGAGCGGGGTGGGGTGCGGTTGCTGGGGACGCCCTGGCACCCCGATCCCGGCTTGGCGGCGCCCGTGCGCGCCCGCGTTGCGGAAATCCACCTGCTGGACCCCGAAGCGCCCACCCACGGAGCGGTGCACGGCTGCGAGGCGGCGGTCGAGGCGCTGCTCGCCCACGCCTTCGCACCGGTGCACCTGGCGTCCGTCCTGAACCGGCTGCTCCAATCGACGCGCCGCGTCGCTGAACAAGTGTCTGTTCGGCGGACGGCGGCGGTCACCGACGCGGGAGTGGTGTCGTTCGGGTGGGGGCAGCGGCAGGCCTCGCTGGCGTTTGCGCCACCGTCGGTGAGCTGACGCGCGCACAGGGTTCGCGGCCCCTTTCTCCGGATCCCGGCGAGGGGGGTTCCCCTTATTGCTTTCTGTGCGGCGACAGTCGATGCTAACGCTTCGGCCCCAAGGGGGTGTGCGCTTTGCACACCAACGTGTGTGGTCGGCCCGGAGTGGGCCCGAGGCGGCGCGGAAGGCGGATCGACGGCGGGATCGCGAGTTGGATTTTCGTTGCAGATCAACGGATTGGGCCACCTCTCGGGAGGCATGCAGCGTAGACTGACAAAACCCGGAACGGGGCGCGTGGGTTGGCGGGGGCTCGCCTGCGAGCGTCGACGCGGATGTGGAGGGGTGCCCATGAAGCCGCTCATCGAGGCGATCGTTCAGGCACTGGTGGATCGGCCGGAGGAAGTCCAGATCAAGGAAGTGATCGGCGAACACGCGCATGTGCTCGAATTGCGCGTGGCCAAGGAAGATCTGGGAAAGGTCATCGGCAAGGGCGGGGCGCACGCCTCCGCTATCCGGACCATCATGGCGGCGGCCAGCGGGAAAGAGAAGAAGCGCTACATCCTCGAGATCATCGAGCACTAGCGCCAGCTGGAAAGAGGCCTGCGAATGCGGCGAACCCCCGTCGCAGGCGCCGTTCCGCCTCGAATCCCGCCTGCCATCCGGGGCTCGCCGCTGCGGCCGATCCCGCACGTTGCGAACCTGACCGAGGCGTCGACTCTGGTAAGATCGCCTGTCCTGTGAGAGACCGGAGGATCTTGCCTTGCCGTTCAGCCCCAACTCCCTGACCGCGCCCTTCACCCTGGGTGCCCAAATCGAAGCCCGTGGCACCCACCCCGAGCTGGCCCAGCGCGTGGCCGTACGCCAGGGCGATCGCGCTTGGACGTACTCCGAGTTGCGCAACGAGAGCGTACGCACCGCGCACTTCCTGCAGTCCCGGCTCGGGCGCCAGGGCGGACAGGGCGCTCCGCACGTCGCGATGGTGTTGGAGAACCACCTGGAGCTGCTGTCGCTGTACGGGGGGTGCGGCTACGCCGGGGCGACGCTGTTCGGCGTGAATACCGGCCTGCGGGGAGACGTCCTGGCGGGCGTTCTCAACCAGTCCGAGGCGCGCGTCGTGGTAGTGGACGAGCGCTTCCTGCCGGAGATCGAGCGCGTCCGGGACCGGCTCGAGTTCGCGAAGCCGGAAGACATCTTGGTGCTGCGCACCTCCGACGAACACGACCTGGACGGCCGCGACTTCCGCGAGTGCCTGTCCCAGGAAGTGGCCAAGCCCGACGAAGCGCTGGCGGCGCCCGAGGCGCAGGTCACCCCCGAGACCAACCTCATGGTCATCTACACCTCCGGGACCACGGGGTTGCCCAAGGGCATCAACAACAACCACTTCAAGCTGCTGGCCATCGGAATGGGGGTGGGCCGCAACCTCGGGCTGGGCGTCGACGACGTCGGCTACGCGTGCATGCCGCTCTTCCACTCCAACGCCATGTTCCTGGGCTTCCAGCCGGCGTTCTTCGCGGGCGGCACCCTCGCCATGCGCGAGCGGTTCAGCGCCAGCCAGTTCGTCCCCGACGTTCTGCGGTACGGCGTCACCTACTGGAACTACGTCGGCGAGCCGGTCCACTACATCCTGGGCGCCATCGACAAGCAGTTCGGGGGAGACGAGGCGCGAATCCTGGCGGAGGTGGCCGGCCACGCCGACAACCGCCTGCGGTACGCGCTCGGCAACGGCGCGTCGCCCCCCGACATCGACCGCTTCACCGAGTGGCTGGGGCTCGAGGACATGCTGGAGCTCTACGGCTCCACCGAGGCGGCCATCAGCACGTTCCGCCGCATCGGCGACCCGCGCGGGAGCGTGGGAGAGGTCAGCGACCCGGCCGTCCAGATCCTGGACGAGCAGGGGCGCGAGTGCCCGCCCGCCGAGCTGGATGCGGACGGGAAGATCGTCAACTACGCCGAAGCCGTCGGCGAAATCTGCCGCGTGGCGCCGGATACCTCGCTCTTCCAGGGCTACTACAAGAACGAGAACGCCAACAGCAGCAAGTACCGGGACGGCGTCTACCACTCCGGCGACCTGGGGCACATGCTGCTCCACGAGGGGCGGCGCTACCTCTACTTCGACGGTCGGACCGACGACTGGATTCGCAAGGACGGCGAGAACTTCTCCGCGGCGCAGGTCGCCCGGCTGGTGCAAGAGCACCCCGACGTGATGCTCGCTGCGGCCTACGGCGTGCCCTGTGCCGTGTCCGACGAACTCGTCATGGTGGCGCTGAAGCTGCGACCGGGAGCGGCGTTCGACCCGGCCGAGTTCTTCCGCTTCTGCGAAGGGCAGGTCGAGCACGGCAGCATGGACCGCAAGTGGTTCCCGGATTTCGTCCGGGTGGTGGAGGAGTTCGAGTACACCCAGACCCAGAAGGTCCTGGTGCGGTACCTGAAGCAGCAGCACTTCGATCGCCGACGTCTGCCCGAAGCGCCCCTCTACTTCCGCACGCGAGGCGACGATCGCTATCGCGACTTCGACGCCGCCGCTTTCGCCGCTCTCCAGCGCCAGTTCGAGGCGGCCGAGCGCGGAGACTTGCTCGACCGTTAGCCGAAGCGGCTGCGAACGATTTCGAACTTCGCAGTTTCGAACTCGTACTCCAGGGGCGAATGCCGTCTCGGCGCCGCGCTCAGAAAACCGGGTGTTTTCGCCCTCTGGTTGCGCGTTCCCCGGGCGGCACGTCCCTTGCTCTCTCCACCGGCAGAGCGCGTGCAGCCCGCGGAGGTCGAGGCTTGCGCTCGCCAGGGCAACCGCCGCGGCACGGCCGCGGTTTCGGAGGGAAGCGAACCATGACCGCGATCGAGTGTCCGGATCAATCCTTCGAGCGTGGGCTCGCGCTGTTGAAGGAGGAGCGTTTCGAAGAGGCGCTCGAACCGCTGGCCGCGGCGCACCACCGCGACCCCGCGAACGCCCGCGTGCGCTCTGCCTACGGCCTGGGCCTCGCGCTGGCGCGTCGCAGCTTCGACGAGGCCGTCGAGCTGTGCCGGTCGGCGGCCAAGCAGGAGTTCTTCAATCCGGATCTGTATCTGAACCTGGCCCGGGTGCACCTGGTGTACGGGTTCAAGAACGAAGCCGTGCGCTATCTGCGTCGGGGATTGATGATCGACCCCGCCCACCCGGGTCTCGACCGGGCGCTGTGCCGGCTGGGGGAGCGCCGTCGGCCCGTGCTCGGATTCCTTCCGCGGCGGCACTTGCTGAACCGCTGGCTCGGGCGCGCCCGGCATCGACTCGGGGGCGGCCCGCGGTCTCTGGCCGCCTAGGGGCGAACCGCGCCAACCGACGGCCCAGCCGACGGCGAATGGACGGGAATTTCCGTCTCGGCTTGACTTCGCGCTCCCGACTGACTATCCATCAGGCCCCTCAGTGGACTGCGAAGAGGTTCGAGCGTTGGGCAGCGTCATCAAGAAGCGCCGCAAGAAGATGCGGAAGCACAAGAAGAAGAAGCTGCTGAAGCGCGCGCGACACAAGCGCAAGCGCTAGCCAACCCGTCGACTGCCGCCTCGTGCGGCTCCCGTTCGTCACTCACGACTTCCAAAGAACGTGCGCAAGCGCGTGTCGCGCGCGTGCGTACGCGCGCGCGCGACACATCCACGCTTGGCCCGAACGGCTTCCGTTGGTCCTGATTTGGGTTTGTTGCCAGCAATTTTGCGCGCCATCGTCTTGATTTTTTTCTGCTTTTCCCTTGACGATCTCGAAAGCACGTTGTTAGCCTCACCCGCAACAATGGCGCTAGAGCCTCGGTTTGCGATGGAAACGGTCGTGATTACCGTCAAGTCGCCGCTTTCGGGCTCCGATACACGGGGCAACAAAAGGCACGGTCGGACGCATTGTTACGGCCGAACCGGCGAGTCGAAGGATGAGCCGGGCCCTTTCGAGAGTGATGGGACCGTGTCTCAAGTGACCATGTAATGGGGGGTGACCCAAGCAATGGCAGCTCGTAAGAAGAAGGCAACGAAGAAGAAGGCCACGCGCAAGAAGGCTACGCGCAAGAAGGCTAGCCGGAAGAAGAAGGCCACGAAGAAGAAGGCGACCAAGAAGAAGGCCGCCAAGAAGAAGGCCACGAAGAAGAAGGCGCGCAAGAAGAAGGCTACGAAGAAGAAGGCCACCAAGAAGAAGGCCACGCGCAAGAAGAAGGCCACGAAGAAGAAGGCGACCAAGAAGAAGGCGCGCCGCAAGAAGGCGACCAAGAAGAAGGCCTCCAAGAAGAAGGCCCCGCGGAGGAAGGCACGCCGCAAGGCCGGTTGATCCGGAACCAGCGGATGTCCTTCCTCAGGGAAGGTCGCGGACCCCGGCCGGCGTTTCGTCGGCCGGGGTTTCCTTCTCTGGGGCTCGTTTCAGGGGGGCTGGCGAGGCGCCCGGACCTGAGGTGGCTCGCCGTCGACGATTGATCTAGCCTCCCATTTCCCAACCCGGGGTCCCCAGGGGGCCCGAAGAGGCACCATGGCGCGCATCACGATCGAAGACTGCACCGAGAACGTCCCGAACCGCTTCCATCTGGTTCAGATGGCCGCGATCCGGACCAAGCAGCTCAAGAAGGGTGCGCGGTCGCTCGTCCAGAACGAGGACAACAAGGAAGTGGTGCAGTCGCTGCGGGAGATCGCCGCGGGCTACGTGAAGCCCGACTACCCGGACGAGCGGGAAGACTAGTCGCGGCCGTCTAGACCGTGTGGGCGGGGACGGAGAACCGCACCGTCGTCCCGATGCCCACCTCGCTCTCCAGCTTGATGGTCCCGTCGAGCAGGTGCAGCAGGTCCTTCACCAAGGCCAGGCCGAGTCCGGCACCCCGGTAGCGGGTGGACGAGAGCTCGTCGACCTGGAAGAACTCGTCGAACATGAACTCCTGGTCGTCCGGGCAGATGCCGATCCCGGTGTCCTGGAGCTCGCAGCGCAGCTCCCCCTCCTCGACGCGGGCGCGGATCTCGATGCGCCCCTCCCGGGTGAACTTGGCGGCGTTGTCCAGGAGCAGGAACAGGATCTGGTTGATCTTGGCCAGGTCGGTCTTGAGCTTCGGAAACGGGGCGTCCAGCTTCTTCTCGATCACGACCGGCTTGTCGCCCAGTGTGTCCTGAACGCTGAAGATCGCCTCCTCGACCACCTCGGCGAAGTTGACGTCCTGGCTCTCGATGGGCAGCTCGCCCTGCTTGATGCGCCAGAGATCGAGGATGTTCTGGAGCGTGCGCAGGAAGGCGGCGCCTTCGTCGAGGGCCGTGCGTAGGTTGTCCTTCGCGTGGTCGGAGAGCGCGTCGTTCTCGCCGGCCAGAACGGCGATGATCGCCTCGATGATGCTGTTGAGCGGGGTCCGCAGCTCGCGAGACATCTTCTCGATGAAGTCGTTCTTGAGCTGCTCGACCTTGCCCAACTTCTCGTTGCTGCGGAGAAGCTCGATGTCCTGGGCAAAGAGCTCCTCGGAGAGCTTCAGCAGTTCGTCCTGCTTGGCGGTGGCCTGCTGTTCCTGCTCGGACAGGGCGCCGCGCAACTGGCCCACCTCGGCCTTCAGCACCGCGTAGTCGAGCTGGAAGGCGACGTTCGCGGTCAGGCGCTCCAGCGCCAGCTGCCGCGACTCCTCCAACTCTGCCACGGTTCCCACCACGAGCGCCCCGTGCGTGCGACCCTCGGTCTCGATGGGGAAGAGGGTCACGGTGGTGGGGCCCTCGAAGCCCTCGGGCGGCGGCGTCGTGGCGAGGCTGGGCGACTTCGTCACCTCGACCACCTGAGGCAGCATGGCCACGGCGGCGGCCTTCGCCGCCTCGGGCGTCTCGAAGCCGGCGGCGGCGCGGACGTCGGGCGTCTGGCCCGGCGCTGCGCAGAAGAGCAGGGCGCATCCACCACCCGACGCCTCGCTCGCGCGGGCTGCCGCGGCTCGGAGCGCCGTGGTCAGGTGGTCGGACGGTTCTCGCTCAGCCATGTCTCCGGTGCCTGCCTCTCTCTGTCGTCGTGTGCGGGTGCGCCGGGCGCCTTAGAACCGATCGTCCGGCTCGAGCTGCACGGGCACTTCCTGCTTCTCTTCCTCGCCTTCGGATTCCGTCACCAAGCCCTCCATCTCCAGCTTGGTCTTGAAGTCCGTCGGGTTGGAAGCGGCACTCAGGGTGGTCTCCAGCGAGATCTTGTTGGCGCGGTAGAGATCGAGCAGATGCTGGTCGAAGCTCTGCATACCCTCCGAGCGGCCGCGGGCGATGTAGTTGGTCATTTCCGCTCCCCGGGCCGGGTCCTTGATGCACTCCTGGATGGTGCGCGTGCTGCGCATGACCTCGACGGCCGGCACGCGTCCGTCCTTCTTCAGGTTCTGCAGCAGCCGCAGCGACACGACGGCTTCCAGATTGTCCGCCAGTCGCGCGCGGACGTTCAGCTGCTCTTCGACGGGGAAGAACGACACCAGCCGGTTGATGGTCGATGCCACGTCGCTGGTGTGGATGGTCGAGAAGACCAAGTGGCCCGTCTCGGCCGCCTTGAGGGAGGTGTCGACCGTTTCCAGGTCGCGCATCTCGCCCACCATGATGCAGTCGGGATCCTGGCGCAGGGCCGCGCGGAGCGCGTCCGGGAAGCCGTCCGTGTCGGTCCCGATTTCGCGCTGCGTGATGATGCTCTTGTCGTGGGTGAAGACGAACTCGATCGGGTCCTCGATCGTGATGATCTTGGAGTTTCGGGTTCGATTGATCTCTTCGATGATCGCCGCCAGGGTCGTCGATTTGCCCATGCCGGTGGCGCCCGTGACGAGCACGTAGCCGCGGCGCAGCTTGGCGATTTCCTTGAGCGAGCTGGGCAGGTTGAGGTCGGCGAAGCTCTGGATCGTGGGCGGAACGACGCGCAGCACCAGGTTGTAGTAGCGGCGCTGCCGGGAGATGTTCACGCGGAAGCGGCCCTCGCCCGAGAGCTCGAAGGCCAGGTCGCGCTCGTTGAAGTCGAGGTTGCGCCGGTCCTCGGGTTCCTGCTCCATGAGCATGCGCGCGAACTCTTCGGTGTCCGCGGGCGTCAGGACCTTGTACCGCAGCTCCACCAGGTTGCCGTTGAAGCGGTAGAGCGGCAGATAGCCCACCTGAAAGTGGATGTCCGAGGCACCCTTTTCGAGGCCCAGGCGCAGGAGACGATTCAACGTTTCCCGTTCCATCGCCAGATTCCCTCCGCAGGAGTCGTGCCCCCGGCCAGAGCGAGGATCTCGTACTGGTTATCGGCGGTTTCTGCGGGGCCTTGACCAAGATTCTCATGAGGTTCCGGGCCGCGGGGGCGACGCTATGTTGGGGCTTCAAGGGCAGGTGGAAGGGACGATCGAGTTGAAGCAAGCGGGCGGGCATGACGGAGGGCGTGATCGTGAGCGCGCGGGGCGCGGCGCCTGGGCCGGAGAGGGAGCGCGCCGACTCCGCGTTCCGTGTTTTCACACGCTGCTCGCCTCCATCTTGGGAGTCGGTCTGTGTTCCTTTGCCCCCGGTCCTGCGTCGGCGGAGTCTCCTCCCCCCGTGGGGCTCGACAAGCTCCTCAAGCTGCCCGACTCGTTCGAGGAGCCCCCGACTCACTCCGCCGAGACCGCCTCCAAGTGGCGGCAGCGCTTTCGCGAGGCCGAGACCCAGCTGGCCGACGCCCGCCGTTCGTTGCAAGAAGCCCAGGACGAGTTGGAGCAGCTGGCGCAGGGCGCGGGTGCCCAGTGGCAGGTCGCGCCGCCGGGCGCCACCAACACCAACCCGGAGCAGACGCCGGTCAGCTTTCGGCTGCGCGCCGAGATTCGCAAGCGCCGCGAGGCGGTGGCGGCAGCCGAGCGGGACCTGCGGGATCTCGGGGTCGCGGCCGACTTGGCGAAGGTGCCTCCGGAGTGGCGAGCCTGGCAGCAACAGGGCGAATGAGCCCAAGTGCCACGCCCCGTTGCGTTGCGCCGGGGTGGATCGAGGCTACGCTCCCGCGCGCCCAATCGGAGGCGAGCCCGACGGTGGGACCGACAGCGGTACGAGATCGACCCCGGTACTCGGGGTACAGATGGAGGGAAGAAGAGAATGGGTGAGCCGGAACAGCAGGAGCGAGGCACCGTCGACCTCGTGTCCGTGCTCTACGTCGTGGGCGGGATTCCGGCCATGGTGGTGTTCTTCGTCCTCCTCTTCGTACTCGTGGGCGCCTGCGACCAGGCGGCGGTGATGATCCCCGCCTGAGGCTCCGAGCGACGGATTCCCAAGGGGATTCGGTGGTGGTGATCCCAGCCACCGGCAGTCTGCGTCCGCATCTGCCCGCGGCTCCGCCGCATTTCGCCCCGCCGCATTTCGATTTGGAACGAATTTCCCCTCGGGTTTCGGGGACTTACGCTCAACCCATTCCGCGGATCGGCCGATGGGTACCCCACGTATGCGGGGCCTTTATCGGACAGCGCGAATGGGCATCTGGGTGATCTTCGCCACCGTGGGCGTTCTGCTCGGAATGGGGTGCACCGGCACTGGGCGGCTTCCCCTCCAGTATGACTACTTCGCCGCTCCCGATCTGAGCGACGCGTGGACGGGGAAGATCTCTGCCTGGCAACGGCGCGAGCTGGCCGACGACGGCAGCATCGTGGCCCAGGTGCCCGCCGTTGCGGAACCGGGCAACGAGAGCCCGGCCGTCGTGGAAGCTCCGGGCACGCTGCGCGACAAGTACTTCCAGTTTCGGGCCGATCGCAAGCGGGCCGTGGCGCGCGAGTACGCGGAGTGGATCCAGCAGCAGGCGCACCAGCACTATGTCGCCGACGGCCCCATCGATCACTGGGCCACGCTGGAAGAGACCCTGCGCGGGAACGGCGACGACTGCGACGGTCTCGAGCTGCTCGTCTACCACGCGCTGCGCGACATGGGATTCAGCGCCCGCGAGGTGTATCGCGCCATCGTCTACCGGCCTTCGGACGGGCAGCACCACATGGTGACGCTCTGGTTCGAGGAGGCGGACGATCCCTGGGTCATCGATCCCACCGGAGCCATGACCAGCGAGATGAAGCGCATGTCCCATATGCCCGAGTGGGTCCCGCTCAAGGTCTTCAGCGACTCGACGGAGTACACGGTTCGCCGCGAGCGCGAGGCCGAATCCAAGCTGGCCGCCACCGGCCGCTGACCCACGCTGAAGCCTCCCAGCACCTCCGCGACGCGTTGACGCCGCGGTCCCGGGTTTCCATACTCCGCGGTCATGCCGCGCTCGCACTCCGCAAATCTCCGTCGACCGCTCCTGCTGCTGTCCGCGCTGACCGCTCTCGCGGTGGGCGCCTGCAGCGGTGAGTCCACCGACTCCTCGCCGCCGGCAGCGTCGGATTCGAAAGCCTTCGAGGTCGCGCTGCTGACTCCGGGCTCCATCGCCGACGGCGGCTGGAACGCCGGAGCCTACGACGGGCTGATGAGGATCGAATCCGAGCTGGGAGCGCGGGTCTCCCACGTGGAGACGAAGACTCCGGCCGAGTTCGAGGAGGCGTTTCGCGACTACGCCGACCGCGGCTTCGATCTGGTCTTCGGTCACGGCTTCGAGTATCAGGACGCCGCGGCCACCGTCGGCGCGGAGTTTCCGGACACGATCTTCGTCACGACGTCCGGCGACACGGTGCGCGCGAACGTGGCTCCCATGGTGTTCGAGCTGGAGCAGGCCACCTACCTGTGCGGGTTCCTGGCGGCGCGCATGAGCGAGACCGGGACGCTCGGGCTGGTGGGGGGCATCGAGCTGCCTTCGATTCGAAGCACGTTCCTCGCGTTTCGCGCCGGTGCCGAGGCCGCGCGGCCCGACGTCGACGTGCGCGAGGTCTTCCTCGGGAACTTCGAGGACACGGCGGCCGCGCGCGAGCAGGCCCAGGCGCTGATCGAGGCGGGGGCCGACTTCCTGCTGCACCAGGCGAACGAGGCCGGGCGCGGCGTCTTCCAGGCCGCTTCGGAGAGCGCTCGTGCGGGCCGGCGCGTGTTCGCGTTCGGCACCAATCGCAACCAGAACGAGATGGCCGCCGACGTCGTGTTGGCGTCCGCCACCCTCGACATCCCCGGCGCCTTCATCGAGGTGGCGCGCCGCGTCCAGTCGGGCCGTTTCGCTGCCGAGCCGGTTCGGCTGGGGATGTCCACCGGGGTCGTGGCGCTCGAGTTCAACGCCGCCTTGGCGAAGCAGATTCCGGCCGAGCTGGCGAGCGAGCTGGCCGGTCTCGAGGCCCGCATTCGCGCCGGCGAGCTGGTCGTGCCCCGGGGCGACTTCTGAGTCAGGCAGCAGCGCCGGCGGAGATCCCGCCCGTCGCATTGGCGGGCATCTCCAAGTCGTTCGTGCCCGGCAACCCCGTTCTGGACGACATCCATCTCAGCGTCGAAGTGGGCGAGGTGCACGCGATCCTGGGCGAGAACGGGGCCGGCAAGTCCACGCTCATGAACGTGCTGATCGGGTTGGTGCGTCCCGATCGCGGGCACTTGGCCCTGCACGGGGTGGTCGTCGACCCCGACACCTACTCGCCCGCTCGCGCGGCCGAACTGGGCGTCGCCATGGTGCACCAACACTCGACCCTGATTCCGGCCATGACGGTGGAGGAGAACTTCTTCTACGGCGCGACCCAGCGTGCCTGGCGCTTTCATCCGTCCTCCGCCCGGCGGCGCCTCCGCGCGCTGTCCGAGCGCTTCGGTCTCGAGGTGCCGGCCGGGGCGCGCGTGGACGACCTCTCCGTGGGCCAACGCCAGCGCGCCGAGATCCTGCGCGCGCTGGATCGGGGCGCGCGGATTCTGATTCTGGACGAGCCGACCGCCGCTCTCACTCCGGGCGAGGCCGAGCAGTTGTTTCCGGCGCTGCGGCGCCTGCGGGATGCGGGTCGCAGTCTCGTCTTCATCTCCCACAAGCTGGACGAGGTGGAGGCCGTCGCCGACCGGGTCACCGTCCTGCGTAGGGGGCGCGTGGTGGACACGCTGTCGGCCCAGGCGGTGGAGGCGCAGCAGCTCGGCCGGTTGATGCTGGGGCGGGATCTTCCGGCGCTGGCGCGCGCGCCCGCGCCGGAGCGGCCGGAGGGCCCGCGGCTCGAGCTGCGCGGCCTCTCGGCGCCCGGTCTGCGCGAAGCGAGCCGTTTGCGCGATCTCAACCTGACGGTGCACGGCGGCGAGATCGTGGGCATCGCGGGCATCGACGGCAACGGTCAACGCGAGCTGGAAGAAGTGCTGGCCGGCGTGCGCGCGCGCACGAGCGGAGAGATCCGCGTGGAGGGGAGGGCGCTCGAGCCCGGGGTGCGGCGGCTGCGCGACGCCGGGGTCGGCCACCTCTCGGGCGAGCGGGAGCGTGCCGGGCTGATCCCGGGGCTGCGCCTGTACGAGAACCTGATCCTGAAAGGCACGTACGACGACGAGAGCGTCTTTCCCCGCGGCTGGTTTCGGCCCGGCCCGGCCCGGGCGGCGGCGCGTCGTCGAATCGCCGACTACGGCATCGTGCCGCCGGATCCGGACGCCGACATGGCGGTCTTCTCGGGCGGGAACGCGCAGAAGCTGGCCGTGGCCCGGGAGTTCGAACGCGAGCCGCGCGTGCTGGTGGCCGTGAATCCCACCCGCGGTCTCGACGTCGGGTCCGCGCGTTTCGTGCACGAGCGCTTTCTGGCGCTGCGATCGCGGGGCGGCGCCGTGCTGCTCATCTCGACCGAGCTGGACGAAGTCCTGTCGCTGGCGGATCGCGTGGTGGCGCTGGTGCGGGGCCGCCTGCGCGAAGTGCCCGCCGGCGCCGATCGCGCCGCCGTGGGCGCGATTCTCTTGGGAGCGTCGCCGTGAACGCGGCCGCGCGGCGCCGACTCGACCTGCTGCTTCGACCCGTGGTGGCGGTGGCCGCATCACTCGGGGTCGTCGCGCTGCTGCTGGCTCTCCTCGGCTATCCGCCCGGTCGAGCGCTGGGAGCCCTCCTGGAGGGGGCGTTCGGCAGTCCGGCGGCCTGGACGGCGACGTTGCTCAAGACCTGTCCCCTGCTGCTCACGGGGCTGGCGGTGGCGCTCTGCTTCCGCAGCGGCGTCTGGAACATCGGCGCCGAGGGCCAGTTCGTCACCGGGGCCCTCTTCGCGACGGTCGTGGCGACGCGCTGGCTGGCGGAGGCGCCCGGGTTCGTCGCCCTGCCCGCGCT
Source organism: Pseudomonadota bacterium (assembly GCA_022361175.1). Taxonomy (GTDB): domain Bacteria; phylum Myxococcota_A; class UBA9160; order UBA9160; family UBA4427; genus JAKSBN01. Next base: position 6,372 of record JAKSBN010000093.1, on the reverse strand, counting down.
GCTGTCGGCGGGTGTTCTCGGCGGCGCGGCGGTGGCGAGCGTCGCCGGCGTGCTGCGGGCGCGTCGCGGGGTCAGCGAGGTGATCTCCACGATCCTACTCAACTTCATCGCCCTGCAGCTGGTGGCCTACGCGGTGCACGGCCCGCTGCAGGGAAGCGGAGGTTATCCCCAGAGCGACGCCTTCCCGGCGGCGGCCCGACTGCCGGCCTGGGGCCGCGTCCACCTGGGCGTGCCGCTGGCCGCGCTCCTGGCCGCCGCCTGTAGCGTGGGGCTGTTTCGAACCGCGGCCGGCTTTCGGTTGCGCGCGGTCGGTCTGTCGCCGGTGGCGGCGCGCTTCTCCGGCATCTCGCCGGAGCGCTACGGCGTCGGCGTGCTGGCCTTCGCCGGCGGCCTGGCCGGGTTGGCCGGCGCCCTCGAGGTGGCCGGGGTGACGGGGCGCCTGTTCGAGAAGCTCTCCCCCGGCTACGGCTACACGGCCATCGCGGTCGCCCTGCTCGCGCGCTTGCACCCGCTGGCGGTCGTGCCGTCCGCGCTCTTCTTCGGCGCGCTGGAGGCGGGGGCCGGCGCCATGCAGCGGGAGGCTCGGGTTCCGGCGGTGGCCACCGAGATCGTTCAGGGCGTGGTGATCGTGCTCTCGATCGGGCTCGCCTTCGCGCGTTCGCGCACGACCGCGCGCGCGGAAGAGGACGGCTAGTGGAGGCGCTGCTGGAAGCCAGCCTGCGCTTGGCGGCGCCGCTCTTGCTGGCGGCGCTGGGCGAGCTCATCGTGGAGCGCTCCGGCGTGGTCAACATCGGCACCGAGGGCATCATGCTGTCCGGTGCCTTCGCGGGCTTCGCCACGGGGATCGCCCTGGGTTCGCCGGCGTGGGGAGTGCTGGGCGCCGTCGCCGGCGCGATGTCGCTGGCCGCCGTCTTCGCCTTCTTCGTCGTCAACCGGCGCAGCGACCAGATCGTGATGGGCATGGCGATCAACCTGCTGGCCCTGGGTGGCACCGGTCTGGCCGCGCGCGCCCTCTACGAGGGACGCGTGCCGTCGGGCCGCACCCTGGTGGATTGGGGCTTCGGCCAGGACGTGCCCGTGCTGGGCACGCTGGTCTTCGGGCAGAGTCCCTTCGTCGCCGCGGCCCTGGCGGGCGCCCTCCTGTTGGCCTTCGGCCTGGCCCGCACGCGGGCCGGTTTGCGCCTGCGGGCCGTCGGCGAGTCTGCTCGCTCCGCGGACGCCGAGGGCCTTTCCGTCGTGCGGATCCGCTGGCTGGCGATCCTGTGCGGCGGGGCGCTGGCCGGTCTCGGCGGAGCGGCGCTGACCCTGGCCCAATCCAACACCTTCAGCGAGGGCATGACCGCGGGTCGCGGCTTCATGGCCCTGGCCGTCGTCATCTTCGGGCGTTGGAATCCGCTGGGCGTAGCGGGCGCGGCGCTCTTTTTCGGGGCAGCTTCGGCTCTGCAGCTGCGGCTCCAGGCGGAGGGGATCGGCGTGCCCTACCAGGCCGCCCTGATGTTCCCGTACCTGATGACGCTGGTGGTGCTGCTCTTCAGCGCGGGCGGTCGCGCCCCCGGCGATCTGGGCAGGGCCTACGACCGAGCCTCGCACTAGCCTGAGTGCCGAGGCATCGCCGCTGGCGGCGTTGCGTTTCGCTCGCCGTAGCGCTGCTACGGCTTCGCTCACGCGCCTTGCCAGCGGCGCGCCTCGGCACTCAGGCCACGGGAGTCTTGGGTCGCGCTCGGCTGGCGGCGTTGCGTTTCGTTCGCCGTAGGGGACTACGGCTTCGCTCACGCGCCTTGCCAGCGGCGCGCCTCGGCACTCCGGTCGCGGGAGTCTTGGGTCGCGCTCGGCTGGAGTAGGTCGGGGAACGCGATAGTCTGGTGTTCCCCCCGCTCAGGCGCGCTTCCTCACGCGTCGGAGGTGGATTCTGTCCGGATCGCTGCCCGTCGAGCTCGGCCGGCGTCTGCGGGTGTGGCGTCGCGCGTGGCATCGCAAAGGGCGCCCCGTACCCGTCGCCGATCTGGCCCAGTCGTTGCTCGCCATGTCGAAGCCGCCGCCGCCGGAGCTGGCGCGGCAGTTGGTGGCGACGCTGCTGGGCCGGCCCGCGGCCTCGCTGGGCGAGACGCTGCCGGCGGCCGTCTTGCGCGAGCCGCGGGAGGCCGCGACGGCCGAGCGCTCGCTGGCGGGGGCGGTCTTCCACGTGGTCGATCTGGAAACGACCGGCCTCTCGAAGCAGGGCGCCCACATCCTGGAGATCGGGGCGGTGCGTGTCGAGGGGGCGCACACGACGGCGCGTTTCCAGGAGCTGGTGCGACCGCCCGAGCCCATCCCACCCCGCATCTCCCGCCTGACGGGGATCGAAGACGCGGCGGTTCGGGACGCCTCGCCGCTCGGTCCCGTGCTCGGGCGCTTTCGGGACTGGTTGGCGGAACGCCCGGAGGCGGGATTCGTGGCCCACAACGCGCGCTTCGACGAGGGCTTCGTGGAACGCGACCTGGCCGCGCAGGGCCTGCCCGGCCTGGACGGCCCGACCTTCTGCACGCGTCGGCTCGGCCGGCGCCTGGTTCCGGAGCTCGGCCGCTACAACCTGGACCAGCTCTCGGCGCACTTCGGGATCTCCAACGCGGGCCGCCATCGGGCGCTCGGCGATGCGTTGGCCACCGCCAAGATCTGGCTGGAGCTGATGGAGCGCTGCGACGCCCGCGGGCTCGAGACCGTGGGCGATCTGTTGGACCTGCAGGAGGCCCCGCCGCCGAAACGCCAGGCGTAGGCGTTTCCACACCGAGAGAACTCCGGATCGAGTGTCGTTGCACGCGTGCCGATAGGAACGGACGAAAGGTCTTCGCTTCGGGGAGGGGGTGATGGACCTCGGTACGCTCGTCGGGATCGTGCTCGGCTTCGGGTTGATCCTGGGTTCCATGGCGCTCGGCGGCGGCATCATGCCGTTCGTCAACGTCCAGTCCGTGCTGATCGTCGTAGGCGGGACGCTGTCGGCCACGCTCATCAACCAGCGTGTGCCCTACGTCCTGGGCGCCATCAAGGTCATGCTGCAGGCGTTCTTCGACCGCAGCCGACCGGCGGACGAGATGATTCCGACCATCGTGCACCTGGCGGGCAAGGCGCGGAAAGAGGGGCTCGTCTCGTTGGAAGGCGAGCAGATCGACGACGACTTCATGGCGCGCGGAGTCCGGCTCGGCGTCGACGGCCTGTCGCCGGACATCATCAAGACGACGCTCACCAGCGAGCTCTTCGCCTTGAAGCAGCGCCACCAGCGCGGGCAGAAGATCTTCCGCTTCATGGGCGGGACGGCGCCCTCCATGGGCCTGATCGGGACGATCATCGGCCTGGTACAGATGCTTCGGAACCTCGAGGATCCGGACTCCATCGGCCCGGCCATGGCGGTCGCGCTGCTGACGACGCTGTACGGCGCGATTCTGGCGTTCCTGGTCTTCAACCCCATCGCCGACAAGCTCGAGAACCGCACCGTGGAGGAGGTGCACCGCAAGCGTCTGGCGATCGTGGGGGTGGAGTCGATCCTGAAGGGCGACAACAGCATGGTCATCCAATCCAAGCTCGACGCCTTCCTGTCTCCGGAGGAGCGGGCGCGACAAGAGGCGGCCAAGTAGCCCATGGACGAAGAAGAGGAGTGCGAGTGCGTACCGGGCGCGCCGGCCTGGATGGCCACCCTGGGCGACCTGATGAGCCTGCTGCTGACCTTCTTCGTGCTGATGCTGACGTTTGCCAGCATGGAGAAGCAGCTCTTCCTGAAGGCCATCGGCTCCGTGAAGGCGGCGCTGGGCGTCGTGGAGCAGGACCCGGGCCACTTCGAGCTGCGCAGCACATCCGTGGTCGAGCTCTCGGACCGCCGCACGCGGCCCTACATCGACGTGATGGAGCTTCCCACCTCGAACGCGTCGTCGTCGCAGGTGGATGCGGCCATGCTGGCCGAGATCCAGCGTTTCCTCTCCACCCAACAGCTGTCGGGCATTCTCGATGCGTCGCTCGGTGACCGGGGCGTGACGATTCGGCTGAAGGGCAACGTGCTCTTCGAGCCGGGATCCGATCGGCTGTTGCCCCAGTCGTTCCTGTTCCTGGACGAGATCGTGGCGCTGGCCCGCGAGTTTCCGTACGAGATCGCCATCGAAGGGCACACGGACGAGCGGCCCATCGGCTCGCCGGCCTTTCCCACCAACTGGCATCTCTCCGCCGCCCGGGCCATAGCGACCCTGCGCTATCTGGTGGACGTGGGCGAGATCCCCGCCTCGCGCTTGAGCGCCACGGGCATGTCGGACACGCGGCCGCTGGTGTCCAACGAGACTCCCGAGAACCGCGCCACGAACCGGCGCGTCGAGTTCGTCTTCATCCGCGATCCCAAACGCGCGGAAGCCGGATCCCGCGCGCGACGCCGCACCCGCGAGTAGACGAGCCGCGAGAGCGGCTGCGATCCCTCGGCAAGGTCTGCCCGGGGCAGGGCAGCCTCTGCCTGCGGGCGTTTCGAAGTGAAACGATCCCGTTCGCCAAACTGAACGCCACAGCCGGAGGGACCTGCCGGACGCGGCAGCCGGTGGTTCGCCCCTGCGCCGAAGCGCGGATCCCGTTTCCAGCGCAACGCTGCACAAATAGCGCTAAAGAACGCCGACTCGTCGCCGATCCCTGAAGCAATGCTGCAATCGTGCAGTGTGGTTACACAGGGGGAAAGGTGATGGCGCAGCCGACTTCCGTCTTTCCTTCTGCAGGCCGTCGTCTTTCAGCTCGGAACGAGCACACGGCAGAATGTGCCGCCCCCTGGTCGCGTCCGGAAGTGAGGGACTCGCGGCCCGGAAGCCGCACGCGACCGAACCTGGGCGGAACCGGCCGGAACGACGGGGCGGCTCCGCAGCGGCCTCACTCCCTGCTCGTCGTCGACCCGTCTCCCGCGGCGAGGCGGGCGCTCGGGCGCGAGCTCACTGCGCTGGGCCAGCAGCCGCTCTCGGTCGCCACGTGGCGGGAGGCCGGCGCGATCCTGTCCACGCGCCAGGTCGACGCGGTCATTGCCGCCGACGGACTGGGGAACGACGACGGCGTCGCATTTCTCGCTTGGATCCGTCGCACTCACCCGTCGGTCAAGCGGGTGCTGATCACGGGTCACTGTCACTTCCAACGTCTGCGCGAAGCGGTCAACGAGGCCGGCGTCTGGTTCTTCCTGACCAAGCCCTGGGATCAACCTAGCCTGACCGGATTGGTGAGGAGCCTGGATGGATTCGGTGTGGAGGATTCCGTCACCGGCTCCCACGAGCACCTTCGCGTCGATCGAAACGCCGCTGGGCGCCGGCTCTGAGCGGCGTCCGAACCGAACCACAAGGAGCGTCCCCGGTGCCGAGGATTCTGGTTGTCGACGATGATCGAAACGTATGCACGTCCCTGGCGATCGCGCTGCGGAGCGAGGGGCACGAGATCGATCTCTGTCCCAGCGACCAAGACGCGGTCGAAACGGCGGCGAACGGCGGCTATCGCATCGTGTTCATGGGTGAGTACGCCTTGGGCGGCGAGGGCTATCCGGCTCTGGCTGCGCTGCGGGAGCGCTCTCCGGGTACGGCCGTCGTCGTGATGAGCGGCGAAGGCTCCGTCGAAGACGCCGTGGCCGCCATGCAGCGGGGCGCGTCCCACTACGTCCACAAGCCGATCCAGATCGGCGAGGTGGTGAAGATCGTGGACCGCGCTCTCTCGGGGCAGCGGCCCGAGGTGGCGGGGGCGCTGGCGGCCGGGGTGGACATCGGTGCGGCCTGCGGGGTCATCGGCCAGTCGCCGGCGATCCAGGAGCTGCTCGAGCTCGTCTCGAAGGTCGCCCAGACGGACAGCACGGTGCTCGTCCACGGCGAGACCGGTACCGGAAAGGAGCTGATCGGGCGCGCACTGCACCAGTTGAGTCCGCGGCGCGACCGCGTCTTCTGCGCGGTCAACTCGGCGGCCTTTCCGGAGACGCTGCTGGAGAGCGAGCTCTTCGGCCACCGGCGCGGCGCGTTCACCGGCGCCAGCAACAACAAGAAGGGCCTGTTCGAACACGCCGACCGGGGAACCGTCTTTCTGGACGAAGTCGCCGAAATGCCGCTCTCGATGCAGGCCAAGCTCCTGCGCTTCCTGCAGACCGGGGAGATTCGAGCCGTGGGTGGCGAGAGCACGCGCTACGTGGACGTGCGCCTGGTGACGGCGACCAACAAGGACTTGGAGAAGGAGGTCGCGGCGGGTCGCTTCCGGGAAGACCTCTACTACCGCCTGGCCGTGATTCCGCTGACGGTGCCCCCGCTGCGGGAGCGGCCGGAGGACATCCCGGTGCTGGCCCAGCACTTCCTGCGCCGTTTCGCATCCCGCCAGGGGAAGTCGATCGACGTCATCGAGTCGGCGGCCATGGAT